>CAZHDS010000471.1:0-1991 GCA_964531495.1 uncultured Ignavibacteriales bacterium
ATTTCTCTACATAGTAATGAAGGTCACCCGCCGAACCGCTAAGGATTTGTGCAACTTGCTCGGCCAACCACCATGCAAAACACGTGATGTTCGCACCGTCGTTGTCAGGCAGTTGGGTCTCCAGGTGATACGTGTAGTGCCGAGCCAACTGGCAGCGAAGCACCCATGCAGAATGTCTCTTAGGTTTCTCGGGTGATATCTCCGGAACACAGAGGACTTGTTGCACCTCGCTCCAGAAGTCTTCAAATCCATCTTCCGGGATGTTTTCCGGGCGTGCCGCGAACACAGAACAGACATGATATCTCGCCAGTGGGCTGGCAACGGTATCCGCCCACTGCCAGAGGACATCCCACAGGTTCTCTTGCTCGCCATTCTTGTCCACCCAAAGATGCACTACTTGTGCAAGTGACAGCTCTGGTGCCAAAAGGATGTGCCCCAGTGCCTCAAAATAAGCCGAACAGGCGCCTTCAAGCGAATCAGAGTTTTCAACGGCATCCTTGATGATGGCCTCAATCTCTGAACGTTGTGCAGCAGGATGTCCGATGGGAAGCTTGATCGAATCGAGCGACGAAACGGTTGGCCGGAGAACTTTTGTGCCATACCGATCAACGCTATCCTTCAGCGCAGGCGTAGTTTCCAACGCCTGTTTCAAAGCTGCAATACTGCAAAGAATATCGTCATCCACCACGTCGCCAATGAATACCGATGCCGGCCGCCAGTTGCCGGGATCATCGGAAAGCAAATCGTCCCCATACTTTGCCATGAAATCAATAGTGCGAGGTGTCACGCGTGCAGGTATTGCATTCGCCAACCTTTCCAAATGCGCGAAAGCTGCGGCTCGTGACGCCTTCTTCTCGCAGTAGAGAAGCAATGGTACTTCAAGGACGGTACAGCCCTTCTTGGGCTCTTCGTTCTTGAAGACGAGCAAAGGTCCGAGCGAACCAGGGATGCGCCTCGGATGTTCGAGGTCGGCGACAATCTGCGGGTCAACATCTTCACCAGGACCAGGACTTTCCCGCTTGAATAGATCATTGTTCTCCATGACAGTAAGCGTTCTGGCATCTACGCGTTCAATATGCTTCAACGCAGCATTGCGAAGCCGAACCTTCAGAATACGATTCGCTTTCTGCATGTCTTCCTGTGAAAACTCAGATTCCATCCAACACTCCAGTTACAATCTCCAAATAGTCTTTCTCATCAAGGCCCAGTGCGTCGCGGATTGCCGCGAGGCAATCTCCGACTCGCTCTTCATCTTCTTTTTGAATAGAGCGGATCATTGCTTGCGAGATAACATAACGGGCTGTCATGTCCGAGATTCTGACCTTCTGTAAGCCGCCGAGAACTCTGGGTGACGAAGGAAGAAGTTCCTTGATCGACCAATTTGTCAATTCCTTGAGCTTGTCGTCCGCGAAATCAGAATCACACCAGACATCCATCAGGAAATCGGAAATCGTAGCTATCCAGGTCATGAGCAATCTCATGGCCATGGAGACAGGCTGATCTGTAGCTTCGAACCCTCCGAACAGGCCGGGATCACGCATGCAGTCATGAATGTATCGCGCAATATCGCGCAAAGGCTGGCCGGGCGGATGTTCCGCGTATTGTGTTGCCAGATCAACCAGTACGTTCGCAGGCGGGATAAGGAAGCGGTATCGCCATGCCATGAGTTGCAGGAAACAGCTTGCCAAGCGCTGAGGATTAAGGAGCTGCTCCTCTGCCAGAGCCACCAAGAGCTTATCCGTCCCGAACGCCGCACAGCCAACGTCGCTGTTTTCATTCAAGGTGAATGCCTGGCACACCCGGTCATCGGCAAGGAGCGACAGTTTCTCCGCTTGGGCGATAAATGTTGCCGCAAAAGCAATATCATTCTTCTGGTCGTCATCCTTAATTTTGAGTTGCTCGGGAATCTTGTGCGGGACAAAGCTGACGCGATCATCATTTCTGAGAGTGCTCCAGAGATCAAGGTGCCATTCCCGTGTCTCGTCCTGTAT
>CAZHDS010000472.1:0-1990 GCA_964531495.1 uncultured Ignavibacteriales bacterium
GATTGACCTGACCGACATGGCCAGCGCCGGAGGTGACTGGGTTTGCGTCGCGACGCGCCGCACGCTGGCAGAACGGTGGCGCTGGGCCCCGAGCAAAGTTGGGCGATTCTTGAAGAAATGTGAGAAGCTGGGCAAAATCCGTCGGTCCAAAACCGGATCAGGAGCGAACCGCCAAGCGACGAAGTTAACCGTCGTGCGGCCCGAGACTTACAAGGGTGGCCGGACCAGTGCGCGACGCGATACCGACGCAGAAGCGAACCAACCACATTATAGGAGAGAGAGAGAATTAGGAAACCGGTCTTTGGAGGAAGAGATGATCGTCCATGACTCTGAGACGAACATCGCTCCAAACTTCGGAAGAGCCGGGGGGGTGAACGGTTTTGCGACAGCCTCTGATATTGCGCGCCTCTCTCGACAGCTCAATCAAGACCAAACCGAGGAGAAGAAGTGACGACACCAATCGACCTACGAGCGGCCTATGGGCATCGGTACAAGATCACTATGGACGAAGCCGCTAAGTTCGATCCTGCTGGCAAGAATGACCCGTGGCTATTTCAGATCCCTTGTCGGTACGGACACATCTATCCGCATTCTGACAAGTTGCTGGCATACTATTGCTGTGGGAAGAAGATACGGGCCCATCTGCATCGAGAGCACCCGGAGTTGGAGGTGCCGCAGTGGACGGATGACTACGAGGCGGTGTTTCTGTTCCCTCTTGAGTTGTTCGAGACCATTGCCGAGTATGCGAAACCGAAAATACGAAGACGGCTTTCAGAGAGACGTCGCAAGAGGCTGATCGAGGCTGGTCGTGCCCATCAGTTCTGCCTCGAATTACGCGGGCCCCAGAGCAGTTTAGACGACCGTAGAACGCATTTCTCCGAAGAGGTTGCCCCCTGACAAGGGGTAATCAAGTCATGGCCTCTAAACTCATCTCAACCCCGCGTCGGAGTGGTCTAGGGAATAGCCGCCCTCGGATTGCCAGCGCCGCTCATTTCGATGATGGCTGGCGATGCATTCTTAGCGTGCCCGCCAACGGTGGCATTCCCGTTCATCGCGAGGGCCACAATCTGACCCACGAAAGTGGTCAGAAGGCTAAGGCCAATTTGCTACACCGATGCACCGAGACGACCGAGCGGGTTCTGGACTGAATGGACTTCATCGTTGTGAACAGGGAATTCTATAACAAAAAGGAGCTGGCCGAGCTAACCGGGCTTAGCGTCTTCACAATCGACCAGTGGGTATCACAGCAACGCGAACTCCCTTTTGTGAGGATGGGACGCCGGGTCATGTTCAGGAAATCTGATGTAGAGGCGTGGATCGATATGAACACGTATTCCCCCAGAACCGACAGCGGGTGGATGGATTGAAGCATTCTGCCTTGACTCGAGTGGGGTGATCATGGTAGTTTGATGGCTAACACAGAAGGACGTTCAATGGCCGTGTTCAAGCGAGGAAAGACCTACTACATCGAGTACCGAGTCAGTGGCCGAAAGTACCGGGAAGCCATTGGACCAAACAAGAAGCTGGCCGAGTCAGTTCTTGCCAAGCGCAAAGTCCAACTTGCTGAGAACCGGTTTCTCGATCGAGCTAAGTTTGACAAGGTTAGTTACGTGCAACTGGCGGAACGGTACATGGACTGGGCCACTGTGAACAAGCTGTCGGCAGACCGGGATCAAAGAAGTATCGTCGTCTTAGGACGATGGTTTGCACGTAAGATGCTGAGCCAAATCAAGCCCTGGGACATTGAACGGTTCAAGCGGGAACGTAGTGAAGAGGTCAGTCCCTCCACGGTCAATAGAGAACTGGCCTGCATGAAGGGGATGTTCACGAAAGCGGTTCAGTGGGATCTGGCCGAAGATAACCCTGTGAAGAAGGTCCGGCTATTTCGTGAGCCGCCAGGTCGTGTGCGATATCTTGAGGCAGACGAAATCGACCTGCTCCTGAGAGTCTCGGCTGAGCACTTGAAGCCAATCATACGGATCGCATTGTT
>CAZHDS010000473.1:0-1986 GCA_964531495.1 uncultured Ignavibacteriales bacterium
CCTGGAAACCGAGACCGATTTCTACCCCCTTCACCGAATGGGTAGCCATGAGGGCTCCGCTCAGACGTCCATCGAGGCGATCAGACCATTGCGAATAGCCGCCTAGTCCCACCGGCAGGCCGGTCACGATCAGCTCGACCACACCACCGAGGGAGTCCTTGTTTCTCTTGGCAGATCGAATAGTCTCGATCATCTTTTCAGCTGTGTCCGGATCAAGGCAGCGGACTTCCGAAGCCTCGGACAACTCAACTATCTCATCAAGAGTAGGTCGCGGGAAAGAACTATCGAGAGCCACGGCACCAATGCGGACGACGTGTGAGGCAAGCTTGACGCCGAAGTGCTCCAAAAACTGTCGCGCCACCGCCCCCAGCGCCACGCGGGCCGCCGTCTCTCTGGCCGATGCTCGCTCCAGAACATTGCGCAGGTCGTGATGCCCGTGCTTGATGCCGCCCGACAGATCAGCGTGTCCAGGACGGGGACAGGAAATATCAAAGGCCAGTTTCTGCTTCTTGGGCGGAAGATCATCAGCGATCGGCAAATGGGGGTCCATGATACCGGTCCAGTTGGCCCAGTCCTTGTTACTCACGACAATACTAACCGGACCGCCCAACGTGTATCCATTGCGCAGGCCACCAACGAATTGGGCCCGGTCACTCTCGATCAGCATCCGTCCCCCACGACCGTAGCCCTTCTGGCGACGAGCCAGCTGATAGTCAACAGCGTCTTTGTCTATGGGGAGTCCGGCCGGGAGGCCATCAATGATGGCCGTCAACTGTGGGCCATGCGATTCGCCCGATGTCAGGTAGGTCAACATGGATGAAGCTTAACGAATCTGATTGAGCGCAGCAACTGGTATTTCGCTACTTGGCTGCCGGAGCCATCTCAACGTCCGCTACCCAGGCACCGTCTTCAGCCATCGTCTTCATACGCTTGGCAATACGGTCGTCGATATTCAAACCCTTGGAAAGGGTGTAGAATTCTTTTTCGTCGATCGGAGAGATCTCTCTCATCTCCTCCAAAACCGCCACAACCTTGGCAATGGACTGATCCACAATATCCAAATCGTGAGCCAGATTTCCGGTCAGGCGATCGAGATCCCCCTTGTTGAAGAGCATCCGCATCAGCTGGGACCGACCGTAGATGGCCATAGCAGCGTTGTTAAGATAGTGCGACATCGTGACCATGGCGATAGTCTTGGACTCGGCCGCTCCCTTGGCTCTTTCTTCTCGGAGCAGGCTGGCTGAAAGCTCAGAACGCTCCTTGAAGAGGTTCTCCATGGTGATGTATGACTTCCAGATCTCCTGATTGGCCCGGACAAGCATCTCTTCGAGGTTGCCGATATCGATCTTAAGATACTCAGCAACGTCAACCGTCCGCGCCAGTAAGGACGACGATATCTCGTCCACTTGATCTTTGCTCAAACCCAGATCCAGAGAGGCCGCTTTGATCCGACGTAGACGGTCCTCCAGGCTCGGCTCATAGCCGGAGAACTGGTCCCCCGCGAGTAGGACGGCCAGCGCGACTATGTTCTGGTAGAGCGGATCGTCATCCTCACTCCGGCTTCGATGATGGTTCCCGATGGCCACCGTGATATAGGACGGTAAATTCCATCTCTCAGCCATATGAAAGCCAACTTCGGCATGATCGATTCCGAAGACTTCAAGTTCTGCTTCGGCCAGGGTATCGGCCCCGACACGATGCTGAATTACGTGGGTGTATTCCTGCGGATAGTGATGAACGAAAAAGAGTACACCAACATCGTGGAGCAGCCCAGCGATGAAGGCCTCTTCGGTGTTTTTCATTTCCAGAGCCCGGGCAATGTTCTCCGCAGCCGCAGCCACCGTCAGGACGTGGGTAAAAAAGGCCCTCGTATCCATTCCGGAATCCTTGGCTATCTTCTCGGGATTGAGTACTGAGCTGGACAGCGCCAGGCACTTGACGGTGGTAGCTCCCATAACTGAAACGGCCTGATTGACCGTTTTAATC
>CAZHDS010000474.1:0-1975 GCA_964531495.1 uncultured Ignavibacteriales bacterium
CTGTTCCTTGTTGTCTTTGCCGGATTTGACAAAGACTGGCTCTGGGCATCTCTCGGCGGTGTGGCTGTCGTCGCAGGACTCTTTCTCGGCATCTGGCTGATCCGATACCAAAAGAGAACGGGCAAATCGGCAAAACCATTCGCAAAGGATGAGTGAAGTGCCAACAAACTCCTGGAGCTTATCGGCGACAAGCGCCGAAAGCTCAGGATGATCGTTGGAAGCGAGACAATGAGAGCGAGAATATGAACAAACTAAGCCGAGTCGTTGACGCAATCCTGCGGTTCTTCCGGAAGAATAAGTACTTTACCCTTTTCGCACTTTTCGTAGCTGGCGTAATTGCCATTGCTACCTTCAAGGACTCGATCATATCTCTACGGGACTTGGTCAAGCTGAAGCAAAAAGCTTCAGCCGATGTGGCAGAGATTGAGTCCATCAAGAAGCAGGTGCAAGCCGATCGCGACACGATCCAAATGGTGGTACGCGACGCCAACGCTCTCCGCAGGGAAATCGAGCCAATTGCCGAAAGTGTGAACACATTGGATGCCGGTATTACGGAAGCCTCGCGGAGGCTGGACAATCTTTACGAGGAACAAATGCAGATCGCCTCTGTTGGTCACGCTGAAGCGTTTGACAGGAACGCCTTCCGAGAATTAGCGACCCTGGCCAGCGGAACTAATCGCCTCGCCGCATTGGCCCGTGCAACGGTAAGCAAAGTCCAACGGACGCTGATCTTAGACCGCGCCAACACCACGGCGTTGATTCCTTTGGAGCGTCGAGGACAAGAGCGTTTCACAGGTCCGTTTTCCACGGATGAACTCGCGATGGAGTTGCACAAGACTCCCGCCGATGGGGCCATCAACATCATCGGCCAGAAGAAATATCGTCTGTTCGTGCCAGAACTCGTACAGCTGGCAGAACACAAAGACCTTTGGACGGCAAACCGTGTTTCTAAGGCACTGCATGACATTGCTGGAGTGAGTTTCGATCCTTGGAACGTCGCGCCGCTTCACGAGTGGTGGGCCGAGAATGAGTCGTCATTCACAAATTGGCCGTATGAAAGCTACAATGCTGCAAATGCTCAGTTCAGTGCATGCAACTATCAAAAAGCACTCGATCAATTCGGAGAGGTGCTATCAGTAGATCCTGCTGCTGACCGCAGCAGAGCTCTTTCGGTTGCATGTGCCTTGGAACTCAATGACATAACGACAGCGACGAATCTAAGCGTTGCCTTTGTACACAAAGAAGGCAGATGGGAACGGTGGGCAGATTGCAAGATGTTACTAGCGACCGGGGAAGTCTCCGAAGCCACCCAAGCCTTTGCAGAGCTTGCCAAAGAGTACCCCACCTTTTCAGACAACGCATGGATACGTAAAGGGAACCATGTCCTCCGTCGCATAGACTGGCCCATGTATGAAAAGGCAATGAAGGAAGAGAAGACTTCCAACAAAGCAATCGACAGCGACAAGAAATAGCCGCGCGAGCGCGGCCATTTCTTGCGCGTCATTGCAGACGTTCGGTCAATGAAATGAAAGAAGAAACAAAAAGGTTGATTGTCGGGATTAGCACACTCATAAGCACATGCCTTGTGCTCATGTTCGTCACGGTTTTCATCACAAACAGAATGAACATAACACATCCGCTTGCTGGTTCCACTTCGGCAATGCTGACCCTTCTCGGAAGTCCAGTTGCATTCGTTGTCACGGCATTCTCGGCTTGGGTTGCAATCAAGCTAGAGATTAAGCCGTGGATCAAGGGTTGCCTGATAGCAGCGAACGTACTTGGCGCCATCGTGTCAGCAATCTATTGTGCTGGCTTAATTGCTTTGTGGAAAACAGGACCAATCAATCCGGGATAAGAAAGAATGGACCGAACAAAGTGCCCGAGAATATTGCCGCTAACGCGCCAAATTCTCAGCACTGACGTTCGATGTAATAATATGACAGAGGAATCCAGACATCCTACACATCGCCGCCGG
>CAZHDS010000475.1:0-1968 GCA_964531495.1 uncultured Ignavibacteriales bacterium
GGACTCGAGACGTTTTACGTACTCAAGCTCATCGCCTGGCTCAGGTACGGCCAGTCCCACGAACACCGTGTCCGCTGACGCACTGTGCAGGTGTATCAAGTCACTGATACTCGACCCCGGCGGCTTGATGAACACATCGCAATCAGCCTCGATGCGGATCTCGCTGAGCATTGTCTCGAGATAAAGCTCTGTGTTCCTTCGGGCGAAATCGTTTGAAGAAGCGCACAGGATCTTCAGCTCTGAGCCACGCCACTCGTGATTTCGGGTCAGCAAGTATGCAAGGAGGAGCATCAGGTCACCGTTTTGCTTTAGCCCACCCCACCATACATGGATCTCGCGCCTTGCTTTGCGAACCGGGAAGATGTGCTGGGGATTTATCTTACCAATTACCACTGACTTCTTGATCTTCTCCAGCCGCCGAGTTGTCTCCAGGAAGTCTACCATCATGTTGGGATCTTTGGGCCATCCCAGGACGATAGTATTGCTTGAGAATCCAGCAATACCATTTGCCTGCGCTACGTCGGCAATCCCATCGACAATGTTGTCGACAACGTCGATTTCGGGAAAAACAGTCAGGTCCTCGCTGGTCAAGAACTCCTGAGTTGCTGCCAGGCGGTTTGTGACTTCCATCTCGGCATGCAGTAAGTCCCCGATGACCAGTTCGCAGACCGTGACCACCCCTCGATTCTGACTGAACCAGGATGAGAACTTGATGAGATCCAACTTTCGCCGCGCGTCGTCCACGAAGACTAAAACGTGAGGCCGCCAGTTGCGGGCGCTCATGCTGCGTTGAGAGAGACGAATAAGTACCCAGCGGAGGATGGCTTCATACACGCCTCGTCTGGAGTCGCCCCATGACGCCAGTTGCTCCCTGCGGGCAAAAAGCATCCAAAGGAGTATCTCAACTCCTATCGCAATAGCGCTGGCCAGGGGACTGATCAGGAACATAACCCAGATGCAGGCCAATCCACAGGCGATGTTCAGCCACCAAGGTATGCGGAAACTGGGACGCCATGATGGGTCGCCACTGAGCGCCTCAAGACCTGCAACGATGTTGACCGTGCCATAGACGGTCAGAAAGAACATGGAAACGACCTTTGCGACGACGTTGAGATCACCTAGGAACACCGCGCCGAGCGCGATCAAGGTTGTGAGCGCGAGAGCCACGCGAACGCCGATGACTCCGGAGACATACGCTCGAAGCTTCTTACTCGTGATCTGGTCACGACAAACGGCCTGAATCGTCCGTGGAGCACCCAGAACAGATCCTACAGCCGATGACAGGATGGCCCCCCACAGTCCGGGAAGCACGAGGATGAGTCCAAGGGGGGCAATCCTCAACCAGACTAGCGAGTCGTTCTGCAATTGGAATGGGGATGCTGAGCGTGTTAACAACACAGGTATCAGCAGATACACCGCGAGGCCGGTGAGAGAGGCTGCGATAGCACCGACTGGACTAGCCTTGCCAGGGTTCTTGAGGTCGCCCGAGAGACTTAGACCGGCCATAACTCCAGTCACGGCTGGAAAGAACACCGCAAATCCCACCCAGAACCCAACCTCGCTGAGCACGGGTAACACCACGAGCTCGGGCTGAGCCGGCTGGGAAAGCAATGCACCAACGGCAAGTGCGACTAGCGATAGCGCTACCAGCGCAAGCAGTGGGACCTGGGTCTTCAGCGCAAATCGGGAGCCGTAGAGGGATACAATTGACACCACCAAGACGACAGCAATGCTGACTGGCAAAAGAGGAACGCTTGGCCAGACGACTCGCAGAGACTCCGCCAGACCGTAGGCGTAAAGCGTTACAGAGATGGCCTGAGAGAGAAAAAGCGGAACACCGATGGCAGCTCCCACACCTAATCCAAGGCTTCGTGAGATGATAAAATACGCGCCGCCGGCGCCTACTTTCATGTTTGTGGCCATTGACGAGAACGACAGGGTCGTTACTATAGTAACGGCATTAGCCAA
>CAZHDS010000476.1:0-1955 GCA_964531495.1 uncultured Ignavibacteriales bacterium
ACCAGTCGGGTCGTGATTCGAGCATCCCGCGGATGCGTTTTTCGCCCCAGGCGGGAATCCACTTCACGTCGCCAATCTTCTCCAATGCGAGATTTCGCAGGTTTTTGCCAACGCCGGGGATATCCTTGTCAACGCTTATGAACCACTGCTCGGTCGCGCGGAAGATTACCGGCATCCTGCTCCGCCAGCAATGCGGGTACGAATGCATGATGGCGGTTTCCTTGACCAGCCAGCCGATCTTTCGCAGGTGTTCGTTTATCTCGCTGTCAACCTTGAGGACGCTTTTGCCGCGCAGCCATTCCGGGACGGTGTCGTCGTAACAGCCGTCGTCCATGACCGGCGAATAGACCGCCAAGTTGTTCTGCTGGCCGGCGACGTAGTCCTCGACGCCATGGCCCGGTGCGATGTGTACAATGCCTGTGCCGTCTTCGGTGGTGACAAACTCGGCGGTGATTACCAGCCACGCGTCTTTGTCGGTAGGGTTGGTCTCGACGAACGGATGGTCGTATCGCAGTGATTGCAACTGGCTGCCTTTGACGGGGGCTGAGACGGTGTATTGTCCCTCTGCCAGGCCGACTGCTTCTGTGACAGCTTTTATCCG
Source organism: uncultured Ignavibacteriales bacterium (assembly GCA_964531495.1). GTDB lineage: Bacteria > Zixibacteria > MSB-5A5 > GN15 > FEB-12 > DAOSXA01. Next base: position 602 of record CAZHDS010000476.1, read on the forward strand.
GTCGGTGCAGACGATGGAGGTGAATTTGCGGCCGTTGTGTTCATAGCCGATGGCGGCGTAGTCCAGACGGGGGTGGACGGCGACTGCCAGGTTGGCTGCGAGAGTCCAGGGCGTGGTCGTCCAGATCATAAAACACACCGTCGCTCCGTCATCGCCGGCGAGCCCAAGCTCTTTGAGCCTGCCGACAGATTCGTCACTTACCGGGAAGTTCACATAGATACTCGGCGAAGAGATGTCCTGATATTCCAGCTCGGCGTCGGCCAGGGCGGTTTCACAGCCCACGGACCAATGGATGGGTTTCAACTGCTTATAGACCAGCCCTTTGCCCACCAGTTCGGCGAAGATTTCCAGGATGCCCTTTTCATCCTGCGGTTTCAGCGTCAGGTACGGATTGTCGAAGTCGCCGAATATGCCCAGCGACTGAAATTGTTTGGCCTGTTTTTTGACGAATTTGCCTGCGTATTACTGGCATTGTTTTCGGATGGACGGCTTGTCCATCGTCTTTGCCGCATCGCCGAGCTGGGCCATGACCTTGGCCTCGATCGGCAGGCCGTGACAGTCCCACCCGGGTACGTAGGGACAGCGATGCCCGGTCATCGTCTTGTACTTTGACGACGATGTCCTTCAGGACCTTGTTAATGACATGGCCCATGTGAATATCGCCGTTGGCGTAGGGCGGTCCGTCGTGCAGGATATACATTGGCGCATCGGCCCTGGTTGCCAGGATGCTGTTGTATATGTCCTGCCTGGCCCATGCCTTTTGCTGGGCCGGCTCACGCTGGAGAAGGTTGGCCTTCATAGCGAAGCTGGTACTCGGCAGGTTCAGTGTGTCTCGATATCCCTTTTTCTTTGCCTTGTCTGACATCTTAAGCCCTCATTAAGCGGTTGAAAGGCGGCATTCTACCTGCATCGGTCCCGGTTGTCAACATGGCGGGGGCAAGGGGACATATCATATATTCCTGTGTCCGAAAGGTTGTGGCGACGGCTGGCGGACTGTATAATGCCAGCGGCAGTGATGCGGGGCATACGAAGATACGAAGGCATAAAGGCACGAATACAATGATCACTTTGGACATTAAACATGGAGGTTTTGCAATGAGAGTACTGACTGTTGGATTGATGTTTACGGCCTTGTTGCTTGGCGGCTGTTCGGTCGGGGAAGACTTAGCCGGGCCTGGCGGATTGTTTAAGCCGGCTGCCAAGCCGAATATAGAGGTCGATGCGACCATCGCCGAAATTGACGCCGTTGCCGCCCTGAAGAGTGATTCAGCCAAGCTGGCGGGGTTCAAGGCGATTGCCTCGCGCAAGAGTCTGCCCGAGAGGGCACAGGTGCATCTGGTGACCCCTGTGATAG
>CAZHDS010000477.1:0-1953 GCA_964531495.1 uncultured Ignavibacteriales bacterium
TGAGCGTACGCATGGGTCCACCTTCGGCACGCCTCCCATCCGCAAAGCCCACGTCGCGGAGAGTTACCCCGCCCTCATGCGGGATGCCGGATACCGCACCGGATTCATCGGCAAGTTCGGCGTCAAGATCGAAGGCGACCCGAGCGCCGACATGTTCGATTTCTTCAGGGTCATCGGCCGCAATCCTTATTTCAACCCAAATTGAGCGTTTCTTTGCGCGGAGTGGCTGATCCGCCCAGAATCCATCGGTGAGACTCTGGGCAGGGGATGATGGAAGGCCGGACACGCCGTCCTATCTCGGACACACGGCGCGAGGAGGCGTCTTTTGTCGGCAAAGCAAGAGTTGTGAGCCCCATGACCGAGGAAATCGCGCGCCAAGACACACCTCTCCTGCATGCGGACAAGGCGATTTCATCAAGGCTACGTTAGGAGAATCGGTGGTGGATTCTGACAGCGGGCCCAGAGCTGATCGAACTTGAGGGCCGCCATGGCGGCGGCGCTGACTTTGAGGATGACTTCGTGGCCGGTCTTGACTATCTTGGCGGCGATGTCGATGAGCTTGCGCCTGACGGTGCTTGCGTAGCTCACGGCGGATAGAGTATCGGGCCGCACTTCGTCCAGGACATCTTCCGTGAAGGTTTCGAAAAGGAAGAAGCCGACCGCCATGCAGTAGTACACGGCGGCATTGGGTGAGAAACGCGTAAACGGCAGTTGCTGGAACCCAAAATCCTTGAGGCCACGGTGTGGCAATTCGTCGGCGCCGCGGCCATGATGACTGGCAATGATCGTCTCGGGCTTGAGCCACCGTTGACGTTGAGCTTCGGTGGCGTGCTTGAACACCTCTGGAATAACGCCCGCGTTGGTTAGGATAACGTTGTCGGGTCGGGCGGACTCCATCAGCGTTTGCCCATTGTCCTCGTAAACCGGACGCGTGTAGAACGCGCGGTAGAGGCGAGCCCACTTGTCACAACGCCAGCCAAACTCGAGGTATTGCCATCGCTGATGGCCGTTGTCATATTCGCCCCAGCGCGAGGCGCTGTCAGATGCGACGTGCTCCTTGACGCTGTCGTACATTTTGCCCGAGAGGATAAGCAGAACGCCCAGACGGTTGCAGGCTTCGATGATGGCTTCGTCGAAAAAGCCGCTGTCGAGCCGCAGAACGATCAAGACACGCACGCCCAAGGTCCGGCGGATCATCTCAACATTGCGTTCGATCATGTTGATGACCGTATTGCCGCAGTTGCCGTTTTTCTTGCCGCCGCGGAACACCGCATCGACAATCTTGCTGTTCCAGATCAAATGCAACGGCTGAAAGCCTTTGACCTTCTTGTACGTGGGCTGGACGCCATGACGCTTCACAGCCCTATCGTTGTCCATCACCATCGTATCGATTGTCAATTCGACCTCGTCAGGCTGTTGCATCCTAGGCCGCCACGCGAACAATGCCAACAGCACTCCGCGAAACCTCGTGCCATACTTGAGGAAGGACAATGCTTTGAAAAACCGCTTGACCGCGTGCGAAGAGGCCATGTCCTTAATCCGATGCTCAACGATGGCGGCGTAGCCCTCGTCCTTGGCCAACTGGTCGAAATAAGTCAAAGACCTGCTCGTCCCGTCAAAGAGCCAACAGAGAACCTGCACGAAAAGGCTCCAGACCGGCAGGCCTTTGCCGCTCTTGCGGACATCGCCGAAATGCCCTTCCAAAAGAAACCGAAGATCGAGCTGCGAAATGTAACGCACGAACAAGGCCAATCCCCCACGGCCGGTAAGCGTATCGCTTGTCGTCTCGACACCTGATATCCGGTTTGGATTGCTGCAATGTCTCATTGTCTGCCCTCACTCGTTGGGTGATAAGTCTATGGTTGGTCACCTTATCGATGATGAACCTATATCTATTGCCCATCGAGTGATTTGTCAAGTCCTTTCTCTGTCGAGAATCGCTCAATCTAGGTC
>CAZHDS010000478.1:0-1949 GCA_964531495.1 uncultured Ignavibacteriales bacterium
TTTGACCGTGATTTCCCAAAGGCACTTGCCACCGGTGTCAGCTTCTATTATTATCTATGATAGACTGGCGTGGGCCGGCTAGATGCGATAACGAATACTTTCTTATAGAAGCAGGAGTTTCTCGATGTCCGGTCATTCAAAATGGGCGACGATCAAGAGGAAGAAAGGCAAGACTGACGCCGAGCGCGGCAAGGTCTTTACGCGGCACATCAAGGAGATAACTATTGCCGCTCGTGAGGGTGGCGGTGACCCCGATGGCAACCCGCGCCTGCGGACAGCTATAGCAGCGGCCAAGGGCTCCAATATGCCAGCTGACAACATCAAGCGCGGCATCTTGAAAGGCACTGGCGAGTTACCCGGCGTAATCTACGAGTCGATCAACTACGAAGGTTACGGTCCTGGCGGCGTGGCGATCTTCATGGAAGCTCTCACCGACAACAAGAATCGGTGCGTGGGCGAAGTCCGACACGCCCTGACCAAGTACGGCGGAAACTTGGGCTCCTCCGGATGCGTGGCCTGGATGTTCGAGAAGCAGGGTGTCATCACCATTGAAGCCGACGCTGCCGACGAGGATACGGTCATGGAAGTGGCCATGGAGGCTGGGGCGGAAGACATCAAGATCGAATCCGATATTTACGAAATCATCACCAAGCCGGCCGATATCGACACGGTTCGCTCAGCGATTGAGGAAAAGGGCATACCGATGGCTTCGGCTGAAGTCACGATGAGGGCCAAGGACTCGGTACAGTTGACCAAGGAGTCGCAGGCTTCGTCGATGCTCAAGCTGTACGAGTTGCTTGAGGACATGGAGGATGTCCAGAAACTCTACGCCAACTTTGACATCTCCGACGAGCTTCTCGAGAAACTGGCCTAGCGGGGGGGGATTCAGGAAGCGAATACATAGTTGCCGGGCTCAAGTCTGGCAGCTCGGGTGTGGAAGCAGGCTTAGTGGGGGCTGAACGCATGAGGGTCAATCACGGTTGGTCTCAGAGATCGATTAGCTGCACAGTTGCCCAGATCGTGTTCTTGGCGTGTCTGTTATGGGCCGTGCTCGCAGTACCAACCCATGCTGAGGAGGGCTACTGCGGGCAGACAGTATGGGATCTGCCCGAAGTGGCAGAGGACTCTCTGGACGTAGGTTTGTGGTCGCTCATAATTGCCAAGGAGTGTGACAGTACTGTCGACATCCCCTGGTGCCTAGGCGAGCTCGACCGCATGGTCGCGGAAATCCGAAGGATGCTCGCAGGCAGGAACACCGATATGGACAAGTTCCAGGCCACTCGCATGTACCAGTGTGATTCCGGCCCGTGGAATGCATACCAATCTTTCACCTACGATCTGGACGACCCGATGGGGGAGGAGCCCAAGACCAGGCTGCTGTCGACCTACCTTAGATCGCACAAAGGGAACTGCGTTAGCATGCCGGTTCTCTTCATTGCGCTGATGGCCAGAGTCGATCCGTCAGTGCCGTTTCACGGCGTGATGGCACCACTACACCTCTTCTGTCGGATGCACGACAGACAATCGGGAGACACATTCAATGTTGAGTGTACCAGCGGCGGCTATTCGGCTACGGATGAATGGTATGCGGAGAATATGGATATTCCTCCAGCTGGGATCGACAGCGGCATCTATCTCAGCTCTCTGAGCCGGCGTGCGCTATTGGCTGAGTTAGTATGCTTGCTTGTGTCAAAACACCGAGGCACCGGCCATTATGCCGAGGCTCTGCGGTTTGCCGACCTGGCGTTGGTACTCAACCACCGATCGGTAACTGCGCTTGTTCAGAAAGGCGCGCTGATGGCAGCCTCGGGCCAGCTGGCTCTGGAGGATGCCATGGCGCGTGGTGAGTCCATCACTGAGACTAAACAGGCAGAGTTGATGCTTTACAGCGACGAATCACAGGAGTATATTGAAAGAGCAAGGGTGTTAGGTTGGCGACCGGAGACGGA
>CAZHDS010000479.1:0-1948 GCA_964531495.1 uncultured Ignavibacteriales bacterium
CTACCTGGAACGCGAAGTGAGTTTCCTGGAAGTCAAGCGCAAGACCAATCACGAGGTTACTGTCAAAGTACGACGTAAGATAGTCTTCGGAGGTGACTCCATCGACGGGGAAGAGCGAACCTTTCTCGAGGACTGCCTCCCGGTCGATTCGTCACAGATCGTTCCCCAGGTGTGGACCAATTTCAATCGTATTACGCTTATCGGCCGGGGCTTCAAGGAGCGCCTAACGGTGGACATGAAGTTGGTGTTCGAAGCCGACCAGCGTGGTGTCTGTGAGATGCCCGGGCTGGCCATTGTGGAAGTCAAGCAACCGAGGTTCTGGCCCCGCTCTCCCGCTATGCTCGCCCTGAGAGCAAAGGGGGTAAGGCCTTCCGGCTCGTCCAAATACTGTACCGCTCAGATCACCCTGTTTCCTGGCCTGCGCTGCAACCGCTTTCTCCCCAACCTACGCAACATTCGGAGGATGACCCGTGTTTGAGATATTTGGTTTGAAGGAGTTCTTCGATAGCGCCGACTACATCAAATTGGTGATGCGCCTTTCCCTGAATGTGGGCTTCGCCTGGATAGTGATCCGTGGCATTCACTATCGCCTCTACCGCAATCGAGACTTGGCGTTTACGTATCTGCTATTCAACGTCATCACGTTTTCCCTCTGTTTCCTGCTCCGCAAAGTACCCATCGAGCTGGGGTTTGCCCTGGGCTTGTTTGCTGTGTTTGGTATCCTGCGCTACCGCACCGAGCCGATCCGCACCCGGGATTTGACCTACCTGTTCGTAGTGATCGGGCTGGCCATCCTGAACGCGGTGGCCAACAAGAACGTTAGCCTGGCCGAACTGGGGACCATTAATCTAGTGATCGTGGCCCTGACTTGGTTGATGACTTATTCGCCAGCCGGCAAGCGGGAGGAGACCCACGAAGTAGTCTACGACAATCTTGAGTTGCTAAAACCGGGCCGCCGAGGGGCCTTGATCGCAGATCTGTCGGAGCGCACCGGAATGGAGGTCACCTGGGTTGACGTAGGTGACCTGAATCTGTTGCGTGATACCGCCCGTTTGACCATTAGCTGCAGATCTCAGAAGAATGTCAATCAGGCCCCTTCAGATACTCCCACGGGAGGAAGCACGGCGCATGAAACGGGGGATAGAACATGATGGGCATACGCCTGATACTTGTGACGATCCTGATCGGCGGCCTTTTGATTGCGGCCGAGTCTACGTTGGCGCAGTCGTCCGATCCTTCCTCCGCGGAATTGTGGACTGATGTTGGATTTCGCCTGAAGCTGCCGAAGAAAGTTGACGTAACCTTCACGCACCAGGTCCGATTCGATGAGAACATGTCACGGCGGTACCTGGTAGCTCCCGAATTAACAATCGGATACGCACTGGTGAATTGGTGGCAGTTGGAAGGAGGCTACCGCTATGATTATGAACGAGACAACGACGCTGTCTTCCAAGACCGTTACCGTATCTTTGCCAGTACGCGCTTTATGACCAAGTTCCGACCGGTGACTCTTGATCTTAGGATTCAGTGGCAGAAGAAGTTTCGGCAGGAGCAGGACGACGGTACGCCCACCAGACACATCCTGAGAACGCGCTTCAGAGCTAAGCTACGCCAGGTTCCAACCGTCAACCCCTACGCATCGGTGGAGATGTTCCATCGTCTCGACGGTTTGGACAAGGACATCCCAGCTGGAACAATTCAGAAGTATCGCCTCGGGCTTGGCGTTGAGTGGCAGCACGGTCCGGTTGAATTCAATGTTCGCTATTACCATGTCTTGCCCGACCACGATCCCCAGGAAGCGTCGCGGCACATCCTGAGTTTGGGAGTACGCCTCGATTGGGCGCCCTGGAGAAGGGGCAACTAAGATGAATGAACGCTGAAAGAAGGCGCGACAAATCCGGATCAGATACACTTATTCCGAAGCAAAGTCCCTGGCCCAGCATGTCTG
>CAZHDS010000480.1:0-1946 GCA_964531495.1 uncultured Ignavibacteriales bacterium
GCCGCCGCGCTTACCGGACTGTCAAAAGCAGCCTCAAAGAAGTCCTTGAACGCAACACCAATAACTCCAGCAGGTATTGTGGCCAATACCAAGTACCCGAGCATGGCTCGCTGCTTTCTCATTTTGCTATCGAATACGGATTGGATCAGCTCAAATACGCGAGCTCGAAAATAGACCAGGACCGCCAAGAGCGTGCCGAGATGGACAACAACCTCGAAGGTCACTCCGGCCGGATGGACACCCAGCAGAGCTTCCGCAAGGACTAAGTGGCCCGAAGAAGATACGGGCAGAAACTCGGTGAGTCCCTGGATGATGCCGAGGATTGTGGCGTCGGTATATGTCATGAAGAAACCGGCCGTGTTGTGAATCCGGATCGATCCGAGACTGACATCAGAAGATGCTGTCCTTCAGACCTAGGAACAAACCATCGTTGCCATCGAGCTGCAATTCTCCGAACAGGCTGATGTTGCGCGTAATGCCCCATCGCAACCCGGCCTGGAGGCCGACTTCGATATTGGACTCGGAACCGAACTTCTCTACACGAACGTTGAATCGCCCGTACGGCTCAAGCGTCTGCATGCCCTTCAGGCTATACAGCCGGGAACCGATTGCATGAACTCCAATCTGATAGACATTATCCATGTACTCGCCAAAGCCGCCGAAAGCGAGATCAAGCGGATCGTTCAACTCGGCGCCACCATCGAGCAACTGGTACTTGAAATCACCATAGAACGTAAGGCTAACATCGTCGGCATCGGTCAGTCCCACTCGCCCCGAGACTTCAGTGTACTCGTACAGGCCGTAGTGTATCGAGCCCACAAAGGCATTACGACGAGGATCTTCGAGGCCTATGCCTATCCCCAGGCCGGCCAAAGCTGAGCCCTTCATAAGAGATCGCCCCGTGGTCATCGCCCCAAAGGATGATCCAATTGCGTTCCGCGCCTGGGCGGTTGAGAATGATACCGCCATAACCATCATCACCAAGACCAGCGAAATCCGTTTCATCGTCGTCCCTTCGTACAAACAAGTCCGGTTAGTGCAGCAGATCTGGCAGCGTCTTCAGAGCCGTACAAACTACCGCCTGCCACCCCAATGACCCATCCTGTCCAGCAAAGCGCCTGTCCATCAGCCGGTCAACAAAAAAGCGGACGGACATATTTGTTGACAGGTCGCATCCAGCTTGGTTGAATGAATCCATTGCAATAGTATATGTTCAAACCGACGGTTCGGTTGCCATAAAAGTGACGAAGCTGATCACACGGTATCATATACAAGGACTTTGACACGACACTTTGCGACGATACAGGAGGTCCAATCGATGGCCGATACTCCTCAAGGAACACCCTCAGGGTCCGGACGAGGTCTCTGGAGTAGCCGGGTAGGTTTTGTTCTGGCCGCCACCGGATCGGCGATCGGTCTCGGCAATATCTGGAAATTCCCTTACATCACTGGCGACTACGGCGGCGGCGCTTTTGTTCTGGTCTATCTCGTTTGCGTAGTGATTGTGGGCCTGCCGTTGATGTTGGCCGAGCTGATGATCGGCCGACGGGCCCAGGAGAATCCGGTCGGCGCTTTTCAGAAACTCCACCACCGGGGCAGCCCGTGGAAATTGGCCGGTGGGTTGGGAGTCGCTTCCGGGTTTGTAATCCTCGCCTACTATAGTGTTGTTGCCGGATGGGCTCTGGCGTACATATTTAAGTCTATCAGCGGCTTTGTCGGCACGACGGAACAGATTGAAGGACAGTTCCTGGACCTGGTGCTCAGCCCCGCCGACTCCATCATGTGGCATACGATCTTCATGACTCTTTGTGTCGGTATCGTCATCGGCGGCATCAAGCGCGGGATCGAGCGTTGGTCAAAGATCCTCATGCCGGCCCTTTTTGGAATCCTGCTGGGACTCGCTTGTTACGGCCTGTTTTCAACCAGCGGCGGCGGTCAAGCGCTCT
>CAZHDS010000481.1:0-1944 GCA_964531495.1 uncultured Ignavibacteriales bacterium
ATAGTTGGTGGGGTACTTGCCCTGATCGATTCTGCTGGATAGGGGGTTCTTCAGCGGAATCGACAATCGACTAATGCGTTTCACATTTCTGCGCGATTCGGTAAAGCGCTCTGTCGGAAGAGGTCACCCGCGACCTGATACGGCTCTCGCATCTCTGGACTGCCTTCCCGACTGTCTTGTACTCCAGCCCGCCGGCAAGCTCTCCTACAGCAGTGAAATGAAGGTTGTCAAGGTGGGCTGGCAAACCGTTTCGCTGTGGCCATCCACGGCTCATTGCTGACACGATCACGTTACAGACCGGTTTACATTTCGTTGCCGCGCCCTCTTTCTTTCGTGAATCCGTACTTAAGCAGAGGATTCGCTATCCTCTGCAATGTTGACGGAATGTGACCCAACGTTATACTGACATATGTTGGTATGAATGGAACGGATGGTCCGGGCCAGCGCTTATTCACACGTTCGGCAAGGAAGCCAATATGGCAAACGAAGCTGATCCTGCTGACGAACAGCAATCGGAATCATTTGCAGCGGCGGCACGTCTTGCAGTCGGAACTCATGCCGTGCTGGTCATTCTAATCCTGGTGTTGCTATGCTGCATGGTCCCCTGGATGAAAGCTCATATCGAAAACCTTGGTGGTAATCTTCCAATTCCAACCAAGATTCTCCTTTCCGCGTCCGATGCTATGCGGGCCAATACGTTATGGCTTTGCCCCTTTGCGCTTCTCCTTCTGTGGCTGGACTTCAAGCTGTATCGGCATCTCTATCGTCGGAAGAGCCCAGCGATGGCGCGATGGTTGAGTCGCGGCATCACCGCCCTCCTTCTCGCTGTCTTTCTGTTCTATTTGATACTGGCATGTCACTTTCTTCACATCTTAGTGTACGACTGGTGGTAAGCCCAAGATGCCAGAAGCATATTTTGGCACTGCGCGCCAAAATGCTCAGGCACGACGATGGGAAAATCAGATGAGATTGAAAGTGCTTCTGACGCTGGCCGTTCTCGTTCTCCTCGCAGCGTGTTTGGTGTCACCGCTTGCCATGTTAGTTGCCATAGCCCTTGCTTTTCTGGGGTTAGTCGGGGGTGCAACATACTGGTTCTGTAAATTCTGCTGTCGGCCAAAGATTGCAGCGTCGATTGCAGGTGTCGTGACGCTGTTCTTGCTCGCTGTTTTCATTGCTGGCGTCGCACGAGCAAGACCTCTTGCAATTCGGCGAGCTTGTCAGAGCAACCTCCACTGCTTCGACCTTGCGCTCTCCGCATATTGCTATCCCCCTCGGGATTTCTACCCGACGACCTTGTGGTCAATCGGCGAGTATGATGTATCACCCCTAATGTTCATTTGCCCCGGTCACTACGACTTGCCCGACACTGTTCATCTCTCCATGTCGAATATCAGTCAATATGCGGATCTGATCTACGTCGCCGGTCTCGGTCCAGACTGCCCCGCCGATGTTCCTGTCATTCTCTGTCCTCCGATCAACCACAATGGGAAAGGTGGCAATGTGTTATTTGGAGATCATAGAACACGGTGGATGCCCGCCAAAGAGTTCGACAGAGTTATGGCTTGGACGTATGCTTACGCAGAGTCGAATGGGCTTGGCGTCGTGGTGAGCGACGCCTTGACCAAGCGTTCAAATGGGCGATATAGATCGCGCCCTTGAGCGCAGTCGTTAGGGCTCGAAACACACAATGACTCACGACCCACAAAGATTGACCGGGGTGAAAGTGCTTTGGATCGTAGTGCCCATAGCTGTTCTTGCGATCTTTGTTCTGCCTGCATTGTCACCACCACATAGTCGGGCCAGGAATCCCTGCCAGAGCAATCTTCATCAGATTGATTTGGCACTCTCGGCTTATTGCTTCCCCCCTGTCAGCAACTATCCCCTTGATCTGGCACTACTCCATAGCAATGACGTTAGCCCCCGGTATTTCGTGTGCCCTACTAG
>CAZHDS010000482.1:0-1937 GCA_964531495.1 uncultured Ignavibacteriales bacterium
AAAAAGAGGGAATTTTTGCTTCCGCAGAAGTGTGGATTGACAGGATGAAAGACGAGATTTCTGCAGAGTCCACCGATGTGCGCCTTGTCTCGGCCCGTTTATATAATGCCAGAGGTGACTTTGTTGCGGCAACCAAGGAAGCAGAAGCCGCAGATCGGAATGCGGGCGGTCGTAATAAGGTGCAAATTCAAAGGTTGCTCGCCGAGTTGTATATGCGTCAGGGGCAATGGGGATCTGCAAAACAAGCACTATCCTTGGCCATTCGGATGAGGCCCTACTCGCCCATTTTTCACGTTGCCATGGCTCGCGTGTGCTTACAAATGGGACAACCTGCAGAGGCACTTCAACACCTCAATCCAACGGACCCACAAAGCCTTCGAGATAGTTTACAGGGAAACCCTGAGGCAAAGAGTCTTCGGATTGAAGCCTACAGGCAACTCGGGCAGCTTGGACTTGCCAAAGAAGATATTCAATCACTGGGTCAGGAGACACTTCAAGACCGATTGCGAAACACGAAGATACTTTTGCTCGAAGAGAAGTATATCGAAGCGGAGGAAGTGTTGGCTGGTTTAATGAAAGAGCATCCCGGCGATTTGGCCGTGGTTGATATTGTTCTGCGATTGTATCAGGCGACAGACAGGATGGACGATGCTCGACGGATCGTTCACGACCTCTTAGAGAAAGACCCGAACAACCGAGAGTGCAAACGATTGGAATTGCTCGTGATGGGAGGCGACGATGCTGAGCGAGAGAACGCTTACGTTGCATACCTTAATGACGAAAAGGATGATTTCATCCGATCCACATCTCTTGCCGCATATTACGCACGAAGGGGTGATTTTGACGAGGCGATTCGCTTTTTAGATGAAGCGGAGAAATTGCAGCCGGACAACACCAATGTGATCGAGCAACAATTCCGGCTTGCGATCAATACCAAGAATTGGGATCGAGCAGAACACTATGTATCGAAACATGGTGAACTGAATATCGATGGGGCGGAAGGAGATATTGCACAAGGTCGATTGGCGCTCGCAAAAGGAGAATACGACACAGCAATCGAACTCATCAAGACAGGTCTTCAGAAGTTTCCCAGCAATTCATTGGGGTGGACTTATCTTGCCGAAGCGTACCAATCATCCAAACGAGACGCAGACGCAAAGAGCGTTTTACTTAGGGCTTTGGATATCAACCCCACGAATGGTTATGCGAATCGGATGATGGCTCATTTTGCGATACAAGAGAACGACGAGATAACAGCCGGAAGGTATCTGAGTGCCGCGCTCCGTGCGAGCCCAAATGACAATTGGGTGAAGCAACAATTACAACTTCTGGCCGAGAAGAAAAACCCCGAAGTGGGAATACGGGATCGAGAAGCACGTCGCGCGAATGAGCCGGAAAATGTGGAGAACCTTGTTCTCCTTGCGAGATTGTATGCCAATCCTAGCATTGCTCAGTATGACAAGGCCGCAGAAGCCTATGGGGAAGCGTTCCGGATTTCCGAGAATGACCTAGCCATTGCCCGAGAGATGACAGGGTTTTATTCTCGTGAGGAAGTGAATCGACCCGAGGAGGGTGAGCAGTTATTAAGGAAACTTCTCGAAGAACAGAAGGAGGAACAAGACAAGGCAATCGCGGCAGTTCTCTTGGGACGGTTCTTTGAAGGCCAGAAGGCGGTTGCGACGGCTGATCGGTATTTCCGCATGGCTGTCAATTACTCTTCAACCGTGGAAGTGTTACAAGAGGCGGCGCAGTTCTACACGCGCGTGAACCGTTTGCAGGTCGCGCTGGAGTACTATCAGCGAATCAAAAAACAAACGGACGACAATGAAGTCCTGCAAAGGTCGGCACGGTTACGGATCATTGGGTTGCTGCTAGCGGTTGGCGATCTGGATGCCGCTCGGGAAGACGTCGATAGCTTTGTGGAAGAATATCCTGGT
>CAZHDS010000483.1:0-1937 GCA_964531495.1 uncultured Ignavibacteriales bacterium
CACTTTCGTACAATTAACGGTGCGAGGGCAACTGCAAAATATATCATAGATCGGAAATATCAACTTAGAGATGAAAATGCTAAGCTGGTGGCGATGCTGGAAGAAACAGAACAATGGCTGGATCAGGTATGCGATCCACAATGTGATGACATGCGTACCCCCAAAGGTTTGGAGTTCTATACCCGTTTTTCTGCCCTGCTCAAGCAGGCGAAAGGGAAGTCATGAACTTCCTAGCCGGATTTGTATGTGGTTTCCTCGTGATGGGCATCACTACACTCCATCAGTGGGAGACGTGCAAGGAATTGTTGCGAGAGGTCAGGGAGTATTTTGAGGGGACAGTGAGATGAGCAAGCAACACAAATACCCTCCACACTTCAATGAACGGTCTGATTGCTTGCAGTGTAAACATTCACATACAAATCACGTAGACGGGTATGATTGGAAGCTGCTGTGTAAGAGGTATAAGCTTAAAGTAGACATCGGCGATGTCTGTGACGATTTTGAAAAAGGTGAAGGGAAGTAAAATGACCGACGAAGCGAAACACAGGGCGAGTGACCTGGCCAAATGTCTCGACCAATGGGCAGCGTTCATTGGTAGCCTGGAAACACTTGACACCCAGTTCAAGAAAGCGACTTGGCTCAAACGGCAAGCCGACCTCCACGACAAGCTGGTGGCCGAGAATACCAAGCTTGTTTTTTGGGTCAAGGACCTTATGAGCCAGATGCACGTCAATTGCGTCTACTGCGGCCATCGATATGGACCAAGAGACAAAGTGCCGGCATCAATGGCAGATATTCTGACAGAACACGTCGAGCAATGCCCCAAACATCCGATGTCGAAACTCAAAGTCGTGAACGACAGGCTGGTGGCATTCGCCGAGCATGCCATGATAGCCTTTTATGAATGTGCTCCAGGATATTGGGACACTCAGAATGACCTGGAACACGAGTTGGCCGAAGTTCTTGGTGAGGACGAAGTTGAGATGGCAAATCGTATATTCGCCAAAGCCAACACGACTAGATGCAAGCCGCTTGAGCGAAAGAAAACACTGGCCTTGAATGTCCGACTGTTGGCGATGTTGGAGAAGGCATGGGCTGCAACTGAATACACTGCCCATCGCACAAACACGCCAAACCTACTGGCAGATGAAATTCTAGAACTGCTCAAAGAAGCGAAAGGACAGAAGGAGATTTGAGATGTTATTCGCAGAACACCTACTCACGCTAACATGGGACGAGCTCAAGGATACGGCCAAGGAAGAGATACAGAGCGGGCTCGGCAACAAAGGACCGTGGATGCATGACATTCCACACAGGCACTTCGCTTGCCATCGCTGCGGTTGGAATGGTCCAGAGTTGCAGGTTTTCACACATCGACAATGTCCCATTCCACCACCCATCACGCTAGAGCCCGAGGTGGTGGCTGAGAGGCTGCTGCGAAAGCTAGAGCAAGAAACTGGCCCCAATTTCCTTACGGCGATAGCAGAGACTATTGCTGAAGTGTCGGAAGCCGAAAATGATTCCGAAGCATTCGCGTATTGGATTCTCGCCACCCCCCTCCAGCAAATCGTTGTCTGCTTGCGGGCACTGGACCTGATTGGAGAACGAACATGAGCGAAAAACGATACCTAGCAACGATACCTGGCGAGATATGTGGCGAGTTAGCAATGAGATATACCGAGCAGCAGTTAGACAAGGCTATTGCCGCATTGACCAAGGCCAAGAAGCAGGCCGAAGCCACTGTGCCGAAAGTGTGGGACATTGGACTGTATGACGGCGATATTCCGGTGTTTTGTGTGGAAACAGGCAGGTGGTCCACCGAGGCGTTTGCATGCGACAATCGCAAGTATTTGGCCGTGGATAGATGCGACCTTTCAAGCCGGGTCTGCGGTCTTGGTAACTTGCGAAACATCATCAACGATGGTCCTATTGTGATT
>CAZHDS010000484.1:0-1934 GCA_964531495.1 uncultured Ignavibacteriales bacterium
TCAAGATGGTTCATCAGCGAGTGATACCTTTCTTCGCTCGCACGCAATTCCGCTTCAATCTGCTTGCGCTCGGTGATGTCCTCAGAAATGCCCAGCAGGTACTTCGTGGTGCCATCAGCGCCCTTGATGCAGACTTTCCGGGTATGAAGCAGCCGCTGGTCTTTCTTAGCCGTCAGGATAGGTTCTTCCGGAATATCCAAAATGGTCAGTTCTCCATCAAGCACCTCCCGATCTTTGGCCATAAAATGGGCCGCCTGCTCGGGAGGGAAGAGGTCAAGGTTGTTCTTGCCCAGCAACGCCTTGCGGTCATAGCCCAGGAGTTCCTCGCCGGCGCGATTGAATATTACGAAACGCATATCCTTTGCCTCTTTGAGGAAGATCATTAGCGGGACATTCTCCACAACCGTTTCGAAAAGGGCTTTCGATTCCAGAAGCTCTGCCTCCGCACTCTTGCGTTCGGTGATGTCGTGATAGTTGCCTAGGATGCCCTGGATCTCTGGATCATGCAGAAGATTCACACCTTTGAATTCTATCCACTTGTAAGAGCCGTCTTTGCAGCGATATCTGCATTCCTGCACGCCGACAGCGTTGGGTTCAGCCATTATGCCGCCGATAAATGTCTGAGCACCCGACACGTCGTCGGGGTGCACTTTATCCAGCGCGCTTTGGTCGACAAGTTCCGCCGCAGTCCAGCCAAACCATTTTTCAACGTTTGCACTCTTGAACCGATTGATACCGTCCCGGTCGATGATGACGATGACGTCACCAATATTCGACAGCATCTTCTCTTGCTTGGAAGCATGACTCCGCAGCTTATCCTCTGCCTTTTTGCGCTCTGTGGTGTCAATATGAGTGCCGACCATTCGCAAGGGCTTATTGTCGTTGTCTCGTGCAAACACCTTGCCCCGGCCATCAATCCATTTCCAATCACCAGACTTGGTCTTAAGACGAAACTCTATTTCATAATCGACGTTCTGGTCTTCGAAATGCCGGTTAAGAGCCTGCATTGTCATGTCCTTGTCCTCTGGGTGCAAGAGGGCCTCCCACGCAGAGATATTCGACTCCAGCTCGCCTACTTCATACCCCAACATCTCTACCCAGCGTTCACTGAAGACGACTTCGCCGGTCTTGATATTCCAATCCCACGTTCCTTGGTTGGCGCCCTGGATAGCGAGATCAAGCCTTTCGCTTACGTCCTGCAATGCCTCATGAGCTTGCATGAGATCGGTCACATCGCGTGTGGCATGGACGACATGCGTAACCTTGCCGGCATCGTCCAGCATGGGTGAAAGCAGGATGGCGACTTCCACCTTTGAGCCGTCGGCGTGCGTGTGCCCATGCTGAACGGTCTGGGGTTCCCCGGTGGCAAACACCTTTTTGAGTGGGCATCGCTCACCGTGCTGTTCGCACGGCTCAGCGTACCCGTGAGACACCTCGTGGCAATACTTGCCAACCACCTCCTCGCGCGTCTTGCCTACGGTCTGAAGGAATGAGTTGTTGATGTCCGTGATCACGTAGTCTGGGTCGATGACAATAATGTCCTCATGCAAACCGTAGATGAGCGAGCGGAAGTACCATTCTTTCTCTCTCAGCTTCTCCTCACCCAGTTTGCGCTCAGTGGCATCTCGAAAGACTCCCAATATGTATTCTTCCCCCGCTAACTCGACATGGGAGGAGCTGATATCTGCGCACAAACAACTGCCATCCTTTCTCTTCGTGCACACTTCGCTGAAAAACGATTTGCCGGCAACATGGCCATCAAAGTCTTTCGATACTTCGGCCAGATTTTCTTCTCGATGAATGTCTGCAAGAGAAAGATTTGCCATTTCTTCCGGAGTATAGCCAAGCATACTGCACATGGCAGGGTTCGCAGTGTGAATCCGTTGGCTGGCTACATCTACCAATAATATCCCGTCTGTTACGCTGTCAAAAAT
>CAZHDS010000485.1:0-888 GCA_964531495.1 uncultured Ignavibacteriales bacterium
TAATTGAAATGGCACTCCGATTTCCAGATCAAGGAGTTGTAGTTCCTGGGTCGTCGTTCTGGATTGCGGACAGCGGATTGCAGTGCGTTAGGACAAAAACCCAATGGGGTGACGAGCTTGTTAAGAAAAAGCTGGAAAGCATTGAGCCGTATATCCGTAAGGCCATGATGCTATATGACCCTCAAGGCTTGTTCTGCTATTATGTGACAGCTGGCGGAGGAGTCGCGACCGTGCTGCGGGATCTGCGCCTAGCGGTAGCAGAGCTGGAAGTAGAGGCATCCAGATTGGGTATCATTGCGGACGGGAAGTTCCCGATGTTTGAGCATGGTTCAGTTTGTCTGTTCCATAATGACCATAGCGAATGGGGAAAAGTCCGCTGCCAGGAGACGTATGGCAGTGCGCCAGAGTATGGCAAATTAGCTCCGAAAAACAAGGAATATTGGAGTCAATTAGACCAGATCGCAGATATCGTGTCGAGTTTGGTAAAGAAGCCAAACGCCCTGATCGGTGGGGATCCGACGAAGTACCACTGTGCGCAAAACGAGGAAGAGGTCGCGAAGTATCGGACTCTAACGAAAGAGGTTAGCTCGGTATTCGGAGCTAGAGGGATAGTTTCAGATGATTGCGTCTCGTTTTTAAGGACCGTGGACATCCCTGATCAGGCCCACGTTGCAGTGGAAGCCGCGGAGTGTTGGAGTGCCTATGTCACGGCGCAGGCGATGAACGCTACCTATGCCAGACAGGTGCAGAAGGAGCTGTTTAGTCGTTGCGCGAATACGTCAGGGGAGACGATACTCGAGCGAGCGAACAACCGGCATGAGATCGTCGATGACGTTCGCCGCAAATTATTGAGTGGTGAACTCCTCCTTCAGGATATCATCGAACAGC
>CAZHDS010000485.1:898-1932 GCA_964531495.1 uncultured Ignavibacteriales bacterium
TCGCGTCCTTTACTCTCGGCGCTCGATGATGATTCCGAGAATGAGGACATGAATGAGCGTCGCCGAGACGTAACCTTAAGGAGAAGCGAAGATTCGGAGATGAGGACAGAAGTCCCGGATGTAGGCGATCTGCCGGTTGCGGATCCCTCGGGATCTGCGCAGGAGCCTATAGCAAGTATTGCAAGATCTTCGAATGAAGTTGTCGTCGATTTAGAAGAAACCGACGCAGAAGGAAAAGATGATGATACGCCAAATGATCATGTTCCGAAGCTGGTTACCCGGGATATGATAGTAGCGTTGTGGAGACAGACAACAACAGAAGTCCGGACAGGATTCATTCTTAAAATGGATGAGATTGGATTGCCGGGTGAAGCCATCCTAGCTTATTGTCTGGGTTTGGAAGTGCCAGAAGATTTAGTGGTTTCATTTCCGCTTTCAGCTTTTTATAAGATGGGAATGCGAGCGTTGGGACGCGGAGCTATCCCTCTTAGGCGTTTGGCGTATCAGGAACAAGTATACGTTGAGTTGCGAGCTCTCAAAGATAAGATATCCGGAGTGGAGCAAGAGAACGCTGATCCGGACGCCGATGGTGCCAAACCTTTGCAATTCAGTGAAGAAGATTGGAACAAGATGACGCCGGCCGAACAAGCGGCCAAATTGGGATCCAGCGTGCGGCAGTTGGCCCGCCAAGGACTTTTGGATCCCTGCAGCTGGCATTGTAATGCATGCAGGCGTATCAATATGCCATCAAACATGGAGTGTCAAAGGTGCCGTACGTCTCAGCAAGACGCATTCGGAGGATATATCTTGCCGTCTCAGGACAGAGAAATGTTCGAGAACCTCACGACGTACTATGGCGCAATTGACGCTGATGCGAAGAGACGCAAAAACAATAATAAATTGGCAAAAAGAGCGGAGCAGGCAAAAGCCCGCGCTTATAACGACGAGAATGCTTGAGAGTGCGTCACGTGCAAGCACCACGATCAGGAGCCGGCGAGGAAGTCGCTGACGACCGATCATCGTTTCCGATGCAA
>CAZHDS010000486.1:0-1932 GCA_964531495.1 uncultured Ignavibacteriales bacterium
CGGTGGCCCTACTGGCAGTGGGGCGGTGGGCCGCCCTGGAACATGAAGTCGACTAAATAGATAACGTCACCGATGTCGACCGGGCCGCCGGTGGCATCAACATCGGCCTGGCGCATGATCCGCGGCGGCGGCCCCTGCTGGAACATATATTCAACAATGTAAATCAGGTCAGCTATGTCTACAGAGCCGTCGCCGGTGACATCACCTGAAATGTGTCCGCCGATGATCACGGTGGAGCTGATTTCCAGCGGCGAACCGTCCGTGAATTCGCCCGTAATCGTAAACGGAACATAGGCATAGTCAAACAATAGGCCTTGCGCCAGGACAAAGTCCTTAACCGGGAAGTAGACGCGGATAGCATCGCCGACCAAACAGGGAACGCCGGACATGACCACGACTGAGTCGTGGGAGGGAACGTCCGCGACCTGGAGAGTAGCTGGATTGATGTCCCCGCCCGCTTCAGCGATGTCGGACCAGCCGATGGTCACCGACGCTGGAACTGGATCGATTGAGTTGGTCCAGAACATGTAGAGCGTGTCCGGCTGCATAGCAGCGACGAGCGTTGGAGTCGGAGGGACAGCACCGAAGTCGATCTCGTAAGTCTGTTTGGCAATTTCGACATTCGCCCTCAAAGCCGTGACTGAATTGAGTGGCCACGCGCCGGCTCCGATGACCACTGCGGCAATCAGTTCGAGGCTGTCGCCGGGGCCAAATGTAACCGGGCCAGTGGTCAGCATGAAGCGACGGTCGTCGCTGTCTGCATCCAGATCACCCGTTCCAGTGACTGGATCGCCACTGTGCATGAAGGTTGTGGCAATACCGGTGGACGGATTGATGTATGGCGAGCCATCCCTATTTAGGCCCTGCATGAAGTCGTACGTCTCAGTGCTGTTTCCGGGATCAGCGCCGTTTCTGTATTTGCTGAAAGCGGTCATGCCGAGATTCTGATAGCCTGGTTGGAGTGTCCCCCACATCTTGCCAGTGTCAACTGGGTTTCCAGAATACACCAGCGGGCCCTGCAGAAGGACGAAACCTATGGCCGGCGGCGCACTACCATAGTCAGCGTCGGGACCATCATTATAGCAGATTCCGAGAGACCGCAAGGTATCACAGGCGACCAGGTCATCGCTCGCTTGACCAAGGTCAGGATCGGCCCAAAGTGATAGGTAGAAATCCTCTATGGCGTTTCCTCCTTTGTTGAAGATCTCAAACCGCATGAAGATGGTCGTAGACAGAGCACCGTCCGTATCCCACGCAAAGGCAGTCTGCCGGACTTCTACTCCCAGAGGTGCAGTCTGACCAGCATCGTTGATGTGCTGAGCTGGGTCAGCGTCGTTGTAAACTGCCCAGGTCATCTGGTCGCCTATCATGTCAGGCACCGTTTCGCACCATGGCGCGCTGAGCCAAGGAGCACCCTGTTCCACGGGCCAGTTGTTATAGTCCCAGTTGGGGTTGCCGGATAGACTGTCAGAGTATAGCTGGTATACTCTGAAATCAGGATCATCCGGCTGATGCGAGCCGCCCACCATCGGTCCCGGGACATATTCATCGTTGTACTCGGCAATGGCGATTCGCACTTCGTTGTCGACCTTGCCACCCAACCAGAGACCGGCTTCATACAACGGGGAGCTGGTATACAGGCCGTTCAATATGTTCTCAATGGTCATAAAGGGGTAGTATGTACCCTTGGAGTGGCCGAAGATTCTGTCGTTATCGTGAGCAAAACTCCCCCGGTTGGTGACAAACATCAGAATATCGCCAGAATTGATATACGTGTCATAATCGAAGGCTTTGGCCGGATCGGGAAGCTGCGGCACGTAGTCGGGCGGGGGAGCGGCCAGAGCTGCGATGGTTAGACATGCTAACATGGCCACGGTTACAGCGACAAGATACTTCATAACGGACCCCTCGTCTTACTGGCATGTTCGGTCG
>CAZHDS010000487.1:0-1931 GCA_964531495.1 uncultured Ignavibacteriales bacterium
CCGGTAAAGACATACGTTGCATTCAACACCCCTGGCAACGCACGGGGACCATCGGCCTGGATTTTTTGGCGAATTTCTTCGCGTCGCTTCTCTCGCTCTTCCAACATTTCTTTCACACGCTGCTGGATTTTGGTCACAGAATGCGTGTCACCACCCAGGTCAGCCAGTTCCAATTCGTTGGGTTCAAAGACCTTAAGCATGACTTTTTTCCTCCCGTTCGCCCCTCAACTGCTCAAAATCAACGTCTACAGGCTCGTCCGAGTCACCCACCCAAACGCGGACGATAGGCACTTTGGTATCGTATCGCCTTTCCATTTCAATGGTCACAGGTGTTCCCTTCTCGTACACCTCGCCCAGTGGAATAGCCGTACCTCCCTGGTAGACCAGGGTGTGGTAAATAGGTTCCAATTCGGCGTTGCTTGGTGGGGAAGCGCCAACAAAGATTTGCAGCAACAACTTGTCGCTCTTGTCCTCAAGGGAATACTCGTGCCGTCCACTATTCCTCTGATTGCGTCTTAATAGCAGGTCAAACCCTTTCGCCAAGCGAACATAATAGGCGTCGGCGGCCGGTTCCTCGATTTTGAAACCCTGGCGGGTGGATTTCAGGTAACTGTAAACCGCTGCACCCTGTACGACGGCCTCCTCGGGTACGGGGAAACTGAGGAATGACTCGTCCCTTCCCCAATATCGTACCAGTGCCTCCTTCAAGGGCAGTAATTGTGCCATCCCTCCTACCGGGAGAAAGTAGTGAATATCCTCTTTGGTCATACCAGCCTCTTTCAAGAGTTCAGTGACGGGCCATAGCGCGTTCCTGGTCTCCTCGCGCTCATTCAGAAAAGAAGCTATCAGCGTTTCGTATCCTTGACGTTTTAAATCTACGCTGAACGCATACTCTTGCCCGCGAATGACTAGAGATTTGGTCAAGAAGCGGTATTCCTCTTCATCAAGCTCAAGTTCCATATTGAATTCGATCTTGAGCCGCTCTGCCTCGTTGATCAAGTCATAGCGTAGCGCCAGCCGTTCCTCGTCCGTGAGTTCCAGCATTGCCAGGTCTGGGAACTCTTCCAACAAACGTTTGTAAAGGAATTCACGGGCTAGGCTGAAATCAAAGTCCTCTCCTCCAAACTGGTTGTGCCTACTGATGGACAGGACGTTGAACTGCAGATTGTCCAACGAGCGCGAGCCGTGGGAATCACGCCACGCCAGTTCGACGATGGTCAGATCCAGAGTCCCCCCACCGATATCATAGACCAGCACTTTAGGATTGGCATCCACTTCAATCTGGCGGGCGTGAAGGGCTTTGAGCATATCCCAGGCGATAAAGGCCAGCATCGCTGCCACTGGCTCGCTGATTAAAAGTCGCCCACGCTGTTCGCCGCCCGGTCGTGGCTGCCCCAATTTATCCAAAGCCATGTCAATTGCTCGCAGGGTATCACGGCGTTGGTTGGTAGTGTAACTGGCCGGCACAGTCACAGTTAATTCGTCCAGGGTATATCCCTTATCAAGTACCTGTCGCAAAACACCCTCTACGTACAAACTTGAGACCTCAAACGACGTTTTTTCTACATATCTCAGAAACAAGTCACGCCCCATCAGTCGCTTGACTGCCCTCACACAGCGAGTAGAGTCGTGATGTAGCCCGTTCTCCTTGGCCCATAAACCAACGATAGGTTCTCCGACCTCTGGTATAAAGACCACCGAGGGTAGATGATTCAATTCACGCCCATCTTCATAACCTGGTTGCTTTATTTTTTCCACCCGAGACTCAATGGTCGTCGGATCTTTGCCTCGAGAAGCCAGGGGCGATCAGAGTTGTAGTAGTACCAAGATCAATTCCTAATGCAGGCATACGTCACCTCCCATATTCAGTGGATTTACCAAGTCGTTTCAGAATGTGCTTTGCTTGCTGGATGGCCGCTCGCAGATCGCGA
>CAZHDS010000488.1:0-1931 GCA_964531495.1 uncultured Ignavibacteriales bacterium
CACCTTCTATGGTGGTCAAAAGGCTGGTTTGCAGTGTGTTCTCAGCTGTCACTTTGTGTTTCTCTGGAAAAATGTTGTCAATAGGGAGTGGTTGAGTGTCAAACAAAAATGGTTCCACTGGGCTGCCCTGTTCGGCTGCTCTGCGGTGTGGTGTTGGCTGAGAACATACTGCTGAAAAAGAAAAAGGTCGGGGTCTACTGTGTTCCGACGTTTGGACGTGCCATCAAAAAGGTGTTGGCTTGCCCTTGGTCGTGATGGCGTGCTTGTCATCGACTTTCTGGTCAGGCTGGTTCATCTTCTGGCAATAGTCGTTCCAGTTGTACGGGATGTAGTCGTCGTCGAGGTAGATCTTCCAGTTGACCTTGATTGGAAACGGATTTGCATAGTCCACGTGGACTAGAGCGGCAGCCCAGTGCTTGCTCTTGCTCTTGCCCTTTCCCTTCCCTTTGCTGCCAGTCAGCCCAGGGGGGGCGGTGTGGTGAGTGCTGTCTACCGACATTTGGTTTTTTGCCTCGGACTCGAGTTGGTCCTCCACCATTGTGACTCCGTACATTTGCATATTCCATGCTGCTGTCCAGTGAGAGATTGCTGCGCCATCTGCATCTGTTTCGTCTCCTTCCTCGGCTATTGCTCGAATGAGCTCGCCCAGGATGTGAATCGTGCAGGTCATTTCGGTGTGGTCTTTGTCCTCATACGTGATGCTGCATCCTGCGATCGCGTCCGGGTCGAAGTCCTTTGTCTGGGCAGGCTTCATGAGTGTGAGAGTCTTCCATAGCGGTATCATCTGGAGGTCTTTATACAGCGATGTGGCGTTGAGTGCTCTCATCATCACTCGTATTGGTGCCTCTAACTTTCTTTGGTACTGCGGTGTGGCGAACAATACCTGCACGTGCAGTCCTGGAAGTGAATTGGTGGCATCGCGGTATAGCAACGTGTTGCCTTTTCCCACATAGCAGTCCGTAAACATCTTGCGGTGGTCGAATCCTCTAAAGACAAGCATCGTCGTGTTTGACCGTTTCCTTGCTTGATCGTGATGGGATGCACTGCTAGGATCGAGATGATTGCGGTGTGAGGGATGTTGGCCAGGCCCATCCTGTCCAGAATTCCTTCGAATCCATTGACCTGTCTCATCATCCATGCGATCTGGTACTCTCGGTCTGATGGCTCCATCTCTTTCGGGAAGCCGTTGAGGATGACCATAACAGATGACCTTTGCCTTTGGTCTTTGCGGTGGTCTGCCGTCAGCCAGTTCAGGTTCGCCACTGCATAATTCAGTTTTGTGTCTATCGTCTCAAATGCAGTCTCCATCTGCATTGCGATGTGGTAGAATTCTGGTTTGATGACATGGTTGTGATAGCTCTGAATGATGCGAATCACTTGGTCTACCGTCTCTACTTTCGTGTTGGCATAATTGTTCAGCGAATTGACATCGTTGATGTCTGCTCCCATTCCAGCGAGTGTGAGTGCAGCTGATACCTTGTCTTCGTATTTGATTCCGATCTGGATCAAATGGTCTCCCGGCGTTGACCCAGAGGCTGAACTGCTAGACCCTCCTGTGGCTGGTGTCTGAAGCGGTGTGCAGCCTGGTGTTGAGCCATTGAGCCTCGTCTTTTTCATCCTCGCTCGTAGCACCAGTGCCTGTTGAGCTGCTATCGAGTCGCGGCTCATCACAGCTTGTGTGTGATTTGGCGCGTGAGTGATAGCTCCAGTTGTGCTCTGCGGTGTGGCGTCTCCATTGGCCGCCATGTCTTAGTCGCTGTCTCCTTCTCCGAATGGCCAATCTCCGCTGCTGTCGCTCGACGTTCCAGATCCTTGGCCTGGTCTTATATTTGCCAGGTGGGGATATCGGACTTTCAGCACGCAAGGGCAGAATCTCCTTGGGGCCCAAAACCCACCGCTTGGTGATGCAGAATATGGCGCTCCGTGGTCTA
>CAZHDS010000489.1:0-1929 GCA_964531495.1 uncultured Ignavibacteriales bacterium
CGCAACCGGCATTTGGTAGAAATGCTGTTCGCCCGGGTGCTTCTGGTTGGAAGTGAAATACCATCGCTTGCCGTCGCGCGACAGGTGTACATCACGAACTTCGAAATTGCCATCGGTCAGTCGTACTTTGTCACCGGTTACGGCGTCCACTGTGTACAAGTGTGAGAAGCCGGATTCTTCCGACTGGAACCAGAGCCTTCGGTTGTCGGGCAACCATCCGATATTGCCGCCTCCCCACCATCCCCGGATACCTGGTCCACCGATCCAGGCCTCGTCCTGCTGACGATCGAGGAGCGATAGCCCGCCGGATACCGGGTCGAGCAACATAATCCAGCGATCCTTGTGATCGAGAGATAAAATTACCACGGCGGCCAACCGACCATCATCCGACCAGAAAGGTCCGCGAATGAAAACACTTCTCGCCGGTGTCTGATCCGCCTTTGAGGCGCCGCCAGAGAGTGTGTCATCCGCCGTTTGTTCGTCGTCGTCTTCCACAATTGTATCGTCAGGCGAATAGTCGTTCAAGTATTGGGGCGTGTCATAGATACCCGGTATGCTATCTGTGGAGACATAGTAGACAGTGTCCTTTTCACGGTCATAAATGCCGAACTGATAGACCGTCCCCGCGTGGCCGACTTTGGGTCGGGCATTAAGCTCCTCTGTGAAGCCGGATTCGGTGACGTAATCAGGGACGATTGTCCGGCGGATATCCTCCGGCTCGTCGACCAGAAGAAATGTTACGAATCGTTCATCAGGACTCAATTGGACGCTGCTCGTCCTTCTGTCCTGAGTGAATATCTTTCGTGGTCGAGGCGGTTCGTTTTCCTGGCGGGCCTGTTTTCTTTGTTCTCTCTTATTCCGCCGTTCATTGAGAACCTGGCTGGTCGAGAGCTGATCTTCTTTCAGCCATTTCTCCTGACCGCTGCCCGGTTCTTTATCTTCTGGTGGCCTCCGTCCTTGCCTGAAATCGGTCAGTTGAACAAGCTCCCCGGTATTGATATGCCACAGGTAGAGGTTGTCATCATCAATGAACGTTATTTTGCTGTTGTCGTGCGTAAACCTCGGGTCAGATTCTGATCTGACGGTTCTGGTTATCTGCCTGCTTTTCCCGCTCTTGACCTCAAGCAGAAAGATGTCGTCGTTCTTCTCATAGACCTTCCTGTTTCGGGGATGATCAAAATCTCCATCCTCTGAAGGCAATAATTTCCGTTCTTCGGGGGTTAGTTTGCAGGGCTGATCACCCTCTAGTGCCATAATGTACAACGAATCACTATCCGCGTTTTCGGGATTCCAGGAGAAGTAGACAGACCGGCCATCTTCGGACCAGAAGACGTCTGTAGGTGAGTTTCCGATCCACTTAGGATCGCGCATGATACTTGCGATCGTCAGTTCAATAGTCTCCTCTGCAGGCCGGCTGGTATCGGCAAGAACGGTCGTCCAGAAACAGCCACAGGCGAGCCATGACAGGATCGTCCGTTTGAGCGTCATGGCGTTTCCTCATGCAATTGCCGAAGGCAACCGCTGCCGACGTCCCGGGAGGTAACTTCGTCTATAAATGGTCCGGGAGGGAGGGGCTTCTTCACCGGTTCCAACTGTTCCATAGTCATGGCATCAAAGAGGCGGCCGTTTATCATCACGTAAGTGATATTTTCAGACAATCGGATGTCGGTAAGAGGATCGCCATCAATTACGATCAGATCGGCCAGTTTACCGGATGTCAGTGAACCGAGTTGGCCATCCAAACCGATTGCCCGCGCCCCCATCCAGGTGGCGGCTCGCATTGCTTCATGGTTTGTCATGCCGCCCTGGGTGAACATCCAAAGTTCCCAGTGTGCGGCTAATCCCTGCATCTGGCCGTGGGAGCCGAGCTGGACATTACCACCCCGGCGAATGACTTCGGCTGCGGTGGAAGCGATCTGGAAGTGGTAG
>CAZHDS010000490.1:0-1927 GCA_964531495.1 uncultured Ignavibacteriales bacterium
CCAGCGGCGAACGCAATCATTGGGACTTTCGGGAAAAGGAGAGCCAGGACAACTGCCGGAAGCCCCGCCAGAAGCATCTTCCACCATTTCATGCCGAACCAGACGACAAGGATGACTGAGAACGCAACCGAGAAGAGGCCCGTAACAATCCACTTCGCAGAGTAGATTGCGTGCCATAGCCCGGTCTCATGCATTGGTTTGCCCCAGTTTGCAAACACAAGGATGCCAACCATTGTCAGGAAATAGACCGCATTCTGCCAAAGGGGTCGCTTCGCCTCCGATTCAGGCATGGCCATCTGTGCTGCGGCTTTTGCCTGTTCTTCTTTTCGAAAGATGAGGTGCATGAGCAGCCCGATGACAACACTGAAAACCACAGCGCCTATAGCTCTGGCAATCCCAAGCTTGATGCCAAGAACCCGTGCTGTAAGGGCAATGGCCAAGACGTTGATAGCCGGGCCGGAGTAAAGGAATGCTGTGGCGGGTCCCAGGCCGGCGCCCATGCGGTAGATTCCTGCGAATAGCGGAAGCACCGTGCAGGAACAGACTGCCAGAATCGTTCCGGAGACAGATGCAACGCCATAGGCCAGAACTTTGTTGGCCTTGGCGCCCAGGTACTTCATTACCGATGCCTGGCTTACAAAGACAGCAATGGCTCCAGCGATGAAGAAGGCGGGAATAAGGCAAAGCAGCACGTGTTCTCGTGCATACCACTTGACGAGATGTAGCGATTCCAGGATCGCGCCGTCAAAGCGTTCTTTGCCGAGTGGTAAATAGAAGCACGCGAGGAAGACGCCTGCTATCAGCGCCAACTTCTTCCATTCTTTCTTCCAGTCAACCATGTCATTGTCCTTTATCGGCTTGGCGATATCGCCAAGTGGATCTCAAAAAAAGAGAAATCTACTTTCCCGTCAGCACCGCCGATTGCTCTTGGTGTGCCTTTATCACCGACTCAACACACGTGAAGAAATTCATCACACACGGAGACAGGAGCGTATAGAACACCTGGAGGCCCCGCTTTTCGGATGCAACAAGTCCTGCCTTCTTTAGAACCGTGAGATGCTTTGAGACCGTCGACATGTCCGCTCCCACCAGTTCCTGCAATTCGCATACGCAACGTTCACCCTTTGCTAGTTCCTCGACCATCATCAACCGTGAAGGATGGGCAAGTGCTTTTAGAATGTTTGCGCGTCGTTCCAGCTTTTCTTGTTCAGTTGTCTTCATGAATACCTCATCTAACTATTTGGCAATCTAGCCAACTACAGCATCTATGTCAAATCGAATTAATGGCACCGAAATAGGCACCGTAATTTCAGACGCGTCCAGTCACAGTTGGAGCACAAGAGCAGAAATCATTAGGAAACTACGAGAAGGGAATTGCCTGATTCTATTGGATAGAAAGCGTTTTCGGGATACTGCGGGTTCTGACCCGCAGTACGCTAACACGCAACCTGTTGCCATACAGCATGTTGCAAAAGTAATGGCGGAGAGGGCGGGATTGCTGCGGGCGGGTTCGAACCCCGCCCTCTCCGCCATGCAGGCACAACATTTGACGGGTGGTGTGAATATCGTGTGCGGACGTGGTTGCCCGAAGGCATACGGTGTTCGCGCAGTCACAGGCTTCTGAGAGGGGAGGCTTCTGATGGGTGGGGTATTGCTGTTCTTCTTTTCTTGTTGCAGTGTTCGCGATTCGCGAATACAGTATGGCCATGAACTTGAAACCGCAGGATATTGTCGTCGTGCTCAAACTGCTCGTGTCGGACAAGGAAACGAGCTACTCCGCCCTTGCCTACAAGCTCTCTATGAGCCCGTCCGAGGTGCATGCAGCTGTCAAGCGTGCCGCTGTGGCAGGCCTGATAGACGCTTCCACGAAGGAGGTCAAACGGAAGCCGCTATTGGAGTTCCTGATTCATGGTCTCAAGTACGCCTT
>CAZHDS010000491.1:0-1919 GCA_964531495.1 uncultured Ignavibacteriales bacterium
TTATCACAGCTGTCGCCAACGCCATCGGCGTCGCTGTCATTCTGATCAGGATTAAATACCAAGGGACAATTATCGGTGGAATCTGGGATTCCGTCCTCATCAAAGTCAACTACCTTGATGATTTCGAAACAATGCGGTCCAGACCAGGCAGGTGCCGACGCCTCCTTGGTCTGCCACGCCCACAGCCATTGGCCGGAAGGGGGGTAGTACGTCGAGTCAATACAAATCGTTTTTCCCGTGTCATCAGCATGGACTTCGATCTGGATCCATCGACTCACTTCGTCAAAGCCTGGAGGCATACCATCACCCGTCATAATGGCTGCTTGAAATGCCAGTGTGTCTGACCCCATGCCAGTAACGCTAAACTCATCCAACTGGATAAGCAAATCAAACATTTCTGGCCATCCGAGGCTGGTGGTGTCCTGTGTCACTGGCGCCCACGTCGCGAAGTCAGGTGAGAATAACCTAAGACCGTTGGTCATCCCCGCGATGTAGTGCGCTGAGGAGTTTGTGTAGCGGATATCAAATCGCACGGGTCCGACTGCTATCTCGCCTGGCCCGGCAAGGCCGTATACACTGTCAAGAGAGATAGCGTAGTCCGGTTGGCAAGCGTTTCCCCAGCCATCACCGTTAGAGTCGGCCTGGTCTGGGTTATGATCGTCCGGACAATTGTCCTCGTTGTCCAACACACCGTCGCCATCTGAGTCACCGATGACTACATAACAGTGAGGTCCAGACCACGCTGGAGATACTTCGTTAGCGCCGGTGAGAATCCACTTCCACCATCCGGATGGATACCAACTCGAATCAATGCAAATTGTATGACCGCTGGCGATTTCGGGAATATCGATGGATATGTGAGCGACCATTTCATCGTATCCTGGGGGCAAGCCGTTCCCTGCCATCATTACTGCCGCTGAGACGCCGAATGTATCGGCGGCTATGCCGTCCACGCCAAACTCGCCGACCTGACAGATTAGGTCAAAATGGCCACAGAAGCCAGATGACAGGTCGCTGGACATTGGAGTCCAGGAGGCGCCATCCGGTGAGTATATTCGAAAACCATTGGTGAGACCGAAGACTGAATCGCTGGTTGGACTCACCGTGTACCGAACATCGAAACGCACGAGCCCAATGGACACTTCACCGGGACCCAGCTCCCCTTCGACTTGCAGATTAATTGAACCACCACCACTCGCGTAGCTACCGCTTGGAAGACACCCTGAAGCCAACAGAAGAACAAGACAACAGGTTCTCAGATTGTACATGGACTCCTCCTCTGATGTTTAACAGTCACGATCTGCAACGAAATCGCATACATAGCACGTCTCCCTACTTCAGGAGTGGGAGTATAGAGTATTGCTAGGATACCATTGAAAGCTAAGTCCGTGGGGACTGAATGTCAAGTCGGATGAGACAGCACTACCGTCAAAAATTAAACCACACGTGCCTACCGACATAGGGACTTCCACTAGGGATGGGACTCTATGGACGAGCGCGTCGCCTAACCTCAAGCCCTGCATGGCATGCTATCGGTAGTTCAAAACTGATCTCTGTGATCGGATAGAATGGACTCGGGTAGTTGTCCGTCTGCAGACAATCCGGACAAAGTGTATTGAAATCTAAGCCACAGTTTGCGCACTGGCAATCGCCTTTTTGTAGTTTCGTTCTCTCAGTTTCAACGTCCGTTTCATCTACGAACCCATCCCAGCCATACCCGAGGAACAAGGGGGCTTGAGAGGGCGGGAACTGACGTCTCTGTGTCGGTCGATGATTGTGTGTCGGTCGAGCCCTGACGGTCCAGTCATCCTGTGTCAGAAGAGTCCGGGGTTGAATTGCCGTCGTGGTTGCCTGCCATGTATTGGCTCTTGCGGCGGTCCCTCATCGCTCGGGCCTCAGCGACAACTCCGACCGGATCA
>CAZHDS010000492.1:0-1914 GCA_964531495.1 uncultured Ignavibacteriales bacterium
CGATTCGAAAACGATTCTGATGGCGAGCGGTGGATCCCTGTCACTTGCTCCAGCCAAAACTGGCAAGCGCTCGAACGATTTCACGAAATGTTTGCAGTACGGTTTGGTGGGCACCGTCAAGGGTCAAGCAAATGGGATTGCGCGTTTCATCTCGAGCACCGAGACATCCAACCTGCAACATCTCATTAGCGTCGGTGATTTCGATGATGCCAGCATGTGGCTCAAAGATCCAGCAACACAGGCACAACGCCTACAAGGTCTCCGTTCTGAAGGCCGCAAGTTTGAAGGACTCCTTTGGAAGCGCGGTCCCAACATCTCGTTGCAAGTCTGCAATGCAACCGAATCAGTATTCTGTCGGCGAACCCACAACCTCCACCACTCAGCGCTACATGGTGCGCATCTCTTTTCGCCCGCGCAAGCTTTGCCCGAAGCCAACACTGCCACCATTCACAATCGTTGGAAGAAGTGGTCGATGTTTTCGCCAGCAGGTTCGGGGTGCGGGATTGATCCCGATCGCTTGGTAGATGCTTCGTTGGACATTGATGTGTGGCGTAGCCATACGATCACAAAAGATAATCTTGGACTCAACATGCTTATTATGGGGCTGGGAGAAAAGGTCATTGAGTCCATGCTTGATTCGCAGATGCATGATTTGTCTACAGTCCCTACTCTGTTGGATTTGGCATGTAGTGGCCACTCGGTCGTACTTACAACAAAATTGGTTACTGATCGATTGGACGGATTGCCAGGTAAACTTGTCCGAATGGGACATTTACATGAGTCTGGCAAGGTATCCCGTGACTTCCACCGTGAATTTCTCGCGGAAGTAAAGCGCCGCTTTCGATTCTACCCCGTCGCGGGTTTGCCTGAGGGATACGAAGCGTGGATGGAGCGCAATCGGATGGTGTTGTTGGCAACTCGGGGCGCACAAGACTTGACAGAGGAAGAAGAACGTTTCATTCTCGCGATTGACAACAGTGATTGGGACATGGCTGAGTTTGGACATTATTGCTTGGGCCCCCCTCGATGTACAGTGTGCGACGGAACCCCAGAGAATGCTTCGACTTTAATGTGTATTTCTGCGCAGCTTGCAATGGGCCGACCAGGGCAGACTCCATTACTTTACAGATGGAAAGGGGTGGAACAATTCGTGGCCAAGCTGTATCGGGCTCGCCGACAGCATGATGTCTGGCCATGCATTCACCGCAAGTTGTTTCCACGAGCCAAGGTAGAACGCGCTGAGCGTGAATTAGCAGCCCTTGTTCTTGAGAATGCCGTCGTCAATAATGATACGATACGGTATAAGCAACAAATCCGAGGAGCCAGGGCGTGCGATTTCCTCGAGGGTGATAGAGGTGGACACATGCTTGAACGTGTTATGATTCTGAATTGCGGCGTGCAGGCGTATTTAAATAAGGTGTTTGCTGCCGACAAGGCAGTGTCAGCGTATTCTGATCGCTTGGTCTTCGTTCAGGATGCGGACTCTGGGACATCAGACGGGCTTCTGGCCGACTTGCGAAATGAAAGCCTTTCTCGCAATTTGGAGATCCTTTCTGGGGATGCTGGTGTTGCACTGATCAAGGAATATTCAAAGTATTTCGATTTTGGGTCAGACGTGTGGGGTCCTTGGAGGGTCGACGATAACACTACCAAGTACACGTGTTGCTTGGATGCGATTTGTATCCAACAAGACGCTCACTATCGTCTTGTCTTCAAGTTGTCTCAACCAAAAATCAGACTCCTTGTTGAAGCTTGTCGGGTACTTGAAGGCGAGGCCTTTGATTTGTTGGCCGTTCGCCGCATTGCGAGCAATCTGCGGGCGACGGAGGACGCATGTAAAAAGTGCCTTGATCGAGTTTTCACGACGCCATGGGTACACCGCTTACTCGACTGTGGGGATGTCGTTGCTCGGGA
>CAZHDS010000493.1:0-1911 GCA_964531495.1 uncultured Ignavibacteriales bacterium
GCTCGCCGAAAACGACCATCTGTTTGTCCGCACGCTCGCCGGTTTGAGCGAAGACCGTACGGTGGCTGTCACTGGGCAAGTTGCTTTTCCGGGCAGCTACGTACTGAGCAGTGACCATGAGACGCTTTATCAGATTATCCAACGCGCCGGCGGATTCACTAGTGGCGCTTTTCCAAGGGGTCTGGTCCTCAAACGACCCTCGATCGGGGAAAACCTGGAACAGCTCCGAGTATCCGACTTGATCCGGAAATCGCAGTCCTTGAGCTGCGACACCTCGCGACAGATTGACCAACAGAGGGTCTTCGATTATGATCTGAGCTCGATGAACCGTATTATCATCGACATTGACCAGCTTGTCGCCACCGACGGGGCCAAGGGAGATGTGGTCATGGAACCGGGTGATAAGGTCTATGTGCCCTCTATCCCGACCGGGATCTCCGTTATGGGTGCAGTCGGGTCCAATGGTACCCTGGGCTTCTCCCCAGACAAAAAGATCAAAGACTATATCCGTCGCGCCGGAAATTTCACGCGCCAGGCGGACAAGGACGAGACCAGATTGATTCGCGCCGATGGTGAAGTGCTTTCTGGCGGCGGCGTTCTTGGCAAACGGGCTCACCTTGGCGATATCATTGTCGTTCCGACCAGAATCAAGCGCGACCGAGATTGGGCTAAGACCGTCACCACGGCGCTCACCACCGCCACCGGTCTGCTGACCTCGATCTACATCGTGAGCAAGTTATAGAACGACGCTTTTTGTAAAGACTCCGTTTTTCTTTCCTTCCTGAAAGTCGTCGGAAATGCTGGTCATTTTCGGCGACTTATTTTTTATCGGAAAATAGATCGCATTCGCACGGAAAGAGCTGCCCCCACAGGGTGCTTTCAGCCTCCGGATGGCCGCTGTTCTGTTGACGGGAGTCGCAGCGCGACAAGGAGTTGCGATGTCTTCGCATTGTATCGTCGGCGCGGCATCATCTTTGCAATAGATTTCATTGGATAACTGGACCAAGAGGCATCAATGACGATGCTGACCGAGCAACTAAGCAACGACAAGGAGTGTCGCTGGCATGGCTTGCAACTCAAACAGTGCTTGGCTCGAATTCCCTCCCCGGGGCGACCAGCCCCGAGCAGGACTAGTTACGATCATCCGGTGTTCATCCCCATCCCCACACTCGAATTTCATCAATGGGAAAGGCAATAGACAATGAACCCTTTCAACCGCTTCAGTGACGTCCGTTTGGACGAAATGGCCGATGTCGTGGCTCACGAGACAGGTGTCGACCGACGCCAGATACTACCCTTTGTAGACTTTTCGGAACTGCTGACCGAACTGCTTCAGCTCTTCCACAAGCCCTCGGTGCGCTTGGTGACCGCTGGCACGACCACCCCTGACATAGCCCAGGCCGCCCACAAAGCCGACGTAGAAATGTCCGAAGAATTGGGCACCTCTCCCTTCACCGGCGATGTCGATGCTGTTCTGAGCGGTATCACCTCGACCTCGGATATTATCTACGTGGCCAATCCGAACCGGGTCACCGGCGCCCACTTCTCAAACCGCGAGTTGGAAGACATGGTCAACGCAGTACCGGACGGGCTGGTGATTGTTGACGAACACTTTTGGGATTATTACGGCCCTACCGCCGCCGCCCTGACCAAACAATACACCAATGTCATGGTGCTACGCTCAATCACAGCCTCAAGCCCGCCGCGATCATCGGAGGCTGGTTATTTGCTGGCCAACCCGGTGGTCGTCGATCGGGTCGGCGAATCGTGCCCGGGGCGGGCCTTCTCGGTGCCAGATCGCAAGATCGTCAGAACCTGTCTGGCTGATAGTGAGGGCTCAAAGCAACACCTTGTCGAAGTCCAGGACGAGGCTCTGCGGATCGCCCAGGAACTCAATCGCCTTGGTGTTCA
>CAZHDS010000494.1:0-1911 GCA_964531495.1 uncultured Ignavibacteriales bacterium
CCAAGGTACCCGGATCGGATTTCCTGCGGTCATCCGGCGTCTACGAAGTTCAGCGCGACCGCCTTTACCTTGTTTCCACCGGCGAGGATTGTTTTTTCGTGACGGTCGTGCCTGTCGAAGCCTTGACCGACTACGAAATTGCCCTGCGACAGGCAATCGCCGTTGTCTGAGAAATATCCGTGGCAACCTAGCCGCCAGACTCCAATCTCAGTGAACAATGCAGACTTGCGCATCGGCCGTCAATAGAGCTACCTTGCGAACGGAATCATCCGGCGTGATGGCCAGGTATCATTCAGGGAAACACGGCAACGATGGAAAACCGAGCCGAACTCGAGAACAGAATACGGGAACTGACCGGATGGACCAGTGTCGGCCGGATGCGCTTGCTCGGCGACACTTCTGATCCGATGGCGATTCAGCGCGGCGACCTGCTGGAGCTGAATGATCATCTCTACGTAGTCCAGGGCCATCGCTATGAAACAAGGTTTGGGATTTCGGATCAGCCCAAGTACTGGGTTCTGGGTGCGATCGATCTTGCGAACGGAGAACGAAAGATCCTCAAGACCGTCTTCGATGAAGAGTTCAACGTACATATCGGTGTTTTCAGAATTCACTGCTATCGCAGCCCCGACAAAGAGAGCCGCGTTCTGGAAATGGTCAAGGGCGACCATCGTTTCATGCAGGGCTACACGGCTTACGATGCAAATCAGAGCAATGTGCGCATAATTGATTTCATTCGGGGCGACAGTCTTTTTCGCACCATCTACCAGATCAGCAAGACGCACGAAGAGTTCTTCCACGAAGACTTAGGAGGCTATTTGCGAAAGCTGCTGGGTTCCTTTGAG
Source organism: uncultured Ignavibacteriales bacterium (assembly GCA_964531495.1). Classification (GTDB taxonomy): domain Bacteria; phylum Zixibacteria; class MSB-5A5; order GN15; family FEB-12; genus DAOSXA01. The sequence goes on from CAZHDS010000494.1 coordinate 846, forward strand.
GCTATACATCATCTGCATGAACTGGGCACATGCCACGGCGATATTCGGAACGACCACATCCTCATCGAAGCGGATACTGGCCACTTCCGTTGGATCGACTTTGACTTGAATCAACATGTATCCGACTTCGATACCTGGAGCCTGGGGAATATCATCAACTATGTGGTGGGCATGGGCATCACTCCCTTCCGGCAGGTTCTCAAAGGGAACGTCTTCTCGGATGAAGTCAAAAACTCTCTGGTGGCCTCCGACGCCTCCGCTTTCTATGAGTACCGCATCATGAACCTGGGCAAGCTCTACCCCTACCTGCCGGAACGGCTGGTGAATATCCTGTTGCACTTCACGACCCATCCCAAAGCGTACTATGAGAGTTCGGCTCAGCTTCTGGAGGACTACAATGAAATGCTGGACAAAGATTTTCCGGCCAGATAAGTTAGGAATGAGACCGTTCAGGGTCCGTACGACCGAGCCATCAAGAACCAGGTGAACCAATGAAGACGGTTATCATCGGTGGCGGCAAAGGCTGTCAGGCAATCATCGAACTCGCCTCGGGGGCATTCCTCAAGGAACTTTCCCTCGATGTGGTCTGCGTCGTTGATCCCGACCCGAACGCCGCCGGTATGGTCTTTGCCCGCGAGCACGGTCTGCGCACGACCGCTGACATGGCTGAGGCTATGCGCTTGGAAGGGGTAGCGCTGATAATTGAGTTGACCGGCCAGGATGCAGTCCTACAACAGATTCATGATATCCTCCCGGCCGGCGTGAAGTTGATCGATCATACTTTTGCTCACATATTCTGGGATCTGGTCAATGCCCGCAAAGATCAGGAGAAGAAGGTCCTTCAGCTAATAGAGCTGGAGAGTCGCATCGAACGCGAGAAGGACTTCCTTCAGCAACTGGTCGGCAACATTCCGAATTTACTGTGTGTCGTTGATCGCGATTTGGCCGTGGTGCGAACTAACGACGCTTTTCGCCGATTCGCTGGCGTCGGTCTCGAAGACTGTGTCGGTCATTCCTACGCGGAGTTGCTCTCTGGAACTGCCTTGGGCGCTCACGGCCAGCGAGT
>CAZHDS010000495.1:0-1909 GCA_964531495.1 uncultured Ignavibacteriales bacterium
ACGAATTCCCAGCCGCCGATTTCAACTTTGCGCTGGGCCAGGTTAGCCACGCGCTGGTAGCGGTTGCAGGTCTGGTCAAATAGCTCGTCAAATATCTGCAGATCGTCGTTACCCAGGCAGCAAAGATAGTGGATTCCGGCGGCGTCAAAGCTGGCAAAATGCGCGTCCAGGTAGCCGCTGATAAAGCGGCCCTGGCTGAACAGGTCTGTGGTGTGGGGCAACATGTCGCCGCCGTTAATCACCACGTCCACGTGGAACTTGCTCGCCGTGGGCAAGAGCTGGTCGTATTTCCAACGCTGTCCGTGCAGGTCTGTGACGAATAATGCTTTCATAACAATCACTCCGCAGGTCTTTATCCACCGCCACGATGGGTGCTTGTCGCGAAACTACTCTAGGCAAAAGTCGCTCTTTTCTACGTCTACTCAGTCTGGATTGCCAATTTGTCACGATCAATCTCGCGCCCTTGAATGAATGCTCGATTCTGTGATTTGTCATACCGTCAAGAGCGCCGTACCCAATGCTGTAGATTTAATCTCTGTACAATAGCATGGTAAAGATAGAAAGAATACACCTTGAGCGGTTTTTGCCCATATTGCTCAAAAGATCTGGAGTTGTCAACTAACCATAGTCTACGTCCAGGGAAGTTCCCTTCGTGTTGAGCCTGTTTCTGAAATTGCCACAACATATACCCAGGGCCATCGGATCTTTTTGTTAGATGGAATTCTTTCAGTGCCTCACGGCAGAATTGTACAGCTTCCAAGGGATGACCCAGGTACACTGCACACACGGCGAGATTTGCGTAGGTGATACTCAAGCCGTATGGATCATCAAGTTCCTTGTAAATTTCTTTCTGATCAAGATAGTGCTCGCGTGCCTGGTCGTACTCCTCAATCTGCCAAGCAATATTACCAAGTGTTCCCAAGGTCCATGCTTGCCCAGTTTTGGGGTTCAATTTGGGTTCCGCCTCCCCTGACCTCGCCCACCACTTTAAGCTATCCTTACATCTGTCACGTGCTTCCTCATAGTGTTTCTCCTCAAGTGCAATAACACCAAGATTCCGTAGTGCAAGGGCTACTTGATCAGGGTAATCATGTTCTTGCGCAATAGCTAGACCTTCCTCAATGAGCTGTTTAGCTTCTTTGTACTTCTCCTGGAGAAGAAGCGTCCACCCCTGGTGGTAAATGCTAACCCATCCCTGATCTTTGTAATTTTTGTACTCTCTGGCTGCCTTCAAGGCCCTTTCGCTAAGATGGACTCGCTCCTTCCAATACCCACGACGGCCGAGAAAGTCGCTGATTGCATCCAGAAACTCAATGACTTGTTCCCATTCGCCCAACCGGTGACCATGGTCAAAGGCTGTCAGGATATTGGGGAGATTTTCCTCAAGCTGATTAAAATTGTCTCCTATGTCTTTGCTATGTTCTTTGACATATTCGCAAAAGTGTTGAACCATCCTTCTACAGGCATCATCTAGCTCCCGCTTAGGGTCACCCTTAAATTTATCCTCGGCATAGGCACGTGTGAGTGGGTGAATGCTGTAACGCCGCCGAGTTAGTTCTAGCCCACCTGTGACCTCCACTAGAGACATTTCAACAAGCTGTCCCAAGTCTTCACGAAGTATAGAATTGTGTGTACCACTCACCGCCTCCACATCTGCCCAAGACGCTGAGGTAGCAAAGAGTGGCATCACAGCGAGCACCCTGCAGGCGTCAGCGGACAAAAGCTTCCAAGAGCGATCAAAGATGGGCTTAAAGATGGACGACTTGGCCCCGTACAAGTCTGCCACAACGCCCTCCACCGACTGCCCTTTTTGCTTGATTTGTCCCACCGCCCACTTGATCGCTAGCGGCGCGCCGCCAGTGGCCCGGTAAAGGCGCAACAACACCTCGTCTCCGGCTCGTTCCACTGC
>CAZHDS010000496.1:0-1904 GCA_964531495.1 uncultured Ignavibacteriales bacterium
ACTATCTCGACCTGCTTCGACGGACGGTTGCAACTGACTACTCGTTTCCCGAACTTGAGCGTGAATTGGCTGACTCAATGGCGGCCCGGCAATAGCAGGTTACCCGTCAAGGGCACCATGCCACCGTTATGAAAACAATGGCACTTGTTTGTGCCCGGCAGATGTCCACATCTGCAGCCTTGCCGAACAAAAAAAGGCAGGACCATAACGGCCCTGCCCAGAACATCGCAGCTTATTCCCGCTGCATCGTTATATCTCGCGATAGGCCACCGTCACCATACCATCTTCACTTTCGCGCTCAATTTGACCCAAACGTCGATCATAATGGAAGTTGGCGCTATTGTGCGCAATGATATCGTTGGCGACAATTGACCCATAGAAGTCTCCCGAGTTTCTCAGGTCGGCTGACCCGTTGGGTGAATAAAACACTGCGGACATGCCACCGCTATTCTTGAGCACAAAGTCACCTTGGGAATAGATCAGCAGGTCGCCCGGTTCTCCCCCTTCGTTCATTGCCGAAGAATTCTTCATCTCAATGTCACCGGTAATGTAGATTGTCACTTCGGCTCCGGGTGCCAAGACCAACTCGGCCGAGTTCTTCAGGATAATACTCGAGAAATAGTAGACACCACTATTGAGCGTTACCGTGCCGGTACTCTCCAGCGCACCAGTACCAGCATCATAAGTATATGAACCCGACATACCGGTTCCAGCATCGTTGACCGTTTCGGCCCAGTCAAACTCGCTCTGGGGAACCTCAGGCACATCACGTTCGGGAGCCGTGTCTGATATTGTCCCCGTGACAGTCGCGCCACCATTGACATCAGTGCCACCCAGCGTCGCCGAAGCCACATCGCCACCGATATAGGCACCGTTATGTACGGTAATAAGGCCGTTCGAACCAACATCGCCGGCCTCGACCAGTCGCGTAGCGGCATAGGTTCCCGAGTCAGAGTTGTACGAATCAGTTGTGAAGCCGTTCTTGATCTCGACACTGCTCTTGGCAAAAAAGGCGTGTTCAAACGGATGGGAAACCCCCGGCACCAACCAGAATTCTATGGCTGAGCTGGCGCCGTCGCAAGTACCGGTCGAACGCACAACCACCGTATCCCCCAGCGTAGAGTCACTGGTAGAGTCTACGATTACCACCGAGTACTCTCCATCACCGAACGCCCGGTCCTGGAATCCGGCCGTCCAGGTTGGATCGGCCATCAGTTCGGAACAGGCATGTCGTCCGCCCGCCTGGGCAACATAGAACGCTTCGTCCAGGTGAACCTTATTGAATGACAAGTCGGACTCGGTCCGAGAGTTCTCAATCGCCATCGCGCCTAACATGAACACCAGACCCAGCAGGGTCAGGGCTACCAGCAAAGCGCTGCCGCGTTCGTTATTGATCACAGAGAATCTCATATCTGGCTCCTAAAGCTTCAGGTTCCGCATCTGAACCCGCTCGGCGACGGTCAGAGTGCGAACGCCGTCGTTATCGACATAATCCTCATCCGCCCGGTTCGCGGTTGCGGTAACTACCACATCGATCACCGACGATGAGATCACGGTATAACGAATACTCTCTAATCGATCGCCGAAGACATCCGCTTGATTAGAGTTGACCCGCCTCATCAACATCTTTGTTGGGATCCTGCCATCGCTGAACCGCTCACCCTCGTCCATAAGATAATAAGCCACCGTATCCACCGCCTGGGTGTTGCTGTAGTAGACAAACAGGGTGTCGCCGGCCAGAGCGTACGGCGCGTGAGTACCTATCTTATAACCGGCCTGTCGCAGAGTCCTGGCGATCTCGTCCAGGCTGGTTCGCGCCACGTTTTGCATGTCGCTGACGTCTTCCTGAGCCAAAGCCTGTTTGTTGGTGTTCACATAGAATTGCAGTCCCGCCATGGAGACGA
>CAZHDS010000497.1:0-1902 GCA_964531495.1 uncultured Ignavibacteriales bacterium
GCCGAAACCTAATGTCCATTTCTTAATGATCTCAACCACATTCCATCCTTTGAGGCCTATTCTGTTTACCGTTTGGGACGGCCTGAAGTTAGGTCATTAGGGTCAGCCAATCAATCTTAATATTGGCTGCCAGCTTCATAAGAAATGGAGCGCGGCCATGATCAGCATTCCGGTATCTTCCTGACTTGAATTGTTGAGCCGCTACCATGTTTCAGATGAGCGGCATGCGCGGCTAGCCACTATGACCGAAAACACGACGGCCGTTCCAAGTCTCGATCACGCTCACCCAGCCAACGATCTGTTGACTCTGGTCAATCGACTGGTCTATTGTAGCCAGGACAGGGCCATTGCCCCAATTACTCAGGGCAAGATCGAACGGTATCACCGGTCATCGTCTCAAGGAACAAACGTTGAAGCTGATAATACGAAACTACAATAAGGCAATTGCCAGAGCACAATCTATGGCTTAGATTTCAATACCACCGTGTCCGGACTGTCTGAAGACATACAGTCATCGCCTACGACCGTTTGCAGATTAGTCGATTATGTTGCCACGTGATTTGAAGGTCAGATTCACATAGGAGCCCAAGTAAGGTGTGGTCGACCGATGAATTGGAGAACAACGAGTGAAAACAATTCACGAAAACACGACGGTAATCATTTTCGGGACGTTTCACAACGGCAAGAAAGACTCGCCGGCCTATATCGACCGCCTGGGATCAATACTACAAGAGATCATGCCGAACGTCATCTGTGCTGAACTCTCGCCAGAACAGCTGAACGGCAAGGCCTCTTGTAACTCCAAGCCCGAGTATCCCGAAGTGATTCTCCCCTTCGCCAAAAACAGCAACGTCGAAGTCGTGCCCATTCAGCTGGGGACCGAGGAAGGAATCACGCTAGAGAAACAGATGTTGCGGATCATCAAGGAGAGTGCGGATGATGGGGGAGGCAGGGCAATGTGGGAGTACTCGGAGTACCTTGATGAAGTATCGACCATCAGTTGGCAGAAAGTGCTGAAGAATCCCGCTGGAATTGAGAATGTGCAACTGCGAGAATTCGACTTGCTTGTGATGGAACCAGAGTGGTTAGCCACCAGCAGGTACTTCCCAAAACTTGCGGATCAATGGGAGAAGTGGAACCAACACTTTCTGGATAGAATAGAGTCCACTATTTGCGATCATGCCGGCAAACGGATTCTAGTAACGACAGGTCTGGCGCACAAATACTGGCTATGGGGCAAACTCGAATCGCGTGATGATATCCAACTTCACAACCTGCAGTCCTACCGCAGAGCCGCAAAGCATTAGTGTGCTATGATTCACCTTAACAACATCCACTACCGTTACCCCAAGCGCGAAGAGTTTGGACTCGAAGGTGTATCGTTCACGGTTGAACCCGGTATGATATTCACGCTCCTGGGGCCTAGCGGCGCTGTCCAGACGACTCTGATTCGTACTCTGTCCGGATTGATCTTAGCGCAGGAAGGGACCGTCACCATCTGTGGTCACGACCAGCAGCTGGCCGAACAAAAAGCACGGCGATGCCTCAAGCAGCGTCTATTTCTACCACCTGACCGTTGGCGATGCCGTCGCCACGCGGAAGATGGTGCTGCTCAAGCAGGAGGCCGTAGGGAGTACTTTGGTCTGTCGACGTTTCCAGGACCTCCGCGGATCTGTGGCGTGAGATCCGCAGCCGGGTTGGGACGCCGATCATCGGAAGACGCAATATGAACAACCGGCTCTCTCAAGGAACCATACGTGGATAAGATAACACTGACAGAATTCAAGAATCGGCTGGCCACGTTGTGCCTGAAACGTGGCGGTCGAGGCTTGCCGCGAAGACGTCGCGACCGGCACATTCTCTTTCTTGGCGTAACACTGGCGTTCGACCGAGATCGCAGTT
>CAZHDS010000498.1:0-1901 GCA_964531495.1 uncultured Ignavibacteriales bacterium
CTGAGCACCCGTTCCAGATCGGCCCGGGTCTTGGCTTTCAGGCTTCCATGAACGGCCGCTCCGGCCAGTGTTTTGCCTTTGTATTCAAAGACTGGCATTGGTACAATCCTTTCTCAAACTCCAGCTTAGCTATAAGCCGGCGATTTCTGCCGTGAGAGCGCATCACTGAGTTCCTGCGGGTTCTGGCTGTACGCCATGGCGTCGTTGAGACTGATCTTTCCACTCTGATAAAGCTCGGACAGAGATTGATTCATCGTCTTCATCCCAAACTTCTGCCCGGACTGGATCATTGAGTACAGCTGATGGATTTTATCGTCACGGATAATGGCGCGGATGGCCGGCGTGGCCACCATGATTTCCATCGCCAGCGCACGTCCGCCGCCCATCTTGGGTATCAGCACTTGTGACACCACCGCCTGCAAACAAAATGACAGCGATACCCGAATCTGCTCCTGCTGGTTAGTCGGGAAGACGTCAACGATACGGTTGATCGTCTCAGCACAGGAGTTAGTATGCAAGGTAGCAAAGGCCAGGTGGCCGGTTTCCGAAATCGACAGCGCCGCCTGGATCGTCTCCAGATCGCGCATCTCACCGATCAGCACCACATCGGGATCCTCGCGCAGGGCGTACTTGAGGGCTGAAGCAAACGACGGCGTATCGGAGTAGACTTCACGCTGGTTGACCAGCGCCGTCTGATGACGATGCAGGTATTCGATCGGATCCTCTACGGTGATAATATGAACCGGTCGTTCCTTATTGATCTTGTCAATGACCGAAGCCAGCGACGTCGATTTGCCGGAACCGGTCGGTCCGGTGACCAGGACCAGCCCGCGGGGCAGGCGGGAAAAGTCGGCTATGACTTTGGGCAGATCGAGCTCTTCAAAGGTCTTGATTTCATAGGGGATTTGTCGCAGAGCCACCGCCGCGTTACCGCGCTGCATGTAGACATTGGCCCGAAAGCGACTCATCGATTCAATGCCGAACGAGAAATCCAGCTCCCAGTTCTGTTCGAACTTGAGTTTCTGCTTCTCGTTTAACATCGAGTATGCAACCTTCTTTGTTTCATCGCTGGTCAGCATATCGTGCTGCATTCTCTGAAGTTTGCCATCCACTCTGACAACCGGCGGTGAGCCGGCGGTGAGATGAAGGTCGGAGGCTCCCATTTGTACCATCTGTTCCAACAACTCGCGCAACGAGACCATTCACGGCTCCTATTCTTGATCCGAGACCTTAGCGACAATCGTACAATGTCAGTTATCGGTAATTATTTTGAAATCTTGACTGAAAGAACGCTGAAGTGAAAATGTAACTGATTGGCCTACAAGGAATTCTGTCGACCGCCCGGGAGCGACAAATCAGTTGGCGGCAGTAACGGCAAAGACTTCCTCGATACTGATCTGACCCTGCTTCAGTTTCTCGATGGCGGCCATCCTGAGCGAGAACATCCCCTCCTCCAGGGCCACTTTCCTGATCTCGGTGTCAGACGCCTGCCGCAGGACGAGGCTCTCAATGGCCGGAGACATGGGCATGACTTCATAAATACCGGTTCGGCCTGATTTGCCGGTGTTGTTGCAGCCGCTGCACCCCTTGCCCCGGAAAGCTCGCAGACCTTTGAGCAACTCCGGTGGTACCTTGAGGCCATCAACTTGCTCGGCCGTCAAATTGATCTCTTCCTTGCATTTCTGGCAGATCTTCTTGGTCATACGCTGGGCCATGATCAACTGGGTAGCCGAAGCAACCAGGTAGTAAGGTACCCCCATATCGATGAGTCGTGTGATCGACGACGGCGCATCGTTAGTATGCAGAGTAGAGAAAACCAAGTGACCGGTTAGAGCGGCCTTGATGGCTATCTCCGCCGTCTCGGCATCACGAATCTCACCCACCATGACGATATCCGGATC
>CAZHDS010000499.1:0-1898 GCA_964531495.1 uncultured Ignavibacteriales bacterium
CGGAGCGTAAAAGTTGTCTTTGTGTGGTCCGACCTTCACCATCGTTATGCCAAAGTCGAACGTCTTGCTTGACTGCATCCCGATACTTTCGCGCAGTGTTTGCAAGTCTTTCCTGTTGTCGCCCTTCGAAATCGTGTATCTGCGCCTGTTGCCCAGTCGTGACCCAATCGGTGCGTATCGCTTCATCGCTGAAACCACCGGAGCAGCGCCTGCCCTGAGCGCCATCTGCATACTCCTGACGGCCATATCCTTCGGCATGGCCCTGAGTATGCGGTCAAGCTCAGCAGCGCCTTCTACGCGTGGCATTAGGTCGCTCGCTCGGTTATAACCTTAGTCTCCCGGCAGAGCAGCCGCGTTTCGTGCCGCTCCCTGATCCGTTCGACCCGTTCAATCCTCAGCACTCGGTCGCCCCACTTCACTTCATCATCTGCCGTCACTTCATCATCGCGGCGAATCGTGATAACCTGCGTCTGCTCAGGCGTCAGCTTCCCGGCGATTCGCTTCTCGTACCCGGATAGCGGTTGCACGTCGGCCCAGATCTCTTTCCATATCGTTTTCGTTTCGATACCTTGGCCGAAGTCGTCTTTTGCACGAGTCTTAGACTTGATTTGAATCAACTCGTTGTAGCTTCCCGCCCGTGCCATTAGTAGAACTCCACCTTCGCGCCGATCAACCGATCATAGGATCCCTGGCCGGCAAGTGAGACCGGTTCCTGACCCCGTGAGACCATCGCCATATTTTCGCGGAACTGATCGCCAGTGCCGACCGCCATCAAAATCGCGTGAATCAGGTTCTTCGGATAATCCGTCACTCCTGAGCCTGTATAGCCGCATACGAAGCGGATCGTAACCGCCGCCGCCTGCTCCCTAGTCGTCGGCCAAGTCTCGTTGTAGGCCAGCGTAACCTCGCCAGGGAGCGTTCCCGTATGCACGTCGTAATTATCTGCCGATAGTGTCTGTGTATCGCCGTCGGTGTCTACGTATGTGATAGAAGTGACCGACTGCAAGGGCGGGTGCGGGATCCTGATTGTGTCACCAGCCGGGAACCCGCTCAACTTGTAGTCCCACGTTTGTGTTACTAGTTTTATGCCCTTATCTCTCTCGACTTGCGACACCGCAGAATCGAGAATCATATCAAGCGCCGCGTCTTCGGCGTTGCTGTCAATCGGTATCCTCAAGTGTCGCTTGACGCGCTCAAGAGTTACCGGCTGTTTCGTCGGTGCCGTCACAAGTGCTAGGTTCATCTGTACGGCCCTCCGACTGCTGTTTGATAACGCGGCATGACCGCACGCTTGTAACGCGGGTCATCCAGATAACGGACCCAGCCGAGGGAGCGCCAAAGGCTTGCCGTCGAGCGAGTAACGGTCGTGACATCTCCAGACTGGAGGCTGGATCCGGGTAGCTGAGCTACAATCACGATTACACTTTGGCGCTCCATTTCGTAACCTCGATTACTGATAATATAAAATAGCCTTCCCGCCCTTGCTCGCGCCAGCGTTCAACACTTTCAACTCAAGCGTTGTATTGCTGAAAGGAGCCAAGGCGGAACCAGCAACAATTTCATCTAGCGCCGTGTCTCGGTCAGTTCCTCCGCCGCATAGGATATCATTTCCATCTGAATCTACTAGCGTGATGTCGTAATCGTTCGTCGGAGCAACCGCTGACGGGAAGGTGACAAACGCGATAGGGATGCCAGAAAGCACAGTCGTCTCATCGCCGCTTACTTCGCCGTCTTCCTCGCACACCCACTCGAACGTGATGTGTTTCGGGTAGACGGTTGTTTGTTCGGTAATTGTCATCGACGCCGAACCAGCTGCAAGCACAATCGACTGAATGCCAGCTACCAGCACACAGAGCAGGAGAATCAACGGAAACAAATGCTGTTTCTTCATCACTTCC
>CAZHDS010000500.1:0-1898 GCA_964531495.1 uncultured Ignavibacteriales bacterium
GCTCTCGAAAGAAACGAGGAACACAACGAATTCAACCTGCAACAATCTAGATGCCATGTGCAAGAGATGATTAAGTTTCTGGGTAGAGTGCCCAGCTTGCGTCCAGGCCACTCGAGCCCACAATGCGAGTACGATTATTCTGAAGTTCGCGCTCAGTGAACCAGGGCTGCCACTCAGGTAGCCTATCTTTCTCGTTCCTCCAGGTGCTTTGATTAGCGCTGGCCGCTCTCCCACCTCTTCTGCAACAGCCCTGAATATAACCACGCCCTCGCTCTGGCCAAAAGCATAATCCAGCTCCTTTGAGAGATCGAACATTGTCGTCGCCAGGGGGCAGCGCCGTATTGCTCTCCACACTGCAATGTCTACTCGGTGGAAGGGATCCCACGTGATGCACTCGGGAACGTGCGCTGTTCCTGCGTACACTTTCCTCCAAAGCTTGTTGCATGCACCTGTAGACTGGTGCCTTGCACTTGGACCTCCAATGACCATGCCGCCATCACCGCTGGCAGATGCCAACCGCCTCGACATAGCGAATACGTTCCATTGAGCTGGGTGCCTCGCAAAGGCGCCCAACATCAACGAAGAAAGAGCATCCCCCGCATGGCCTCCGATGGGTAATGCTTCCAGCGAGTGCACTGGATTCTCGACCTTGCCATTGAGCGCACTCGAGATCGCGAGACACATAACATTGAGATTATCATGTCGCCCTATCAAGGACTCTCCCATATTCACGAGATCTCCTAGAGCAGCGAAATCGCTCGGGATGCCAGTCCCTGGCAGTGGCCTGTTCCAGTCCGCTGCGTCCAATTGCCGCAAGACAAGACCAGCGGTTGACACCGCAGTCTCCGCAAAATCGCGACTCAAATAACGATCTCCGATGCGTGCCCCGCAGCGGCGATTTCTGATGGCGTCTCGGAGAAAGGATCGCAAGGATCTGCCTTCAGCAGCGTTTGAGATTGCAATCGCTGCCAGATTGAAAATGTAACCACCCGAGCTCGTGTGGTCTTCTTCCTTTGCAGCCGCGGCTCTGCCTGCGAGCCCTCCTTTCTCCTTGTCGCCTTCTGCACTGGGCTGTAAGGTTCCAGCGTCGTCTTTACCCCAAGTCTTCCATCCGTGTGTCACAGATACGACAATCTTGCATACACACTTGATCGAAAGCCGCGTTAACAGTGACAATAAACCAAAGAGCGGCCCTACCTTCCGAAGCTTGAGAAAGTTGGGGGCCAATGCTTCGCACAATTTCTTAACCAAGACTATGGGTGCACCCTGCAAGAGTTTCCATGCATTCGCGATCACGACTTGAAGCGGATGCGCTGGTGGTCTGTTCTTTGCAACCCAATGTCCGCAATCTATCCCAAGGGTCCACGCGCCTGCTAAAATGCATGGTTGCTCCGCAACTTCGCGAAGAGTACTCGCTGACTCCATGGAGAATAGGTTGCCTTCGCTGGAGTCGTCCTCGTCATCTTGAACGCTCTCTTCGCTTGAAAAATGGCAGATGGGCTCAAATTGAGGACTTGGCTCGCAGCTGCTCGATTGCAGCAAACACGAAGAATTCGATTCGTCTGCGCTATCAGCTGCCAGCCGCACATCGTTTAAGACAGCGAGATCCCCATCGTCAAGAAAATCACGTTCCATGACATCACCGAGCCAGACCTGCACAGACACGAACGCAAGAGTATACCACACGAACGGATGCAAGCAAATTCTATAAGATAGTGTGTCATAGTAGAGTAGATATACTATAATCCCATGTCATGCCATCTCACATCACATCATATCGTACCATGAAACAATATACAATATCATACCATGTCCTATCATCGAACATAATCGAATGTTATATGATCAAATATAATATATTCTCATATGTGCGAATATAGCGTGGCATACGACTCTAT
>CAZHDS010000501.1:0-1897 GCA_964531495.1 uncultured Ignavibacteriales bacterium
TGCCTTGGTGGAAAAGGTCAAGTGGGATGAAACCCGACAAGCTACCACAGTGCGCACAGGCATGCAAGGGGGCAAGCTTTTGCCATCTGTGCTGGATAAGGATAGGAGTTTGCGCCCTCACTTCCTGAAGGAGCGGTTGGCCAGACAGAAATTCAAAGGCGCAGGTCGTGGTGAGGGCAAGGGCAAGGGCAAGGGCAAGGACGCAGGCCGCAAGGGCCGCTGCCATGTCCGCAGGATCAAGGGCGGCTCTGAATCCATTATGATCCAACGAAGGACACTTCGGTTCAGTAAAGTGACATCAGGATACCTCGATGATACTTTGGCTACCGTAGATATCGTGTTGCCTCTTATCTGCCCGCCGGTCATGCTGAGTAGCACCACGGCAGAAAGCATAGCTGAAGGACTCAAACGATTCGAGCCCATTTCTCTTGAGCAACTCGCGGCTTCGAATGCGAAACGCAAGATGGAAATCATTGAATGTGATGCGGCTAAGGCAAACACTTCTTATTTCAACCGATTGCGGGCATCCAAGCCAACAACTCTGATCATGTTTTTGGTATACTGCATGATACATCAGTTGGCATTATCGAGCGGTCTCCTCTTAGGTTTGGTAGATACAGACAAGATGGAGCTTGTGAATAGTCTTTACAGCATTGCCTTGTTGCTGCGCACGCCGGGGTGCTTCCAGGTGATGCTAAACCTTTTGGATTTGGTGGTGCGGGACTTCATCGTCATTACAGATGATCCTGTCGACCCAGCTGCCACGGCTACTTCCTGGGACATTCTCTCGATACTAGGGTGGGATACTTCTGATCCCCTTGTGGTCGAAATAATTTCTATCCTCAATGATTGGTGGCACAAGCAATGGGGCTTGATTCACAATTGCAATTGCGCGACATGGTGTACAAAGGACACTTTGGCCGCGCGACTCACTAAGGTTCTCACATAGCTTCTCTTGGGGGCCCGACCTGACATTCCAATGCCGTCCCGGTGGACACGGGTCTTCCAATGTCTCAAATGGTTTGGTCCTTTCATCGCGATCCACGGGCTGTTTCAAAAAGTATTCCGGTGCGGGTTCGACCCAGGTTGGGCTGCAGAGAGACTGGGCCTAGCGCCAGAGGAGGTCGTCGAAGATGAGGAAGTCGATCTAGATGCGCAGCCAGGGCTGCCAAACAAACAGCCAGCGCCAGAGCAACCGAACGAGGAACGCCCCATGGATATGGAAGAAGCTCGTAAGCAATTCCAGAAAGAGTATTCTTCTAGGAAAGGTAAAGGAATCACATTCTGCAGGGCGCCGAACACATCTTTGAGAGTTTTCTTGTTGACGCTCATCCTTGGCCCTTTGCATTTCGGATTCGCGCATCTGTTGAAAACTGCAGGGCTCCGGTCTTCCATGCCCGATGAGCCTGAGTGCCCGCTTCCCATCTTAGACTTATTGAATCCAGGAACATCGTTTGTGGTCGTTATCCTGCAATATTTTTCCTGTACGATGATGAAGCCGCCGGTTGCGTCGCATGTGAGGGTGTTAGCAGGCTACTTTGAAGATGGCGAAATAACAAGGGGAGTTCTCATGGCTTTGCGCAGGATGCTAACCGGAACTGCAGGGTCTTTATTTTACCGCTTTGTTTACCGCCTTGGAAAGCACCCGTGGGTGATGCTCGAAACTGCTGACTCCCGTCGGCCCATGGAGCACCGGATGGCAGCAGCCACTAAGACGGCGAGGTCGTACAGTTGTTGTGTGGATTCTGAAGCAACCGAGGCAGTCATCGAACAGATGTCGCTGGAACACAATAAGCCATGTGGTGGTCTGAGCCCTCAGCATTTCTTCGAGAACGACTGGCAGGCCACTTTTATTGCTACTTGCCGGGAGATCGACGGCTTCATAAGCGATTTGGAG
>CAZHDS010000502.1:0-1891 GCA_964531495.1 uncultured Ignavibacteriales bacterium
GCGGACGATGCGTTTCGATATCGGCCCTGCAGTAGGTCTAAGCGGAGGGTTCAATGACGTCGGTACGGCTCTGTCTCTCGGTTTGGGTACCCGCGTGTTCCGGACTGTGCTAGGTGACGCCGGGGTTTCCTGGCGGTTCAAGTATCAGTGGTTCAGTGCGGGGCAATCTCTTAGCGGGCCAGTGCTTGAGATGATCTGGCAGTAGTGGTATCTCGGAACAAACTGTCCAACGACGGAATCTGCCGATGGCGTATGGAAACTCCCCCTGTCTTCCGAATCATGTGGCCTGGTTACCATACGCATGTCAGGACGGTCCATCACCAATGCCACATCTTTAGGCCAAAGTTTCTGTGGTTGTGTCTCTGTAAGTCGTTGGTATCACTATATGATATTGCGGATTGCTAATCCGTTATAGGGGTATAACCCCTATCCAGGGTTCGAATCCCTGCCTCTCCGCCAGAATTCTACAGCAAATCGTAAAGTTATACTTGATGATCGCTTAGGTGTTCCGATATTGAGGGTAGGTAGTGCCTGTGCCTAATGTGTGCCAGGACGGAGACACTTGTTATGGGTCGAATCTACAAACGAGGACGCACCTGGTACCTCGATATCTACGCCAGTGGACGCCGAATCCGCAAGCGGGTAGGCTCATCGAAGAAGATAGCTGCCCTTGCCTTGCATGATGCCGAGGCCAAAGCAGCTCGAGATGAGTTCGGGTTTGCCAAGAACGACATCGGTATCGAGAGATTTCTCGATCGGTTCCTGGAGCATTCGGCAGCCAACCACCAGCCCAAGACTACCACGCGATACAAGGCAGTGATTGATCACTTCCGAGTGTTTCTGAAGGACAAATATCCCGCTCTTGGGTTTGTCTCCCAGATGACTCCTGAAGTGATCGACAGGTACAAGGTGGCTCGCAAGAAGGCCTGGGTGAACCCGAACGGGGACGAAGTGACTTCAGACGAGGACGTGAAGGGCTACACTCGCAAGGGAGCCCGAGCGCATACTATCAACTTCGAGGTCGGGGTTCTCAGGACGATCTTCAACCTGGCCATCAAGTGGGGCTATCTGAAAGAGAACCCGACGTCAGAAGCCAAGAAGCTGAAGGTCAATGATGCCAAGCCGGTGCGATTCCTCGCCGTGGAAGAGTGCCATCGTCTTCTAGAGGCTTCGCCAGACGACCTCAGATCGATCTTCTTCACGTTCCTCAACTCCGGCATGCGTAAGGCAGAGCTTGAGAACCTGGAGTGGGACGACATCGACTTCAAGCGTCGTAAGATCAAGATCCAGCGCAAGGCGTTCTGGCAACCGAAGACAGGGGAGAGGGAGATCCCGATCAGCCAGTCTCTCTATGACCTGCTGTTGTCGCAGAAGGAACAGAATGACTCCGGCCTACAGTCCGACTTCGTGTTCCCTCACCACGACGGCGGTAAGATACGCACCAAACTCCGTGAGAAGCTCATCCTGATCGCCAAACAAGCCGGGATACCTGACCTGACGAAGATTCACACTCTGCGGCACACTTTCGCCTCGCACCTGGTAATGTCCGGTGTCGATCTACCGACTGTTAAGAAGCTGATGGGCCACTCTGACATTCAGACGACCATGATCTACGCTCACTTGGCTCAGGATCATCTCGCCGAGGCTGTAGACAGGCTGGCATTCCAGTAGCGCAATTTCCCCGGGATAGCTCATCCACCAACGAAAACGGCCACCCCATTCATCCGCTTGCGAGAATCTGCTGTGCGATCGTCGCATTCACTGCCATGTCATGGCGCTTCCACATTGTGGCACTGCCATATCGTGGCAGTGGAACTTGAGATTAGTCCAAATAGCTACAGAAACCCATGTTTTCGCCCCAATTGCTATTGACAAACATTGAGCTCCGGGG
>CAZHDS010000503.1:0-1287 GCA_964531495.1 uncultured Ignavibacteriales bacterium
TGATGCTTTCAAGGAGCACCTGCCGAATGCGCCGATCTGGCCGCAGGCGAAGTAAAAATCATTTGCATTCGACCGGCGCGTCTATTGCCTCACCTATCAAACCATGCTGAACATAATTGAACGGGAAGAAAACCTGACGCCTTTCTTCTTTGACCTGGTGATCGCCGATGAAAGCCACCGCTCTATCTACAACATCTATAAGCAGGTCCTGGACTATTTCTCGTGTGTTCAGCTTGGTCTTACTGCGACACCCACTGACAACATCGATCATGACACGTTTGACCTCTTCAGTTGCGACACCGGCATCCCGTCTTTTGCCTATTCATACGATGAGGCGGTCAATCATGAGCCACCGTATCTCTGCGACTTTGAAGTGCTGAAGGTTCGCTCCAAATTCCAGCTTGAAGGAATCAAAGGGGAAACCTTGCCGTCCGCGGTTCAGAAGAAACTGGTCGAAGAAGGCAAGGACCCCGAAGAAATCGACTTCGAAGGCACGGACCTTGAGAGGAAGGTTACAAACTCCGGCACCAACGGGTTGATCGTTCGGGAATTCATGGAGGAATCCATTAAGGATCCGAATGGTGTTCTCCCCGGGAAAAGCATCTTCTTTGCTATTTCAAAGGCACACGCCCGTCGTCTTCAGGCAATCTTCGATGCCATGTACCCGGAACACAAAGGCAAGCTGGCGCGTGTAATAGTTTCGGAAGACTCGCGAGTCCATGGCAAGGGCGGACTTCTGGATCAGTTCAAGAACAAGGATATGCCGAGGATTGCTATAAGCGTTGATATGCTTGATACCGGCGTAGATATCCGGGAGGTGGTTAATCTCGTTTTCGCCAAGCCGGTTTACTCTTACACCAAGTTCTGGCAGATGATCGGACGCGGCACGCGTGTACTGGAAGATGATCCCAAGAAGCGCAAACCATGGTGTCCGGAGAAGGACAAGTTCCTTATTATTGACTGCTGGGCTAATTTTGATTTCTTCAAGATGCAACCCAAGGGTCGGGAGCCGGGCGCGACAATACCATTGCCTGTGCGCTTGTTCGAATCACGTCTCGATAAACTCGAAGCTGCTATTTCCGTGAGCCGGAACGATATAGTTGAGGCCACAATTTCGGATCTCCGTGCCGACCTCGCGGGTTTGCCGGAGAAGAATGTTGTGATACTCGACAACAAGGCAAACCTCGATCAGGTCGCCCCGGATGAATACTGGCACGCCATCACGCCCGAGAAACTGGGCTGTCTGCGCACACAGATCGTGCCCGTTCTGCGTGCAAGGTCCGGCGT
>CAZHDS010000503.1:1297-1889 GCA_964531495.1 uncultured Ignavibacteriales bacterium
GCCATGCGCTTTGAAAAGGATGTCGTTGACTTGTCAAAGCAGCTTCTCGCCGAGAACAGCGACGCATACGAAGCAATTCGCGCGTCCATCATAGAGCAGATCGGCGAACTGCCATTGACGGTCAATATTGTCGAAAAGGAAACGCAACTCATTCTCGATGCTCAGACGGATCACTGGTGGGCATCGCCCACCGAGGACAAGTTCCGGCTGCTCATCGAACGGCTCGCGCCTCTCATGCGTTTCCGTCAGCAGAAACGCGAAGGCATGGTAAAGCTCTCTCTTGAGGATCTCGTCGCCATAAAGGAATATGTTGAGTTCGGGCCGGAGCACGAGCGATTAACTACAGCCGAATACCGTAAACGTGTAGAAGCGCGAATACAGGCATTGCTGGAACGGAGCCCGGTTCTGGAAAAGATACGCAACGGCGAAGCCGTGTCAGATGAAGAAATTGTTGCTGTTGCTGAAGAGCTCGAATCGCAGGATCCCTATATCACCGAAAAACTACTCCAGCGGATCTGCGACAACAAGAAGGCGCACTTTATCGATTTCATGAAACACATTCTCGGAATCGAATCTCTCTCCACCTGGACTG
>CAZHDS010000504.1:0-1885 GCA_964531495.1 uncultured Ignavibacteriales bacterium
TCGATCTCAGAAAGTGGCTGATCAGCAATTCCGACTCGGCGTTAAATTATCCCGCATTTCCCAGATGACTTCCCTCGCTTTGGCATGTGATTTGCGCTAGACCCTTGAAAATCAGGGGTATTTTGCCAAATCATGCCAAGCTGACAGGGGAACCCCATGGGTGACGCCAAAAAGGACGATTTGCGGGTCGGTTTTGACAGCCGCTTGAAGCTGAAGTTCTTGGGTAGTCAGATCACGACGGACGCCGGGTTGCTGGCGTATCGCGAACTCGACGAGACGCTCGGGCTAACGGCATTGGGCGCAGACGTGCTGACCGATTCTCGTCTGGGGAGCAACAAGCAGCACGGCCTCTTACCGCTGCTGCGGCAGTCGATTTACAGCCGGTTGGCCGGTTATGAAGATGTCAACGACGCCGAGCGACTCTGTATCGACCCCACGATGCGGCATGTCGTGGGAGGCCGAGCCAGCCAGCCGGAGAAGCACGCGGCTTCGACCAGCGAAGTGGGCCGATTCGAGACCGACACACTCAGCACCAAATGCAACCTGATGGCGCTGATGAAGCTCTCCGGCCGCTGGATCGACACGGTTCACCAGCGACGACCGCTCAAAGAACTCATCCTCGATCTGGACAGTTCCGTCAGCGAGACCTACGGGCGACAACAAGGTACGGCGTACAACGGGCACTTCGAGTGCCTCTGCTATCATCCGCAGTTTCTTTTTAACCAGTTTGGCGATCTGGAGTACGCTATGCTGCGGCGCGGCAACAAGGCGAGCGCCAAATACTGGCGGCGGGTGCTGCTGCCGGTGATCGAGCGGTATCGCCACTTGACTATCCCGAAGTTCTTTCGCGGCGACGCGGCGTTTGCCATCCCCGAGTTGTACGCCTTCCTGGAAGCAGAGCAGTTTTCCTACACGATCCGACTGAAGTCCAACGCCGTGTTGGAGCGGGAAATTGCGCATTTACTCACCCGACCGGTCGGACGACCTTCGTACCGGCCCAAGGTCTTCTATCACAGCTTCCGCTACCAAGCCGGTTCCTGGGATCGCCCGCGCCGCGTGGTGGCCAAGGTCGAGTGGCACCGGGGCGAACTATTCCCACGGGTGGGATTCCTCGTGACCAATCTCTCCTGGCGGTCCAAGAACGTGGTCAAGTTCTACAACGGTCGCGGCACCGCCGAGCAATGGATCAAGGAAGGCAAGAATGCGGTGAAGTGGACGAAGCTCTCTTGCCGCACATTCCGGGACAACCAAGCTCGCTTGCAGCTCTTCGCGTTGGCTTACAACCTGGGCAACTTCCTGCGGCGACTGGCCCTGCCGAAACCAGTGCGGCACTGGTCACTGACGACGCTGCGGGAGAAGCTGATCAAGATCGGAGCTAAGGTCACTCGGCACGCGAAGTATGTGACGTTTCAACTGGCTGAAGTGGCCGTGACGCGAAACTTGTTCGCCGCGATCCTCGACCGCATTACGCGGCTGGCGCCGCCGCCGTTGGTCACATGACGTGACTCGGGAGCGGATCAAAGAGTGGAACACGAGGTTCCCGACAGAGAAGGTCTGCGCAGAACCAGAGATAGACGCTGGAAAACGCTCCGGTTGGCACCCTGGCCTGGTTTTCGGCCGGATCCGGAGTCGGAAAACAGGCAAGAATTTGCCGTGCGCTCGACATGGGGGGGGCGCGATGTTAAAATGCGATCCATTGCAAGCCTGGAGTGTCTCCCGGCTCAACCCATATGGGAAAAGTCGGAATAACATCGCTGATGATCTGCTGAGTCACCGCTTGAATCTCGCGACCGAGGCCGCTGATGATGCCGGTCGTCAATGTCTGATCAAACCCGAACGGATTACCGATGGCAAAGACTTTCTGACCGACCTGTAAATCGTGCGA
>CAZHDS010000505.1:0-1883 GCA_964531495.1 uncultured Ignavibacteriales bacterium
CGCCGGTGGTCGAACTCCCGTGGTGACCGGAACCGTCGACGGAGAGTGTTTTGAAGTCTGTTCTTCGCTGTGATGATGAATGAGATTGGCGTTGAGAAACGCAACGAATTGATGAGGAGGAAGAAATGCACAGCTATTACAACGATACAACCAGGCGTCCTTGGATCATGGTGTCGGCGATGTGCCTATTCATCGCGTTCGCTTTGCCGGTGCAGGGCAAGACACTCGATACGAGCATAGGAGAACTCGAGTACGAGGCAGGCTATCCCACGCAGGAGACCGTCGAGAAGCTTTATGACGAGTTGGACTTCCAACGCGCCGTTCAGGCCTATCTCTGGGCGCTGCCGATGGCGTCGTACGGAGCCATGGCGGATGCCCACTGGGCACTGGGTGCCGACAGCCACACGGTGATCGTTGCCGACAAGCTGGCCGAACCACGGCAACTGGCTCTGACGGCCAACCAGGACACCGTCTACATGTCCGGCGTGCTGGACCTGCGTGAAGGGCCGATGGTGATGGAGCTTCCGCCGGGTCTGCTCGGTACGATGAACAACATATGGCAGCAACCTCTGGTCGACCTCGGCGGCCCATTCTCGCCCGAACAGAACCGCGGGGGAAAGTTCCTGATTCTGCCGCCCGGGTATGACGGTCCCCTGCCCGAGGTCCATCACCACATCGCACGTTCCGACACCAACATCGTGGTGTTTTACCTTCGGGCCATTCCGAAAACGCGGGAAGACATCCCACAACTGGTCGAGCTGATCCATACCTATCGCCAGTACAAGCTCGAGGACGCCGCCAATCCGCCCGAGACCCGGTTCGTATCGCTGGCAGGCAAGGACGCCAACCTATTGACCAACGAGGGCTTTGCCTACTTCGAGACCCTGGCACGCTACATCAATGAGAACCCGCCCCGCTCACAGGACATGGCGATGCTCGGCGTGCTGGAGTCGCTCGGCATTGCCCACGGGCAGCCCTTCGAGCCGGACGCCCGCATGACGGCCATTCTCACCGAGGCGGCCACCGTCGGGCGGGCGATGGCAGAAGCCCTCGCCTTTGCACCGAGAGTGCCCAAGGACATCGTCTATGCATATCCCGGAGAACGCCGCTGGAAGAAGATCTTCTTTGCGGATCCCACTTTCCACGAACCGGAGTACATGGCCATTGATCTTCGCACCAAGTATGCCTTCGAGGCGATCGGCACGGCGAAGTCCATGGTTGTGTCCGTGCCCGGCCAGGGCTCCCAGTACATCGGGGCGTACCAGGATGCCGACGGCAACTGGTTGACCGGGGACCACACCTACCGGATTCATCTGCCCAAGGACGTGCCGGCGAACATGTTCTGGTCGCTGACGGTCTACGACAACGATACCCGTTCGATGATCCAGAACGACCACGGGCGGCCGCTGGTCGGCTCGGTGCATGGCGCGGTAGCCAACGCGGACGGCTCGTTCGATCTCTACTTCGGTCCCAAGATGCCGGCAGATGTGCCGGAAGATAACTGGGTGCAGACAACGCCGGGCAAGGGATGGTTCACCTACCTGCGCCTCTATGGCCCGGAACTCCCGTATTTCGAGGAAACCTGGATTCCCGGTGATGCTGAAAAGGTGAAATAATCACGTTCATATTTTTTCAAAAAAGGAGAGAATTGATGAGTGGCAAGAAAATAATTTATATAGTGGTGTTGACATCGATAACCTTGTCACTCACTTTTTCAGCATGGGCACAAGACGCTCAAAAGCCGAAATACGCTGCTGATGTACCGGAATTTCTGCTGACCCCGGACAAGGTGGAGACTGATTTTCTCGGGGACCTCGAATTTTTCGATGGTATGCCCAGCGAATCTACGGTCAAGAAAGCCTATGACTTTCTCGATCTATCAC
>CAZHDS010000506.1:0-1882 GCA_964531495.1 uncultured Ignavibacteriales bacterium
CCCTTACTCACTCTAGAAGAGGTCTACAATCTTTTCGGTGAGGACTGGCTGCCTTGCCCCACTTTCTGCGTTTTCCAAAACGGGAAACACAGGCTTATCGACAACGGCCTTGCGGGGCACCAGAACGAACACAGCTCATATGTTGAGCGTCTTGTCCTTTGCAACGCGACCCAACCAGGCGTCGCGGCGCGCTTCCTCTACAGTGCCGCCATCGAAGAAAATGCATGTTTGACAGGAGCTACTCTGGAATCGGGCGGCGAGGACCTTCCGAATGCCTACAGATCCTGCCCTGTCATGCCCGAGCATTACCGTTACAACACCAGAGCCGTGCAGTGCCCGCAGTCGGGGCAATGGTCTTTTCAGCTAATGTATAGTTTAGTTTTCGGCTTCAAAAACGCCGTCATGTCGTTCAACCGCCTGTCCTTTTTCCTACAGTCACTAGCTCGCAGAACTTTGGCTGTCTGCTGCTCTTTTTACTACGACGATGCGTCTCTTGTCGACTGGAACCGCGCTAAAGGTTCCGCTCAGCGTCTTTTTGGCGCGGTCTGCCTCAGAATAGGTTTCCCCTTTTCGGACAAGAAAAGACAGGATCTTTCCCCTTCAAGCGACTTTCTTGGACTCCTTCACGACTTGTCGCTTGCAATTTCTTGGGGTATTATAACTTTCCGCCCACGTAGAACGTTGGTCGAAAAGGTTACTTCACTTGTTCGCGAGTGCCTGGACGGAAACTACACCTCGCCTGCGCAGGCCGCCAAGATTCTCGGCTGCCAGACTTTCTGCTCTCTCGGCATTTTCGGCAAAGTTGGTAGAGGCGCTGCAGCCCCTTTGCGTCAAAGACAATATCTGGACACGCCACCTTACACGAACAGTCGTGCTCTTGCAGTGGCCCTCCAGTACATCGAGCTCCTCTTCCACAAGATGCCGTCGCGAGTCATGCACATATCGCCTTCTCGGGATTATATCATTGTCGCAAGCGACGCGCAATTCTCATTAGGAGCCACCCCTGCTGGCGGGGCCATCGCTTTCGATCCCCTCACAGGGAAAACCTTCGCAAGATATTATACTTTCTCAGAGGAAGTACTTGCAGCCTGGGGCTTTGCAAGATCGATTGCTGGGGGGCGCAAACCCAATCGCTCTCTTAGAGCCTGCAACGGTCTTAGTTGCAGCAGCTGTTTTATTCGAGGTCTTGCCTAACAGGTCCTATGTCTGGTTCATCGACAACACAGTCGGCCTCCATGGTTTCGCCAAAGGCGTTTCAGGCAATCCTTTCATGGAACACACTGTTCAGTTATTCCACCTTTTGGCACTATTCTTCGAAACTGACACATGGTTTGAATACGTACCATCAGAACAGAATTGGTCCGATGGCCTATCGCGGAATGGTCCGACTGATCAGTGGATCGTCGCACACGGAGTCCCTTGCTCATCTGCTCGGGCACCACTCGCACCATGGCGAAGAACCCTCGCTGAATTCTGGCAAGGATGGTCTGACGGGAATCCATTGGAAGCGTTTAGGGAATACATTGGAAGTTGAGCGGCACACTAGTCGTGCTCGCCCTCTGATTATCCAAAGTTCTCCCGCACCATGTATCCTCGCTTGCACTCCACAAAAATGTGCAGGCATTCATTTAGTATGCAAATCACATTCGTAGTTTGTATTGGCCTGCTTGGCACGGTAGGTGGGCCTTACTAACGAACAATGTGTTTGCATGCGGTCCGTCCAATTGATTATCACTATTATGTGCAGGTCCCATCAAACCATCCACACGATGTTGTATCTCGATCATTGTCATATAGCTATCACAATAACCATGTGACACGACGCAGCCACCAGTGGCTCAAGCGGCAACACCGCGGTCTCCCCTCTACACGGGGATCTTCT
>CAZHDS010000507.1:0-1881 GCA_964531495.1 uncultured Ignavibacteriales bacterium
CGGTAGGGGGAATGGCATTACCACCAAGGCAACCAGCGGTTGGTTGGTTCTGCCCTACGTGGCTGCGGAATTCAACTCACGGTTACTCAGGTCTCAACTCCTCAATTACGCTGGCATCGACCCAGTAAACACTCCGTTCCTTGGCGCTACCGGGCCTGTCACTCAAGAAGAACAGGTATTTGCCATCGGGAGACACCCTGGCGGACATCCCTCCACCCAGTATCTTGTTCCGGAGATCTTTTGGCTCTGTCCATTCACCGTCCTTATGCCTGAAACTGACCAGGAACTCAACCGACCAACCGGGTGGCGGTGGAGTGAACCGATTGAAGATCAGATAGTCTCCGTCGGGTGATATGAACGGAGCCACCTCACCCGCGTATTGGATAGAATCCGGAATCACGTTGATGACAGCCGGCAATTTCTCGCGGGTGGTGTATTTGCCATCCTCAAAATAGGCGCAATAAATGCCGCTGGTATAGACGTTCCCTTTCACGTCCATTGAAGCCTGCCAGTGGATTGGCTCTGAGTTCACAATCGAGTCAAGAAGTTCCGGTTCCGACCATGCCGATCCATGCCGCTCGATGTACCAAATCATCTCGTTGCTCATCATGTTGGCGGTGTCTCGGAGGCCTGCCACAAAGTACACCCGGTTGCCATCGTGCGAGAAAAACGGTGCGTCAACACTGTAGTTTTCCTTGAACAACACCAGTTTGTCTGGAGCCGACCATATGTTATTGTTCATTTTCAGGAAGCACAGAGCATCCCCGGACTCCCAGACGGCCTCCTTCAGGTCCGGTGAAAACGCTATATTAGCGTGCAGGCCTCGGCTGGTTGATACGATACCCTTGGCGAATAGCTTCGGAATCCTGCCCGGCGGAGTTTGACCAAGATAGGGTCCGGTTAGAACCGGGAATTTCTGAGGACTCTGATCGGCTCCGTTTTCGGTCAATAAATCGGACATATCCTGGTGGCCATACGCCACCGACAGGTTGAACGGCGTCAGCCCGAGAGCATTTCTGACATTAATATCGGCACCGCCCAAGACGAGAGCTGCTATACTCTGGAAGTCGGGCCTCATAATCGCCAGATGCAACGCTGTGTTGCCATCAAAGTCACGGTAATTCAATGATTCCGGATTGCTCTCGGCCATCTGATTAACGAGCAGCTCGGCGACCCCCGTATAGCCAGCCACAATCGCCGTTTGTAACGGTGTCCTTTCGACATCGTCCTGCAAGTCCGTCCGGGCTCCATTCTCTAACAAGAGACTCACGACTTCCTTGAACCCACCCAGCGCCGCATAGTGCAGAGCAGTACCTGAATCGTACGCGCTTTGCTCATCGAGATGCGCCCCCTTTTCGATCAGAAGACGCACGGCATCCTCATGCCCACGTGATGCAACGTTGTGAAGAGGAACCATGCCATTAATATCAGCGGCATTGACATTGGCACCTGTCTCCACCAGGTACTTCACAATATCGAAATTTACGCCTCGGCAGGCCCAATGAAGAGGCGTCCTTCCGTATTGATCAGGCGCATCTATCAGGGTTGAATCGTCCGCCAGAAGGCGTTTGACCTGTTCAAGACTATCTGCTTGTACGGCCTCGTGGATATCTGCCCCAAAACCTGGTGAGTAGGCAAAGACAAGCACAGCAACAACGAACACACTCGACAATAACGTATGCTTCATTTCATTCCTCCAGCTTCGCTATACGGAAGATGTTGCCACAAGTTCTCTGTTTTCCCCATATTACTTCAGTAACGAAGAATTCGAGTCATGTCATCCTATCAGCGAGAGATAATCTACTCCGGAAAGAAGCATAAAACCTGATCCACTAAATCAATAGATGGGGCTCCCGGCGTCGGGCGGGTTCATAATCGGAC
>CAZHDS010000508.1:0-1880 GCA_964531495.1 uncultured Ignavibacteriales bacterium
ATCCATACTGGTCAGCAGGTAACGAATCGCTTCAGCGCCCATCATGGCTTCGAAGTTATACGACGAATCCTGAACCAGCTCGTGATACTGCTCTTCCGAGATCAACTCTTTATATTTGTAGGGCGTGTTGCCCGGCTCGACCATAACATACGATTCGTAATAAAGGATCCGCTCGAGCTGGCGTACCGGCATATCAAGCAGGTGGCCGATCCGGCTCGGCACACCTTTGAAATACCAGATGTGAGAGACCGGGACCGCCAGATCGATGTGGCCCATCCGTTCGCGACGAACGTTTGAGCGAGTCACCTCGACGCCGCATTTATCGCAGATCACGCCGCGATAGCGAATCATCTTGTAACGACCGCATCCGCACTGCCAGTCCTTGACGGGACCGAAAATGCGCTCGCAGAAGAGACCGTCCCGTTCGGGCCGGAAGGTACGATAGTTAATCGTTTCCGGTTTGGTCACTTCGCCATGGCTCCAGCCCCGAATCGTCTCCGGTGAAGCCAGCTGGATGCGAATCATTGTGAAGTCGAATCTACGCCGCGTCTCCTTCTCCCGTTCCCGCATGGCAGGGATGGGAGGACCTGCTGCCGTCGGACTCGGAATCCGGAACTCAGTCGACTCTGTCATATTGGATTTCTCCTTGTGAATCAGGCCTGACCTCTACTCGAACTTAATATCGAGGCAGAGACTGCGCAGTTCCTTGACCAATACATTGAACGACTCGGGAACACCCGGTTCGGGTGGATTTTCGCCCTTGACGATGGCTTCGTAGATCTTCGCCCGTCCGTCGACGTCGTCGGACTTGACGGTGAGCAGCTCCTGCAGCGTATGAGCGGCGCCATAGGCCTCAAGAGCCCAGACTTCCATCTCACCGAAGCGCTGTCCACCGAACTGAGCCTTACCACCCAACGGTTGCTGTGTAACCAGCGAGTAGGGTCCGATGCTCCGGGCGTGGATCTTGTCGTCCACCAGGTGACTGAGCTTTAACATGTACAGGTAGCCCACCGTGACCCGGTGATCAAAAGGCTCACCGGTGCGGCCGTCATAGAGCACCACCTTACCGTCGGTGGCAAGACCGGCCTCTTCGAGGCAC
This sequence comes from uncultured Ignavibacteriales bacterium, assembly GCA_964531495.1. Taxonomy (GTDB): domain Bacteria; phylum Zixibacteria; class MSB-5A5; order GN15; family FEB-12; genus DAOSXA01. The sequence goes on from CAZHDS010000508.1 coordinate 1,100, forward strand.
GACTTGATCTCGTCAACCGTGGCGCCGACAAAGACCGGCGTTTCGGTGCGAATACCGAGGTGATGGGCCGCCCAACCAAGGTGGGTTTCCAGAATCTGACCAATATTCATACGAGACGGAACACCCAGCGGATTCAAAACGATATCCACGGAGCGGCCGTCTTCCATAAATGGCATATCTTCCTGAGGCAAAACCTTCGAAACCACACCCTTGTTTCCATGGCGACCGGCCATCTTATCGCCTACCGAAAGCTTGCGCTTCTTGGCGACAAAGACTTTGACCAGCTTGACCACCCCTGGCGGCAGCTCATCGCCACGGGTGATTTTCTCGACTTCCTTTTCTTCATTGCGCTTGGTCCGCTCAATGGTGCGGTTGGCAAGATCGTACTGACTCCAGAACCGATCATTGAGCTGAGGGCTCTTGGTGATTTTCGAGCGATAGCGGATATCCTCAAACACAATGCGCTCGCGCAAACGGTCGGCATTGCCTTTGGTCCCAGCGCGGACGATGATTTCGCCTGTGCTTTCGGAAACAATCCGCTCGAGCATCTTGCCGTTAAGAATACGCAGCAGCTCTTCATCGCGGTTCTCGCAAATCAGCTGCAGTTCCTTGCGGGTCTGACGCTTGATGCGGTCGATTTTCTTTTTGTCGCGAGTCTGGGCGGTTTCATCCTTCTCCTTGCGGGAGAAGATCTTCACATCCACCACCACGCCTTCCATGCCGGGAGGCGCCTTGAGCGAGGCGTCGCGCACATCGCCGGCCTTCTCGCCGAAGATGGCCC
>CAZHDS010000509.1:0-1876 GCA_964531495.1 uncultured Ignavibacteriales bacterium
CAGTATAGATCAGAAGCTGGTTTGGAGACGAAGTTGCAACGGCCAGATCAAGGTTGCCATCGCGGTTGAGGTCTACCAACTCCAGGCTGATCGGTTGGCCATCAGTGTGGACGGTGTCATCAGCATTCGACGTGAAGGCTGCCGTACCATCACCAAAATGGAATGAAACGATCGATGTGGTGGCATTGGAGATGGCCGCATCGAGATGACCATCCCTATCTATGTCGGCCAGCTTCATATCGGTGGAGAGGCTGTCGAGATCGATCACCAGCGTACCAGATTGATCAAAGGTACCGTCCCCCTGTCCGGAGAAGAAATCTACCTGACCATTTTCATATAGAACCATCAGGTCAGATATGTCGCCGGGGCCCTTGAGATCGCTGTCGACGGTTCCCTTGCTACCAGTCTTTGGTACGGCCTTCAATCCGCCCCCGGGGTCGGTGAGGCTGATAAAGATCGCCTCAAGAATCGAGAATACATCACTGAAGGTTGTATCAGGTGCGCTCGGATCGTCTGTATCATATACTCGCATCAGGCAATTGGAGCTGGTGTCACCAGTAACGGTCCAATTGAAGATAGTACCAGTCACAGCAGTTGCGATATTCACCCAGTTACTGCCGTTGTTGCGCGACAGGTCAATCGAGTAGTTGGTCACTCCATCAATCGCAATCCATTCTATGGGATATTCACTGGTTTGCTGCACCAGTGCACTCGGCTCAGGGCGGATCATGCCGCCTTCCGAATAGACCAGATCGCCAGCGAAATCGGGCGTCCAGTTGGCGCTTCCGTCCGAGAACATCAACTGCGTCCCGCGCGTGAATTCATCCGGGCCGATTCGCAAAACCGAGGCTTGGGTCCAATCGGTAGCCGTGAAGTAGTAACTAGCCCAGAGACGCATATCCGGCGATCCACCCATGATAGCATCAAACATGAAGTTGACCCCGCTGTAGATGAAGCGCCGATAAGTGTTGGAGGAGTCGAGGTATCCTAGATAGTAACTGCTTCTGGTTGATGACCAGGCCGAATTGGATAGGGCGCTAAAGACGGCACTATCGAGTCGGAGATCAGGGTTGTTCCACTCAAAACCCATTGCTGCGCCAAGGATCTCCGACTGGTTCTTAGCGTAGAGGTCAATCCGGACAACGGCATTGGTGTCACCCGCCACGGGCGGGGAGATCAGTATGAGCTCTACCGAGTCGCCGCTTGCAGAACCACCACATGATGAGTATGTCGGCGGTTCAGGCCCCCAAGCGAACAGGAACCTGGCATAGGCGGCGGCGTCGCCAATGTCAATAAAGCAACAGCCGTCCGCATTCAGCCGGTACAGGCCGCCAGCAGGCGGGTCACCACGATATAATACGTAGTTCCAGATAGTTACCAAGTCTACTATGTTTGCCATGCCGCTTCCGTCCACGTCTGCCACACCTGGTGGCAGGCAGATATCGCCAATAGTGTGGGTCCAGTCGAAGTTCTCGTTGCTGACGAGGTAGTCATGATCGACGGTGAGGTAACCCTGCCCGGGCCAGGGGTCCATTATGTGGTTGTTGTTCCCTGTATATCCACGACCGACAGCCATATGAGCGCCGCCGCCGACCCAGCCCCAGCGAATCAAGAAAGGCGTACCAGCATCAATGATGTTCTCGATCTGGGCGCCGGTTATGGCGCTATCGTGGTTGACTGTCTGGATACCCCAGTTGTTAAGGATACTCGCCAGGCTACCTGCAGCTCCATAGAAATCGTTCTGCTGATTGCAGATTGCCCCGCCGGGGGTCTACGTGGCCATGCACAACAAGCTGCTCGCTTTTCCGGGTGTTGAAAAGGACAAGGTCAACGGCACCTTCGTGAAGCCGTAGAGTTCCGGCCCTCGGCCCTGCCG
>CAZHDS010000510.1:0-1876 GCA_964531495.1 uncultured Ignavibacteriales bacterium
CGTCAGCTTTTTGAAGCCGTCTTCGCTGTCGTGGAAGATGAGGATGGACAGGCGCCTGGCGCTTTTGATGGGCTCGGGCACCAGCGTCATGTAGACCGGGTCCTCGTCGTACTCAAAGTTGATGACTACCCACATCTCGATGCCTTCCTCCCGCATTATGGTTGGAAGGATGTTGTCGAGGCGCCACTCGAGTATCTCGTTGTAGACCCGTGCCCGTTCCCTGATGGACAGGATTGTCTCCGCTTCTCCGCCCGGCGACATCTCCCAGCCGAGCGACGATTGCACTTCGCCAGTGGATTGGGCGACCACTCCTGTGCAGGGGGCGATAAACGTAAGGGTCAGGATCGTGGCAAAAACTGGTCTATTCAGCATGTTATCCTCATCGGAAGGTCAGACGACATTCAAGCCCCAGGAAGTCTATTCACGGCCTCGGCAATATTGTCCAACGCTCGCTTCACCAGCTGCCTGGACAATGCAATGTTCATTCGCATATGCCCATTGCCACCGGTTCCATAGGACGATCCTGGATTCAGATCAACCCTCGCATGCTGACCGAACCACTCCTGCGCCACCATCTCTGGGGTATAAGGATCGACAGACGTCCGCTGTCTTTCGGCTGCCGTTTCTTCTGCACCGATTATGTCGATGATCCTGCTGACGTCCAACCAGGTCAGGTAAGTCCCATCTGGCTTGGCTTGGCCAATTAGCGGGATATTGTCTCTGATGTAATTCGCAACGAATTCTTGACTCTCATCGATATATGCCAGCACTTGGTCGAACCAGTCCTCGCCTCCGTTCATGGCCGCCATGGTTGCGATCATCCCGAGCTCCGTGAGATCCGCACGGTGGTTGTCCCTCACTCGATTCAGATAATCCTCGTTGGTGGAGAAGAACCAGGCGCACTTCATTGCCGGCAAACTGAATGTCTTACTGACAGCCTTGAACGTCATACTGTTGTTTACAATGTCTTTGTCAGGCAGACTCGCAAAAGGCGTATACTTGTGCCCCGACAAGGCAAAGTCGCAGTGAATTTCATCCGAAAGCACGATAGTATTGTGCCTCAAACAGATTTCTCCCATCCGGAGTAGTTCTTCTTCCGTCCATACGTTCCCGGTTGGGTTTTGCGGGTTGCACAGCAAATAACAATTGCAGCGTTGGGCCCGTCTCTCGAAATCGTCGAAATCTATTTCGTACCGACCATTGACCATCGTCATCGTGCTGTCTTCGGCTACAGTATTACACTCCGTCAGGTCACCGTAGAAACCATTGTAGCTCGGTGTCGCGATCAAGGTCCTTGTGCCCGGAGGAGAGAAGGTCTTCAGAGCAGCGATAACGCCTGGATGCACCCCACTGGTTAGTACCAAATTCGAAGGATCTATGTCCAAGCCGTATCGCCTTTGATTCCATGAGATTATCGCTTCAACGTAGCCGTCAGGAGTATTTGTATACCCCCAATTCTCGTGCTCCAGGCGTTCCTCCAGGGCTTCCTTGATGCAGGGAGGAGCCTTGAAATCCATGTCTGCGATCCCCATTCCCACATCCAGTCCGCCACTGTGCCGTTCAGCCGCATTATCCCACTTCACGGTGTTGGTACCGACTCGATTGTAGACTTCATCGAAATCGTAAGTCACCTGCTGTGGGGTACCACTCGCCTTTACTGTGGTATCCTCAGTCAGCTTCAGTTTCTCAAAGGGAACTCCTGTCCCTGCTACAACCGCTGTGAGTCCTGCACTTCTTAAGAAGTCTCTGCGATTCAGGTCGACATTCATGGACATTGCACACTTTCTGTTCTAGGGGTTATTGACCTAAAAAAGTCTGAAAGCATAACCTTGGTTATCTCGAGTCCGCCGCGTATCGCAACAAAAAACTGAATCTA
>CAZHDS010000511.1:0-1869 GCA_964531495.1 uncultured Ignavibacteriales bacterium
TGCTCAACCGAGGCCGCTCCGTTTCCGTTGGCTTTCAATTTGCCCATGGCCTTGGTCAACTCCATGATAACACCAAGACCCTTTTTAACATCAGGATCGGAGCAGGCCGAAAAAAGTCCCCACGGCCCGCAATCCTTGCTGACCGCCAAATCCAATTTGGACGGAATTTCGGCCAATTTCTCCATAAAAGCGACAGACTGAGGATCGGCGATCTTCTGGGCCAAACCCAGAAAGGCGACGATGCCGTCTCCGATTTTGTCGATGTCTTCAGGCGTATAAGCAGCAGCGAGCTTTGCACGTATATCCAGTGTGGCTGCAAGAATTCTAAACACGCCCCTTTGCTCCAGGTCATCCAGATATCTGATCGCCTGAGGTACGGCCGTTCTCATCAAGGGTTCTATTGTTGTGGCAAGGTCAATGAAGTTGTCCAGTTGTTTCAATGCAAAGGTGATGTTCTTGACACTTCTGAGCGTCTGTTTGGTTAACTTCATCAGGTCTTGCAACTGGAAACTCGACTCAACATCCAGCAACTCTTTGATCAGCATTTGGGAAGCAGGATGGGCAACAATCATCATGTCATCCTTGAGTTCATTTAAACCTCTGGCGGATTCAGCCAGCGGAGCAATTTGGGCTTCAATGCGATCAAGTCGCTCCATAATCAATTCTTCATTTGTCATAGCGCCTCCTTTAGATGCTCTGGAGCATCTTGCCAGCCATGTTGAACTGGGGTTCCAAGGGCAATTCAAAACCCTTTAACATCAGGTTCCAATAGACCCATTTGAACATCATTTTTCCAACATAGTTCATCTGGCTTTCTTCTAAAAGGCCGAAAGGTCCCAGACCGGGGAAAGGGAACTTTCCGGGAAGGGGCTCGGTTTTGTAGTCAAAATCAATCAGGTAAGCCATACCATGGCTCGAGACTATAAATCACGTAGAGTGCCCATCATAGTCGGGCCGCGGTTCTTGACCCTCTATTTGGCGAATGATGTTCCCTACCACGACGTCGGATTGGTAGTGTGCAACCGCTCCGGATTTGGAGGTGGGTACGTTGGTAGCGTCACCGATAACATAGATACTGTCGAAGCCTTTGGCCTGCAGAGTGTTATGATGGGTATCGACGAAACCCATGGGGTCGCCGAGGCCGCTGTCCATGAGCACCTGTGCACCGGAGTGCAGCGGGATGGTCACAAGAATATCATATGGAACAGCATCGCCGGTCACGGATTCGATGGTTTTGTTGCTGACATTCACATTGTCAATGGACCAGTTGGGTGTGATTTTGATGTTCTTTTCTTCGCAGACACTACCCAAAATTTTTGAAGCCACCGGTTTGGTAAAGGCGCCGTCCAAGGGTGTGACCAGTTCTATCTCTATATTGTCGCGCGCGCCATTGCTTCTGAAAAACCAGTCTGTGAGATAGACGAACTCCAGAGGCGCAACCGGGCATTTGATGGGCATTTCGGCGATATTGAGTACGATTTTACCCTTGTCAAAGTACTTCCATCTTTTGTAAAGTGCTTTAGCACCTTCCTGGGTGTAGAAGGTATGGACATCGCCTCCCCAGTCATCCATCATGCCGTCGGTCTCTTCCGGTACGACCCTGCAACCCGTGGCAATCACCAGCCAGTCGTAATCGTACTGACCCTTCTTGGTCTTGACTTGCTTGTTGGCGTGGTCAATGTTGACGATCTCGTCGATAGCTAATTCGACGCCCTCCGGAATGAAGTCGGATTTAGGCTTTACACAATCCTTGGCCGTGTATATCCCATACGGGATGAACAGCCAACCCGGCTGATAGTGGTGCAGCGGATCCTTGTCGAGGACGGTAATCTGCCATTCCCGTTCACTTAGCTCATGGCGCAGCTTTGC
>CAZHDS010000512.1:0-1861 GCA_964531495.1 uncultured Ignavibacteriales bacterium
CCGGACCGCGGCCAATATTGCCTCCGGAAGCAAGACCATTCCGCCGGAGCAAATCAGTCTGCACCAAACGACGAGCTACTATCCGATCCGGACGGCCTGGGAGGATGTTTCGGTCGATAAGAAGATACCGCTGATCCAACGAATCAATACGCGTATGGGACAGCTCGATAAGCGCATTATCAAGACCCAGGTGTACTTCACCGACAGCAACTCTTATGTCCTGATTGCAACCTCGGACGGTCGTCTGGTGCATGACTATCAGCCGATGACGAGATTATTTGCCATGTGCACGGCGGAAGAGAATGGCCAACGTGAGGAAGGCCATCACAATATCGGCGGCCGGCACGGCATGGAGTACTACACTGACCAGAAACTCGATGACCTGGCCGATACGGCCGTCAAACGGACGGTGTCACTATTCGGCGCCGTCAAACCTGACGCCGGCGAAATGGAAGTCGTTCTGGCCCCCGGGAATTCAGGTATTCTCCTGCACGAAGCCATCGGCCACGGCATGGAGGCAGACTACAATCGGCGCGAAGCGTCGATCTTCGCGGACAAAATCGGCAAGCCTGTGGCCGAGCCGTTTGTGACGATAGTAGATGACGGCACCAACCCCAACCTGCGGGGCACTATTAACGTCGACGATGAAGCCAATGACTCTCAGAAGACCTACCTCGTTCGGGATGGTGTGTTGGAAAGCTACATGCACGACCGGATCAGTTCCAGGTTCTACAATGTCAAACCGACGGGCAATGGTCGTCGTCAGTCTTTCCGATACGCAGCTATCGCCCGGATGCGCAACACTTACATGCTCAATGGCCCCCATGAGCCGGAAGAGATCATCCGCAGTGTCAAGAAAGGGATCTACGCAGAGTTCTTCTCCAACGGCGAGGTCCACATTGGAGCGGGTGACTTCACCTTCTATGTGAAATCGGGCCGCCTTATCGAAGACGGCAAGCTGGGCAAAACCATCAAGGACGTAAACATCATTGGCAATGGCCCGGAAGTTCTGCGACGCATCGTGATGGTCGGAAACGACATGGCCATCATGGAAGGCGGCGGCACGTGCGGCAAAGACGGCCAGTGGCAACCCGTCAGTTTTGGCCTGCCGACCGTGAAAGTCTCTGCGATCACCGTGGGCGGCGTTAACGCCTGATGATTGTCGAGGACAAAGATGCATCCTCTTGATAAGCAAGGTATCGACCATGAATCTGAAAGATAAACTAGAACTGGCCCACTGGGCAGCTGATCTCGCCAAAAGCCAGGGCGCCGACGAAGCTGCTGTGGATGTGGCCAACTCGCGCGATATTGAGATCGCTCATCGCGAAGGCAAGATAGAGACCCTCAACGAATCGACCCAGAGTGGTCTGGGTATCGACATCTACGCTGGCAGCAAGTATTCCAGCCACTCTACCAATGATCTGCGCAAGACAACGCTGGAGAAGTTCGTCGGAGAGGCGGTCGCCATGACGAAGTATCTCAGCGAGGATCCGTTCCGGGCCCTGCCCGATCCCAAGTACTACGAAGGCCGCCGGGAGATGGACCTCCAGACCTGCGACGGCGAGCACGACGACCTCACATCGGAAACTCGTGTAAACATGGCGCGTGAAATCGAAGAGGCCGCCATGGCCCAGAGCGATAGGATCCTGACGTGTACCGCCTATTTCTCCGACTCCAGTTCGGAGCGCGTGAAAGTGCACAGCAACGGCTTTGAAGGTCACTCCCGAGGGACAGCATATTCGGCTGGCGCGGAAGTGACCGTAACCGATGATGCAGGTGGCCGACCGCAGGATTGGGACTACACCACGGTTCGGAAGCGCAAGGATCTCCCCTCCGCCGAGCATCTTGGCAAGAGCGCCGT
>CAZHDS010000513.1:0-1860 GCA_964531495.1 uncultured Ignavibacteriales bacterium
AGTGGGCTAGAAAGACTTATGTCAGCAGAAGAATCCGTCCTCCAAAACCAGAAAGAGTTGTAGAAAGACGTTGCTCGGCATGCCCTCGTGGTAGTAATCTTCTGATAAGCATCGCAACGATGAATCGTGTCATGAGACACCCAACCATACGGGCTAGGAGTCTGTCGGACTTTGGGTGCTATAGCAAGCAGTACGCGCCTAAGCCAGATGGCGTGCGTTTGGTGAGAAAAGCCGACGCCGAGAGCACCCCGTCTGCTTCGTTGCCGCGGGTCTCGGATACCAAGAGTATACCTTGGCCACGCGTCGCCTTGCATCCGGGGCACTCTCGACGCCGGTTTTCTCATCCCTCGGAGACTCGGGCAGCCAAACGCAAGCCATGTTTGCCCCGATCGCTGGCCCGGACGGGAAGTTATTATCCGGGCCCGGCACCCGCCGTCGCGATCGGCTCAGCGCGGCGTCCCCGCCGGCCGAATCTATCTGAGGATTGTTGGGAAACAGTAGCAGCTGATGAGTCAGAATCGCATGTCTGGTATTGCTTCCCGGATGGAGATTGGAGTGCTAATATGATGTCATGAAAGCGAAATTTGTAAATGTAGACAGACGGACTCCGATGCTGTTGCCCCAGGATCTGAGGGAGTGGATACCAGAGAATGATATGGTGCATTTTGTGATCGAAACAGTAGAAGGGATGCACTTGGGTAATCTGCGTGTAAACCATCGAGGAAGCGGGAGTGCGCAGTATCCCCCGACAATGATGATGGCATTGCTGATATACTGGTATGCAAATGGCATCTTCGGCAGGAGGCGCATAGAAGCAGCGACTCATAGAGATATAGCAGTACGGTATTTGTCTGGGGATACGCATCCGGATCACGATACGATCTGCAAGTTCCGCAGAGAAAACATTGATGCGGTAGCAGAATGTTTCGTGCGAGTCCTTGAAATGGCTCGGGAAATGAAAGTGCTGAAGGTAGGTATGGTCAGTGTGGACGGTACGCATATCAAGGCCAATGCCAGTAAAGACAAGAACGTTAGCTATCAACGTGCAGGAGAGTTGATAGAGCAACTGGATCAGGAAGTTAGAGATCTGCTTGAAAAAGCAGAAGCCGCCGACAGAGAAAGCGAACCTACAGGTCAGGTGTTGCCACAAGAAATCGCCAGACGCGAAAAGCTCAAAGCTAAGCTGGCACAGGCGCGCGAACGGATCGAGGAAAGAACAAGAAAGCGTGCAGAGGCGGAAAAGGCTGAATATGAAGCAAAAATAGCTGCTCGCGATGAACGCAAAGGGCGTCGTAAAGGCAAGAAGATCAAGCCTCCAAATGCTGAACCTGAAGCGAAAGAACAAGAGAGTCTCACAGATACTGATAGTCGTTTAATGCGCAAGAACAAACGCAGTGGCTATGCTCAGAATTACAATGCACAAGCTGTTGTAGATGCGGATGGGAGTCAGTTGATTCTTGCTTCTCGTGTAAGTCAATGTGCAAGTGATCGGAACGAACTGGTCGAAGATGTCATGAGTATTCCACACGTACTTGGAAAGCCTGAGACAGTACTGGCGGACAATGGTTATGCTTCGGGAGACGAAGTGGAGACTCTTGAAGGCAACGATATAGAGGTTCTGGTATCGGTACATGCAGAGGCCCATCACCAGAGACGCAAACATGACTTCAGGCCTTCAAAGGTTCTGAAGAAACCGAAAGAGCCCAAAGCGCCGTGGCTCAAGGCGATGAAAGAGAAGATGGAAACCGACGAGGCCCGAGCGAAGTACAAGCTTCGAAAGCAGACGGTCGAACCCGTCTTCGGGGTCATCAAGCAGTGCATGGGATTTCGACAGTTTCTTCTCAGAGGAGTTGACAAGGT
>CAZHDS010000514.1:0-1856 GCA_964531495.1 uncultured Ignavibacteriales bacterium
TATAGGATAACAGAGCCATTTGCGCCACTGGTCCAAACCTTCTAACAGCTTCCAGATCTGATTGACGTTCCTTGTCAGTATGAAAGACTTCAGCGTTGAACACAGTGTCTACAATGTCTTTGGGCGTGTATTGCTTTCGTTCATTTCTAGATCGCTTGTTTACAGAGATAGACTCGATACCGATAGTGTCTTGCCTCTCCGTGAATCGGACAAAGTCCCTCTCACATCAAGGGACTCCATTGCGCCCTTCGGGCGTGAGTTTTCTAAGGCATGGCAGGTCTATCATCCGATGGCTTTTGGGCGGGCGTGACGCCAATTGTACGCCACGCCCTCTCATCGTCTGATGAGCCTGACCGGGCTATCCCTCGGCCGGGTGCTCTCCAGCAAGAACGGCTTCCGTTTCGCCCGGTAACCATCACTTTACGCGACGGCTTGATTGTGATTCAACTGTCTTTTCTGCTTGCGTTGTTCGCGGGCCTCGACGAGCTTTCTGTCGCGTTCGGCCTGTATCGCGCCCTGGCGACCCTCGAGCATATCAAGCGGCGTGACATAGCCGATGGCCGAATGCAGCCGGCGCGTGTTGTAGTGCTCGATGTATTCGCCCACCCAGCGCTGAGCCTCGTCCAGCGTGCGTGGACATTTCTCGCGGATGCACTCTTGTTTGAAGGTGCCCTGCGCACGCTCGATCTTGCCGTTCGATTGCGGGTAGTACGGACTGGTGCGCACGTGGGTCATGCCGCTGAGCCGGATGAATTCTTTGAAGTCTTTGGCGATAAACTGCGGCCCGTTGTCGGAGATAAGCCGGGGCGTGACGCCGGGGAATTTCTCCAGCGCACGCAGCACGATCAACTCCACATCTTGCTCCTTCATCGCTTCACGGATCTCCCAGTGTACTATGTAGCGGCTAAAGCCGTCAAGTACCGATGCCATGTAGTAAAACGTGCCGCTCAGATTGATGTACGTGATGTCGATATGCCAATGTTCATGGGGCTGTAAGGGCTGCTCGAAGCCCGTGCCCTTCTTCGATTTCTTCACGATGCGTTGATCGAGAAGGTCCGCATTCTTGAGCGTGCGGTACGTCGTGGCCGGCGAAACGGCGGCGACATCTTCGTCCATCATCATGTACGTCAGGCGGCGGTAACCCTCCGTGGGATGCTCGATGAAATACGCGGCGATGGCATCGCGTTCCCACGGTTCCAGCCAGAAATCGCGCGGGACCAGGCCGTTGTGTTCATTGGCCTTGCCGTAGCGCCGCTTCCACTCGTAGAACTTCGAGCGATTGACGCCCAGCCAGTGCACGATCCGCTGCTGGCCGATCTCCGTTGTGTCCTTCAATGCACGCACGAAATCAACCACCTCATCTCGAACATCCGGTTGCGTCCACGCATCCTTCAATCCTCGCCAAGAGTTTTTTTTAGCGTCACGTAATCCTCCGTGATTTCCGCGATGACGCCATCCTTGTGCGCCAGTTTCGTTTGCAGCTTCTCGACCTTCTTCTCCAGGGAGCGCGTCTTCGTATCCACTCGTGGTCCACGGCCTTTGACCTCGAAAGCCGCCGAGGCATGGTCAAACAACTCCTTTTGCCAGCGATAGAACAAGTTTGGCGCCAGCTCCACATCCTCGCAGATCGCCGAGACGGCCTCGCCGCCCATCACGTGCCGCTTTACCGCGTCCGCCTTCTCCTCAGATGTAAATTGCCTCCGGATCTTCCGTTCTTCTGCCATGCTGTCGATTCCTCCTGGATTGAATACAGTCTCTTATACCAAATTCCTGACTGTCCAATTCCAAGAGAGGCAAAACAATATCACCTTCTTCTTTTCAGTTAGTTCAATTTCTAGGGAGCATTCAAGGCATCC
>CAZHDS010000515.1:0-1854 GCA_964531495.1 uncultured Ignavibacteriales bacterium
AGGCTAACGGCGGAACCGCCGTAGCTGAGCCGTAACGTTCGAACAAGAGGATAACCGATGACATCAAAAGAGAGAGTACTCACGACACTTGCCAATCAGAAAGCTGATCGCGTGCCCATCAATTATTCTGCCAACGGCGGGATCGACAAGCGATTGAAGGAGCACTTCAGCCTCGAATCGAACGACAGCGAGGGCTTGCTTCAGGCTCTGGGAATAGATTTCCGTGCAGTCGGCGCAGGGTACAAGGGATCCAAGCTACACAAGGATATCCCAGAAAGAGGCATTAGTGTGGACAATTGGGGTATCCACACACGATGGATAGAGCACGAGACCGGCGGCTATCAAGATTTTTGTGACTTTCCTTTGACCACTGCAGATGAAGAGACTATTGCAAGCTGGTCCATGCCGGATCCGGATCAATATGATTATTCCCGAGTCTTTGATGTCTGCCAGCGAAACAAGGACTACGCAATAATCTTGCACTGCTTTGGCGACCTTATTAACGGCAATGGCATGTTGCGCGGAATGGAGCAGACACTCGTAGACCTGATCACCGACGACCCGGCTGGCTTGCTGCTTGCCGATCGTCGGTTCGAGATACAGGTCGAAGTCGCCAAGCGAACATTTGAGGCAGCACGTGGGGGCATTGACATCCTCTGGATCGGAGAAGATCTGGGCACACAAAAGGCTCCCATTATCAGCATGGACATCTTCAAGAAGCATATCCGGCCACGCCACCAGAAGCTGGTTGATCTCGGGAAAGCCTTTGGCGCAAAGGTCATTATCCACACATGCGGGTCTTCGAGTTGGGCATATAACGACATTATTGAGATGGGGATCGACGCAGTGGATACTCTCCAACCCGAAGCCACGAATATGTCTCCCGAGTATCTCAAGAAGACCTTCGGCGGGAGATTAGCGTTCCACGGCTGCATCAGCACGGCAGGCCCCGTAGCAACCGGTACCGTAGAAGAGACAATTGATTACTGCCAAAACACCTTGGACATTATGATGCCCGGAGGCGGCTATTGTTTTGCACCCACCCACTCACTACAGGACAATTCACCGACCGAAAATGTAGTCGCCATGTACGACACGGCAAGAGAACACGGAAAATACTGAAATGCGAACCAAGCCTTCGAGACGACGCTTGACAGCGCGCCTCAAGGGTCAACGCTGAGCACAAAAAAGGAAACCTATGACCGGCAAAGAGAAACTGCAATTGATTCTTGATGGCCAAATCCCAAATAGTCCGCCTCACTGGGAACTGGTCTTTCAGATTGCCAAGGAAATGATGGGTTCGGTATTCACGTTTGTTGCAACGCGCTGCTCGCTTTCCCTTGCAGACGCTTTTGCGGTGGCCATCACAGGGGGATGTATCAAATGAGCAGGAGAGAAATGTTTTCGATACGTGGAGTGATGAATTCCGCCAAAACCGCCCCGTCTCCGGAAATCGAGTGCTGGTTGCCGACAGGTGATCCCTCCGGAGTTGGTGTTGTCATCTTCCCGGGTGGTTGCTACTGGGCGTTGGCTGAACACGAGGGAAAAGATTACGCCGAGTATCTTTGCAGCGCCGGCATAGCCTCCTTTGTCGTGAGATATCGGCTTGGTTCAGAAGGCCATCGTCATCCGGCAATGCTCGAAGACGCCTTGGCTGCGATCTCCACGGTGAGATTCCGAGCCAAAGAGTTTGCAATCGACCCTGCAAAGCTGGGAGTCATGGGGTCATCGGCAGGCGGACATCTGGCAGCGCTATCGCTCGTAGCTTGGCAACGGTACGAGAGCAATATCTCTTTGCGGCCAAGTTTCGGTATTTTATGTTACCCGGTGATAGCATCTCACGGTTCTTATGCC
>CAZHDS010000516.1:0-1853 GCA_964531495.1 uncultured Ignavibacteriales bacterium
GAACCACAATTCATCCAATCACTTGACCCTGACAAAACAGAGAAAAAGGCCTTCAGGATTGAGGACGACGCCCTTTTGCTATCCAACCGCCTTGAGCAGAAACGAGTGGCTAAGGAATGTTCGGATTGGTTGAAGAGTAAAGTCGATGTCAGATCGATTATCAAGCCGGGCTTCCTTCACGGCAAGATGTACCACATGGACAACAATGGCGTTCAAGAAGCCATTATCGGAAGCTCGAACTTTACGGTGCACGGCCTTGGTCTGGGCGCTTTGGGCAACAACATCGAGCTTAATCTGGAAGTTGATAGCACCAGAGATCGAAAAGACCTGAAGAATTGGTTCGACGAAGTATGGAACGACAACACACTTGTTGAGGATGTCAAAACGGATGTCCTGAACTACCTCGCACAGCTATATGAGAACCATTCGCCGGAGTTCATTTACTTCAAGACACTCTTCCACATCTTTGAGGATTACTTGTCGGAGGCAGAACGTGGCGGCCTCCTCGACGAGAAGACCGGCTTCTTCGAATCCGACGTATGGAACATGCTCTATGAATTCCAAAAGGACGGTGTAAAGGGCGCGATCAACAAAATCTTGAAGCATCACGGTTGCATCATCGCAGACAGTGTCGGTCTGGGGAAAACTTTCGAAGCGTTGGCGGTCATCAAGTACTTTGAACTTCTCAACGGTCGCGTGCTCGTTCTCTGCCCCAAAAGGCTTGAGGATAACTGGAAGGTCTACCGCGACAACGATACACGCAATCCCCTCCTCAGGGATCGGTTTGCGTTCACTGTACTGGCGCATACCGATTTGGGGCGGGATGCCTACGAAACTCACAATTGGGGCAATTATGATCTCGTGGTTATTGATGAGTCTCACAACTTCCGCAATAACGCCCGGGGCAAGGTTCAGGAAGACGGCACTTGCAAGACTACGCGTTACGAGTTTCTGATGGAACGGGTTCTTCAGACGGGCGTGGATACCAAGGTGCTGCTGCTCTCGGCAACCCCTGTGAATAACAGCCTCAAGGATTTGCGAAATCAGTTCCTGCTGATCACACAAGATCAGGACCGGGCTTTCCACGAGTCGCTTGGCATCTACAGCATTGCCCAGGCGATGAAGAATGCGCAGACCCACTTCACCCAATGGGCGGACCCGAAGAAGAACCCGGAACGTAAGGTCAGCCGCCTGCTCGACGCATTGGATTCCACATTCTTCAAGCTGCTTGACGAACTCACGATAGCACGGTCCCGTCGCCACATCATCAGCTACTACGGGACCAGGGATATGGGCGAATTCCCCAAAAGGCTCAAACCAATATCCCTTCATCCGGCTACAGACATCAAGGGATATTTCCCGTCCTATGATGACCTGCATGCGGCCATCTCCGAATACAAGCTGACCATCTTTAATCCGTCCGCCTATCTGGAAGACGCCTATGTAAACCGTTACATCAAGGACAGCGCACAGCTGGTTCTTTTCAACGACCAGAAAAGTCGTGAGTTCTATCTGATTGGCATGATGCGAACAAACTACCTGAAGCGACTCGAAAGCTCCGTGCACAGCTTCGAGGTATCTATCGACCGTACGATCAAGAAGATCGACGACCTTTTGGAGAAGATCGACTATTTCGAAGGTAACTTCGATGAATACACTAATCCCGATCTGTTCAAGGACCAGGGCGAGGAAGAGGAGGCGGAGCTGCTGGAAAGGCTGATGGTAGGCAAGAAGCTTCCGATCCGGTTGGAGCACCTGAAACGCAAGGAATGGAAAAAAGACCTAAAGAAGGACCGATCACAGTTGATTGCCATCCACGAGAAAGCTGCGGCCGTCACTGCGGACCGGGACGC
>CAZHDS010000517.1:0-1853 GCA_964531495.1 uncultured Ignavibacteriales bacterium
ATTGATCTCCGAAGGCCAGGTCATCAACAAAATGCAGTAGTCGATCAGTACTCTGGGCGGCCTGGATTTGCCCCGAAACGATCTTTTCGGACAAAGCCGCGACCCCGATCTCATCATTGTCACCGGCCAGAAGGATCATCTTCTTGATCTCATTGTCCAACTCGCGAACGTTGCCTTTCCAATCATACGAGGCCAGCAACTTCAGGGCATCGGCCGAGACTTCCTTGCCACTCCCCTCCAGGAAATGGTCAATCAGCAGCGGGATATCATCCTTGCGCTCGCGCAACGGCGGCAATCTGAAGGTCAGCGCCGACAAACGGTAATACAGGTCCGACCTGAACAACCCCGCAGACATCTGCACTTTGAGGTCCTTGTTGGTCGCAGAAATGATTCTCACATCTACGGTGCGTGGCACGCTGTCGCCCAATCGCGTAATCTCTTTATCTTCGAGCACCCGTAGTATTTTCGCCTGAATGCTCAGCGGCATATCAGCGATTTCATCAAGGAAAAACGTCCCACCATCCGCCTCTGCTATTAGACCCGGTTTGTCTCTGTCCGCGCCGGTAAAGGCGCCTCTCCTGTACCCAAACAATTCGGATTCAAGGAGCGTCTCCGGCAACGCGGCGCAGTTAACGGAAATGAATCGCTTGTCTCGTCGGCTTGAACTGTAATGAATGGCACGGGCCAACAGGTCCTTACCACTACCAGTCTCCCCTTCGATGGTAATCGAAATCCCGGATTCAACAACCTGCTGCACCTGGGCCAGCATATCCAGCATCTGTGAATTGCGTGTCAGGATATTCGGAAAGGCGGCCGCCTCACGAAGCTGCGCTTTCAGCCGAAGGTTATCCTCCCGCAGCTTTGCTTTCTGCAGTTCGGTCGACTTAAAAGCCACAATATCTGAAAACCCGACGGCAAAATTAAGTTCGGTCTGGTTAAAGGGATTCAAACCGCCATCAAGTGAAAGTCGTTCAAGGTACAGGAAGCTAGTAGAACCATCGCTCATCATAAACGGAACCACAATCACACTTGCCACGACTTCCGGCAGGTCATGGAGGAGGTCGTTGATGTACGGATCCCGGCGACAGTCAAGGAGAAGCGTCGGGGAAACCAGCGAGATCTCCTGTCCCAGCAGCTGCTGGAAGCTGTCGGTGAATCTGCGCATCTGGAGGGGCGTCAGTTCAAATGAAGCGGTTACCGGACTCTCCTCGAAATCGGGCATGTAAATCACGGTGCGATCGGCCCCGGTGCGCTCGGCCAGAACCTGAAGGACTTCTTCCAATCCCTGGGATCGAAAGTCCTCCATCCCCGATTGGCTAATCATGTTACCAATGATTTTGAATTCATTACCGGTGGATATGGAGAGGGCCACCGCCTGATCAGCAAGAGTCGTGAGGAACTGATTAACCCGGCGCACCCTGGTGCTCTCTCCGAGCGATGTGAAAAGTTTTTCGGAGCGATTCAGTTTCTTGAAGCCTCGAGATAGATTGCCCCGTTGACACTCAATGATACCCGATCGGTAATTAACCTCGGCCTGCCAAAAGGAGAGCTTAAGTTTTCTGAATATCCGGCCAGCCTCATCCAAAGCGGCCTTAATCTGGTCAACTTCATCCGATCCGGAATTCATTTTGATCTCGGCGAACACAAGTAATATGCGAGCTGTATTAAGCGGATCAGTCGTTTCGCGAATCACATCAATGGCCAACTTAATGTGCTCGGTGGCATCTTTCATTTCGCGCCGAGCTGCAAAAACTGCGGCGATCACCCGATGCGCCAGGGCAATCTCAACCTTTTCCCCCAGCTGCCGGGCCAGGTCAAGATAGGGAGCTTCAATAAATCCGGAGATGGCGATG
>CAZHDS010000518.1:0-627 GCA_964531495.1 uncultured Ignavibacteriales bacterium
TTCCGGCCCGAGGCGTCACCCGGATCTTTGGAACAGCAGGTGTCGCAACCTTCTCCCTCTGAATAAACGCAAATCACCTCAACGCCAACTCCCGCGGCCATTGATCGATTGTCTTGCTTCCCAACATCGTTTGGCGATTCGCAAGCATAAACAACCGTCTCGTACGTGCCAGCCTCCAGTCTATCAAGGTAGCTGATCTGAACGAAGAGTGCAACACTGTTGTAAGGACCTGCAGGCAGCCATTCTGGCTCTCCCGAAAGCCGCAGAACACCGTTTTGCACCAGCGCCAGATAGTAATAGCGCCCACCAACTGGCGAGACACCAGAAATGTACACTCCTCTGTTGATACCGCAGCAGCTATCAGAAACGGATGGATAGTCGACGAATAGGTCGATATAGTTACTCTGGTGTGTAGTAGAGCTATCACATCCACATTGACCACATATACACAGTCCCATCGCTATCAACACTAATACCTTTTTCATCTTGTCACCACCATTTTCTTCGTTGAGGTGAATGTCCCTGCTGTCAGGCGGGCAAGGTAGACTCCCGAAGAAACCTCCTGGCCGCCCTCGGTGGCGCCATCCCACTCATATATATGACGGCCGGCGGCGTGTTGCTGATCAA
>CAZHDS010000518.1:637-1850 GCA_964531495.1 uncultured Ignavibacteriales bacterium
CGGAAGGCCAAAACTGAACGTCGTGCGCGGATTGAACGGGTTGGGGTAGTTCTGCGAGAACTCAAACCCACCCGGTACGAGCTCAGACTGAGCTTTCTCTTCCTGGGCAAGCGCCTCATAACGACCGACGGCATTGAGTACCAAGACTCGACTGAAACCGGCCTTTTCAGGTGGTGCCTCGAAGGTAAGCTCGATCTTTTGTCCAGGTTCGAGGGTGACACGATCATCGTCCTGCAGAGCCAACCTGTCAGTCACGTCACCGCTGAGGTTATGCGAGGCGCCAGCCAGCTGGACAGCAATCGGCTCAACATCGACCGGGACACACTTTGCGTACGGCAGGTCATTCAGCCACATGCCATCGCTCCACTTCAAACGCAAATGCAACTTGCCATCGACGATGTAGTCCGACAACTCGGCGCAATTGGAGACCGGCTCCTTGCGTGGGTAGAGCTCGTCAACCTGTTGATAGTCGCCGACTTCAGTCCTGGCTAGGAGTTCGACCTTACTTGGTTGTCCAGTATCCCCCTCAGCTATCTTTGGAATGGATTTGTCGGGAGGTCTTGGCCCCATCAGTACCATTGTGGGCTCACCGCCGTCAGTATCCACGAGGTATTCAAGATCAATGTGGCCAGATCCGCGATCGACTTCATGGTGATCTTAGGTAGCCGTAGTGCTTCAGCAGCCTCTGGTAGTCGGATCGATCTTGACCGTATGATTCATACGCCTTGAAGTGCCTATGGGCAAGTTCGGTATCACAAAGGTGGAGAGCGATGACCATCGCCAACGCGTGCCCACCCGGCGAATTGGGATCATCCAGGAACAGCGTATCGAGTCACAACCTCGCCTCTGGCGTGTCCGAGAACCAACACAACATAGTCAGAGTTTTCGACACTCCCGAGGGCATTGCCGCCACCAAACATGGGGTTACTCGTCCCTTCTGGATTTATCGACGAGTAGATACAGCCGATTCGTCTCTGCCTGTGGCTCGCCGCTGCAGTCCAGCTTGCCCAGAAGACCTACTTTGTGAATTGTAAGCTTAGGGTAGTTCAGGAAATACTTGACTTGGTTGTGAGCCTTGAGACTCCACAGTTGTTCGATTGGGCGGGCCAGGGCGCAAGTGTTGCCGGTGAAGAACATTTCACCTCGGTGACTGACGTGTGTGTCGCTTCAGACCAATCCGGACACGGAGTACTTGAAATTAAGACGTAGTTTG
>CAZHDS010000519.1:0-1848 GCA_964531495.1 uncultured Ignavibacteriales bacterium
ACGGGGGCCAATGCGAGAGGATTCCAAGAAACTAATGAAAAAGATCATTCTTTGCCTGCTCGGAGGCCTCTTTGCATTCAATAGCATCTTAGCCCAACCCGTAACGCCGGAGAGTTCACACTATAATACAAATATACAGTGGCGTGGAACGTATGGTGTTCCAACCGGTGAGAAGGCCAACAAAATAGTGGCTGACTCTGATGGGAATATTGTCGCTATATCATGTCCGGAACCCAGCCCGTTCATTGTCAAGATAGACGGCGATAATGGCAATACGCTGTGGGCACATCACCTGACTTCACTTCAAGGAATGTTTCTGGGGCTTGAAGAGATTCCCGGCAATGAACGGGTGGACTATATCGTTAGTGGCGGAACCGGCAGTACGAGGGAAAGATATGTGGCCCGGCTGAATGGAGATACCGGCCAGTTCATGTGGCAGACAAACTACACGTACACGGGAAATCAATATCAATATGACTATGTGAGGAATGTGACGGTGGGCTCGGATGGATATATCTATGGTTCCGGGCATGTTCAGGGTGACGAGATCGATAGCTTCTTTGTTGTGTATGCCGGCACAGCATTCCTGATGAAGATCGATCCGGATACCGGTCAGGAAGAATGGACCAGCATCAATAGTAACAATGTCGAATTTGCAGCGGCCCACCAGGAAGCGGCCGATGGATATATCTATTATGCCGGAGCTGGCTTTGAAACGGACTTGAGTATTACGAGAGTGAACAAGAGCAGTGGAGTTACAGAATCAACCGTAGTCCTTAGGGGGACCGAGGAAATCATTCCCTCAGACCTGGCTCTTGGCCCTGATGACTGGCTTTACCTTGGCGGGCATACCGGCAGATCCGGTTCGGGCGATCCGTTTGATTATACCTGCATAAAACTGGATACGAGTGGGGTTGTGGCCTGGACCAAGGACTATGCAAATCCAAGGGGTTATAGCCTCGAAAGTATTCGGAACGAGCTCTACGGCATCAAAACGGGAACTGACGGCATCTACATGTTTGGAGGTTCAGGTTCCGAGAGTGAATACACTGCAACGACACCGCCCTTTCCGGAGGCCCTGCTGTGGGTTGGCTGGGTTCTTATTACAGATTTTGACGGCAATATCTTGCGTAGCGATGTTCTCTATCATGATGAAGGGCTGGAAGGGGAATGCGGATCTACGGCAACCGAATATGGAGACGTGATACCGGGCGGTTATGTTGTCTGTAATGACACCGATGTCAACTATGACACGGGGGAGACAGATATCGGTGTGATGAAGGTAATGAACGGCTACAACCTGCCGATTGGGCTTGCCGACAATGACGCTGATGGCCTGGATGACGGTTGGGAGCAGAAGTACTTCGGCGGGACCAATGTTACACGCGGTGGCCCGCAGGAGGATGCAGACGCCGACGGGCTCAGCAATGAAGTCGAGTACATTGCGGGTACGAGCCCCACGAACGATTCCAGCCGGTTTGAGGTGGAGCTCAGCCGTTCCAACGGTGAAGTTGTCGTCAGTTTCTACGGCATCGAGGCTTCCGGCGTGGGCTATGAAGGGCTCCTGCGGAAATACACGCTGGAATACTCGACCAACCTCGCCACACCTCCATGGGTAGCGGTTCCCGGCTACACCAATCTCGCCGGTCTCGACTTGCTCGTCAGTCACACCAACGACCTCATCGCCTTGTCGTACTACTATCGAGCCAAGGCGTGGCTGGAGTAGAAGTTTCGGTTTCCGGGGTCAGAGCTTAACGGCGTGTTGCCCAAATATCACGGCCGTGTTGCTGACGATTTTGGCCGTTCCGCAAGGCGCGCAAGGCTTTGCATACCCAGAGGGTATGTGAC
>CAZHDS010000520.1:0-1848 GCA_964531495.1 uncultured Ignavibacteriales bacterium
TGTTATCCAAGAGAACATCGACTGTGCTAAGCGGGATGTGGAATGGAGTGACTGGCGGCGCGCTGCGGACATCCGTAATTGGGAAATCGATGAAAGAGGTGAGTATCACTTCAATCATAAGCTTCCTACCAGCTTGTACGAAGACAACGGTTTCCCCATGATGACTTGTGCTAAGTGGGTGAACAATCGTCTCCGTATGGCGGGTGTTGATCCAAAGACTCAGAATGTCTTGGGCTGGAAGTGGAAAGGTAAGCGTATCATTCCATCTCAGTGGGCTCCATCAGCTGTTCGTGGTAACATCGAGATTTCTGGTCTGGTTCACCATGCTCATGACTACGCGTTGACCAAGTGGCTCCCTATCAAGGACGAGTTCAAGCTCGGTGGCAAATCAACGCCTCTGGCAATGATTGTCCCCGCACTGGTGGCACAGCGAGGCTCTATCGACTTCGATAACCTCGTTGAGCTGACTTGGGAAGACTACAGTCGTGATCTGCGTGGAAAGGCTGGTTTGCTCAAGTTCGGTAAAGAGATGAAGAAGATTCTCTCAAGAGATCTTAGTGGTGATGAAAATGGTCATGATGCCGCAAGGTTCAAAATGATTGACCAAACTCATGACGCTCTTCACACTGACCTGGCTTCTCTGTCGCTTGAGGACCTCGCAACCATCTGGTTCATGGAACTCAACAATGAGCAGGGGAATTCGAACCATGCGTTCCGTGCTATCTGTTGGAATGGCTCTCCGATCCTAAGGGCTCTGGGAATCAAAGAGGATACTACTTGTGAGTTCCTCTCCAGTGAAAAGATTACGCTGATTGTCAATAAGGCTCTTGGGACTTCAAAACCCCATGAGTTCTTGGCTAACGCGATCTTCAACTCCAACAAGCATGAGCAGATCATTACTGACGCCAACGGTGAAGCAATTCCAGGCTGGGATTGTAAACATTGCTGCGATACTCTCCAAACTGGATTGGTCGTGGCGATTAGGCGTCAACGGAAACGTAAAGAGCATGCGTTCGTTGCAAACGCCATCTATGCCCTGAACAGATAAGGTCTGTGACTGTCTAACGACAGTCGCTACCTAGGTCGAACAGGGCCACATACTCTCGGGGAGGTCTCACCAATAGGTGGGATCTCCCTTTCTTTTTAAGAAGAAGATGCTGCTAACGCAGCCAATACTATGACCGACGGGTCCGCTGGGATCCCGAACCCGAACAGACCCAACTCGACGCCGCGTCCGACCCTCAGGGGACGCGACCTGAGGGCATCGAACTTAAGCTAGAACTTGACATGGCAACATGAAAGAAAGGAGTGAATGATGTCGCAGAACAACGAACCGCAGATCACCGCTATCGCCTCGTATTTGGCCCGTCGGATCCCCGCCGACGGCGTCGAGCACCAAGATGCAACCAATGCCTGGCGCAAGACCCTGCGACACGCGCGCTCCAACGGCCAGATCAAAGAGATCGCCGAGAAGATCGCCTCTGAGGCTCCCGAAGACCGCATGCTGCAGGCGACCTGCGCCGAGATCGCCCGATAAGCGGTCAGTCTGGTCCGCCACCCCGCCGCGACCGAGGGCGACCCACACCTCGTCGCCGCGAATCGACAGCCCATGAACCTCTCCAATTGGCCAGGCGACCCAGGGTTCTGTCCCATCGGCGTAGTGGACCCCACACTATCAGCTAAGAGTTCAGCAAGTTAGGTATCCTCTTGTGGGTGAACTAGGTTTGGTAGCGTATACAAAAGACAGGATCCCCCTGGCGGGGCTGATTAGAAGGTGCTGCATCGAGCTAACTTCTTAGACCGCCAGCGACATACATACACACTCACTACGATGTACCAAGAGTGCTC
>CAZHDS010000521.1:0-1842 GCA_964531495.1 uncultured Ignavibacteriales bacterium
ATGCTCCATGCCGGTTCTGTCACAGCGTGTTCACGTCCTGTCGACCCTCTTTGGTAGCGGCTACCGCCGAGGCGAGCTTCTGCTTACCCTCACTTTGCTCAACCTGCTTGTCACGCTGCCCTTCTTTGGCTTGTTGTTTCTTCGGTCTTCCGCGGGGCTTCGTGTTCGATGCAACGTTCTTGTCTTCTTTGGCAGGCGGTGCCGTCGTTGTCCCGGCCACCGCCGTTTCCATGGCCGTAGGTTTTGGCCCTCTTTCCGACACCGTCCCATTGGCAGCAATCAGGAGTTCGCAGAGTAGCCTGCTGATTGCCAATGTGAGGAACGGCAGCAACATCAGCGCGCTGCCATTCGGGAATTGAAGCTCAGCAATCATGTGTTTCTGCAATGGGAAGATGATCGGTGCCGTCCCCACGAGGGCCATGATGGTGACCCCGAGCGAAAGGACAATCGCCGTCTTGCGCGGATATGACGGCCTCAGTATCCGCAACGTCGCCACGGATACTACCGTGAATGCTGCCACCATCGACATCACAGGCATTACGTACGGGGTGAAAACGCTCAGTTCGTTCATTTCGACATCTCCTTCCTTTGTGATGGGTTTCCTTGTCGTTTTGTGGGATTGCTTAGCTCATTGCCAGGCCCGAGCCTGACTGGTCCACTCGATTGGCGCAGTCTTCCAAGATCCTGAGGAAACCTGGATTTCATGGCGGGATTCTTGCCCCCATATGAAGTCTTTTTTCGTAAGAAGGTGTCCGGATGTGGCTTCCTCCCGTCGTCATGCGCCAGCACCTTGCGTATAAACAGCAGCAGAAACATCGTCAAAATCGCCAGAGCCAGTGCCGCATAGGGGATCAGCAGGAAATCAAATCCTGTACTACGTCTGCCGACATCGCTCTGATCTACATTCCCCTGAGGAACAAGCATCTCATATAGACCGAGCATGCATAGGAATGTAGCACTCAAAGCCACTGCGATGGTGGCGTTCTTACCAAACAGAGCCGATCGCTGGAGCGAAGCTGAGATTACTACATAGAGGATCGCGAAGATGGGCAATACACACAACAGCCACATGGCTAGTTCCTCCAGTCGAGTTGAAGACCGATCATCGTGAACACAAGTGCAGCTTGCTCACTCAGGTAGATAAAGTTGCCGTCAATCGTTCAACGATCCGACGATGAAACGGATTACAGCCCAGCAACATCCGACAATGAACTGGATTCGATGATTCCAGCCACTCAAGCTCCCCGGGGCCATGTCTTATGATCTCAGCGTTCCTCCCGAGCTGGGCTGATTCTTGTACCACCCTTCCCCAATGGACCCCTCACCTGGCCCCCCGACTGGGCTTGCCCGTGATTGCAGCGTCGGTCTTCTTCGTCGATGGCATCTTCTGGATGACTGATTCGTCTTTCGAGGTCGCCCATGCCCCAACAGAATACAGAGACAATCGTGTTCACCTAGATTGGTCGCGCCATGCGTTTCACCTGGATACAGAACCACGGCGTCCCCGGGTTCAAA
The DNA here is from genome assembly GCA_964531495.1 of uncultured Ignavibacteriales bacterium. Taxonomy (GTDB): domain Bacteria; phylum Zixibacteria; class MSB-5A5; order GN15; family FEB-12; genus DAOSXA01. The sequence continues at coordinate 1,516 of CAZHDS010000521.1, forward strand.
ACCGTAGTCTTTGCCATTGACCTGAAGCGAGCCGCGCTCAAGGAACACAATCAGCTCCTTAGCATTGGGATGGTCATGATGCCTGACCTGGATAGTGTGACCGGCATGGCATTTCTCCGAACGGGTCACCATCAGCCAGTCAAAAGGGCCAATGGACTCATCAACGATGGTATAGACCTCCCGATTCTCGCCGTCCCGAGGCCCGGACAACTGTTTGCGTCTACGCACGATTCTCATTGGTCCATCTCCAAACTAATCGCATACCATAATGCCGAGGGTTTCAAGGCGGCCTATCAAGACGCTCACGGGCTCCTTCAAGGCGACGAA
>CAZHDS010000522.1:0-1842 GCA_964531495.1 uncultured Ignavibacteriales bacterium
AGATTGATCCTGCGCCATATTCCAAGGTCCGTCCCCCTGATCCTCGGCTTGTGATTTCCGCTCACCCATAACTTGAATTGCGGAGTGAATTGGAAATAGTCCTGATGCATAAACCGAGCCGAGACCTCGTCCTGCCCTGTCAGCGACTTGATCAGCGACTCTGCCAACTGTTTTCCTTCCTCCGACTCTGTCGCAGCGACGACCCTAGCCCCAGCAAGTCTTGCGTACTTGGTTGGATGCTCCCCTGATCCGGAAGATATTTCAAAATCGCTAAACGGCACTGCCCGTGATAAACCTTTGCCCAACACCTGCTCGAGTACGTTTGTGAAGGTAGTTTTTCCGTTTGCCCCTGATCCATGCAAGAAGAACAGACACTGCTCATCGGTAGATCCTGTCAGGCTGTACCCGAAGGCACGCTTGATGTATTGAATAACCTCGGCGTTGCCAGCGAAGACTGAGTCCAAAAAGCCCAGCCACGTAGGACAAGCCGCGGTGGAATCATAGGACACTGGAGATGCCTGCGTGATAAGGTCTTCCTTTCTTGACTCACGCCACTCACCGTTTTTGAGATCAATCGTGCCGTTTTGGCACGCCAGGAGATAATGATTGCTATCAAGGTCCGCCGTTCTGATTCCAAGCTGGTCATGTGCAAGATCAAGGCTTGCTGCTATCCTAGCCCGCGTCTGAGAGATTCGGTACCAGTCCTTGAGCACTTTCCACGGCTTCTCAGGGACGGAGCCTCCTATCGTAACGCCCTTGGAACTGTTACAGAATGGCACTTCCTCTGTCAAAATTGCTTTGATGCATTCGATCATCCCCTGGCGCGCCTTGCCGGTTTCGTCTGTCTCCCAGATCTTCCCGTTCCAGTTTAGCCATTTGCCAGCCCCGATGTTCCACTTGAAGTCAGGGCCCTTTCTTGCAATGAAGCGCTCGCTATTCCCTAACTCGGTGCAATCTGGGATGTTCTTGAAATACCTTAGCTGGCTAACAACCCCCGCCGAAGTAAGTGTTTCCCAGGCCTCCGAATCAGACATGTCCCCGGCGCGAGAGGCGTTCAGGACTATCTGAAATAGGGAGTCCAATTTAGATCGTCAGGATCATTTTAGTATCCAAATTCCTCTTGTGTCTCACCCGGCCAGAGGTGCCCAGGAACGGGCTCCTCATAGTATCCGGGGCAATCGCTGTCACAGAGAGAGTTTGCAATTAGCAACGAGGCATCTCGGCCGAGCGGTTTCTTCGTCAGATGGCAGACGGTGCACTCGACGGACGCGCCTACGCAATCCATTTTAGTTTTCAAAGCTCCTCCGTCCTTCGTTGCCAGCGTCCATCCTGATCTTGCCAACTGAACTCGACCCGAGCAACCCGGTGCTCTTGGATGCTGTCCGAAGCAAAGTCGTCTTCATTCAGTCTCAAAAGGCCAAGGTCCTCTGCTTCGTTCATGGCGGCGTCTGGATCTTCGACGTAGAATGCTGAGTTAACGGTCTTTTCTGCCTTGATGAACAGTTTTATGTCGATTACTGGCATTTTAGAAAGGAAGATCGTCGTCAGTGGGCTTGGGAGCGAAGAACGACTCATATTCCGCCAGGTACTTCTCGGGGCCAACGTCGGTCAACTTGAATCGCATCACGTACGAGAAGCCCTTCTTGTTCGGCGTCTTGACTGCGGTCACATCTACTTCGAACGCATAGGCTGGCTTGCGCGAGCTCTGTACGTAGGTGTTCATTCCCTTGACAGCCTTGACGGACTTGCCCTTGCAATACATCGTGAACGGCATTTTTGTATCGCCGTCAATTTTGAGTCCGAGGATCTGGTAGCTCAGTCGGCAAGGTGCAGGGTTTTCGG
>CAZHDS010000523.1:0-1842 GCA_964531495.1 uncultured Ignavibacteriales bacterium
GACTGGCCCGGGTAGTTGTCCCCAATCATCCTCACCACGTGACACAGCGTGGCGTCCGCGCCATGGAGATCTTTCGTGACAATACTGACCGTGAAGACTATCTGTCACTCATTCAGAACTGCTGTCACGGAATGTGTCAATAACTTTGAGACACGATAGACACAATGTCATGCTGCAATATCCTTCTCGTTTGGCTTGTTAATCCAGACCTCTCCTGGTAGCTCTGGTGCTTTAGGTTTTCCGCTCACGAATCTTTCAGGATACCTTTCATACGCTTTTGCGAGTATTTGGTCGCGCTTTAGCGCGATGTTCTTGTCTTCACCTGTATGCCTTTGGTGCGGCGTAACTAAGCCGATTCCGCTATGACGATGAAAGTGGTTGTACCAGGTGAAGAACTGCGAGAGAAAAGTCCTGGCGTCCTGCTGGCTGCCAAATAGTTTTGGAAACGTCGGATGGTACTTGAGTGTCTTGAACTGCGCTTCTGAATATGGATTGTCATTGCTGGTATATGGCCGTGAGTGTGTTTTTGTGATTCCAAGATCCGCCAGAAGAAAAGCTACGGCCTTGGATCGCATTGAGGTCCCACGATCCGCATGTACCGTGAGTTGATCGCGGGTGATGCCTTCCTTTGCGCAGGTTTCCTCGATGAGCTTTCTTGCCAGGGTTGCCGATTCTCGTTGTGCGACCATCCAGCCGACTACTTTTCGGCTGTAGACATCGAGGATCACATACAGATAGAAGTACGTCCATTTCGCAGGCCCATGCAGCTTGGTGATATCCCAACTCCACAGCTGATTAGGTCCAGTAGCCAGGAGTTCGGGCTTGCTGTATGCAGGATGCGTCAGTTGATCTCTTCTCTCTCGAACGGCTTTGTTTTCCTTCAAAATCCGGTACATAGTCCGAATGCTGCAATAGTAGTCGCCTTCATCAATAAGGGTAGCCCATGCTTGTCGCACAGACATATCGCGGAACCGAGAAGAGCACAACATAGTCAGAACCGCTTGGCGCTCATCATCGCTCAATCTGCGATGGGAACGCCGCTTTTGCGGAGTAGCCAGGCTGGGCTTCTTCAGGCGATAATACGTAGCTCTGCTCATATCAATGCACTCACATGCTTCAACAATCGTCAATATCCGAGGTCTCTCGTCCACGAGCCTCACGAGCTCGAGCTGGATTCGTCTTCGGGTTTCTCGCTCATCAACGAGATGATACTGGCCGCTTTTTTTTGGAGCTCCAGCATGGCCTCTGCTTTCTGGAGTCGGAGCTTCAGCTTTGCATTCTCCTTCTCCAGGCGTTCGTATTCTGACTTGGACTGATGTTGACATTGCTCTTTGTGCTTCTTTCCGCTCATATCTCTTCTCCTCTGGCGCCATTTGGTCAACTGAGAAGAGTATAGGCCTTCACGTCTTAGAATCAGCCCAATTTCGCCTGGGCCAGCACGGTCGATCTCCTCAAGGATACGTCGCTTGTAGGCTGTAGAGAACTTCCGTCGCTTGGCAACATCGACCACTTCACTGTCATCAACTTTTGTCGTGCCCCCCATGGGGGGCTGACCAACAACTACTTCTTCCTGTGCATCTGCCATTCTTCTTTCTCCACGCCCTTCTCACTTGACTTCATCAATCCGTGTCTCAATCATATTGGCACAGAGGGCAAGACCAAACTCGTTGTAGCCGTAGCTGATGTGGCCGCCACGCGGGTCCCCTCCGCCTACTATGCCATAGGGGTATGGGTTGTCAGCATTCCACGGATCCTTGGCACAATAGAGCAGCAGATTCTTCAAGCCCTGGGTGTCGTCAAAGTCTTCGAAGATGAGAGCATGCCATACGAACACATTAGTGT
>CAZHDS010000524.1:0-1836 GCA_964531495.1 uncultured Ignavibacteriales bacterium
TCGCCATTGCCCGAGCACTTGGCAACGAACCAAACGTTATCCTGGCCGACGAACCGACCGGCAACCTTGACCCCTCTCTCGCCAACGAAATTCTGAGCGTCCTGGAGGAGCTGAATAAGAGTCAAGGAATAACGATCATCCTGGTAACGCACAGTCCTGAGGCCGCTGCAAGGGCCGAAACCGTGCTGAGACTGAGCGATGGCATGCTTGTTCGCTGATTCCGGCGTGAGTGCCGCTTAGACGTCTGGTGACCTGAAGCCACCTTGAAAGGTCGCCCTTGTGTACAGCGCAATTGTGCTGTATATTTTTTTATGACCTCATTGGCCACGGATGAAGAAGTAGTGTGCTCCAATTGCGGCACATCAATCTCGGCTGCGCTGCGGTTTTGCACCGCGTGTCAGAACGACGCAGGTGTTCCGAATGTCCGGGCATGTGGTTCTACAAAAAATCGGAAGGCCCTGAAGAAGAGGTTTGATGCTGCAAAGGAGCTAGCATCCGTAAACGAATGCTCAACGGAATTCTCGCGTTTTTCGAGTCTGGTAGAAAGTGAGTCAGGCGTTGTTGTGAGTATGCCGCCCGGTGTTGCAAGAAGTCTCCTTGAAGATCCAAGCTATATCTATCAGAACTATGAGAGATTGGTTGGCAATAACATTCGGAGACCAGCGCGAGCTGAAGATGATCGGTGTCGCTTTTCGGTGAGTAGTCTCCTATTTGGTGCGTATGCCGACAAGATTATATATGGCGTGTTGTCCTTGACGACCGAGGGTCTTCCCACATATGGTGACATTCATTTTCGCCTCCGAGAGGTCACGGTAGCAAAGCGTACCTCGTTTCTTGAAACGAATAGTTACAAGTTTGTCGAGACACACGGTGTTAACCCGAGTGTCAAGATCCCGGCTGGCTACAGAGCGTCCTGGAGTGACCGGCACATGTTGGTTTTGGCTAAATTGGCCGACCGACTCTCGGAAGGACAGTGCAAAGATAGTTGGCAACAGATTCTAATCGAGTCTGATGGCAAAGACCGTGGGGCAGATGAGTTTCTTGAGGCCCACATATATGAGGGTTTTGACAGAAATGCCATTGAATCAATGGAAGATTCGTCCGATGAGGACCTTAGCAGAGGGGCACGGATAGATAGAGACGTAGCAATTGCCGAATTCAAGAAGTTCTCTGGAAACACGAAATGATTGGAATTTCGTCATCAAGCGCCGGTGTCATTTTCATCCCTGGAAAAGGAACACCGGATGCGCGGGAATACTCCATTCACGACTTGGTTGAAGGAGTGGTGATGGAACAGGCCGAGGCACATTTGCGCTATTCTGTGGTGCAAGACTGGGAGGAAATCGAGGGACGCGACGCGGCAACTCTTCTGGAATCAGCAACCCGCGAGTACTGGCTCACACGAACCGTGTCCCATTTGCGATTGGCAATCCGGGGGCTTGAGAAATCGCTGGAGATGCGTGTCTTGGAGGATATTACAGAGAATCTTGGGGCGCGCTTCTCCCCCGATGATGTCCTCAACCGCCTGCTTGTAGCTCCGTTGGCTAATCCACAATCACCACACGCGCTCGCGAAATCAGCTTTAGCCCAGGGTTTCGCTGCAGTTGCTTCGATCCTGGATGATCTAATGGATCTGCAACCGCTACTCCACAGAATGACGGACCGATGGCTTGACTTGCCGGAAGCAGTACTAAGCGTAGCTTCTGAGTCCAGGGAGATGATTTGGGCCACGGTCTCTAAGAGAGGCGGGCTGAAGGAACTCATCAAGGCTAGCAACAAACGAGACTACGAGCTAAAAAGGGCTCTACAAGTCTAAAACTTCATGAGCCCCCAGAC
>CAZHDS010000525.1:0-1834 GCA_964531495.1 uncultured Ignavibacteriales bacterium
GCCAGCCAGGACACAACTGGTGGAGAACAAGGCGTTTGAAGCACTGAAGGCGGCAATTGAAAAGGAGACCTATCTATTCATCCAGAAACGAGGCAAGCACAAACTGTCATACGAACAGTACACACGTGCTGGGGAGCTTGGTGTAAAGCTGCCGGAAGCAGAGCCGACTTTTGATGTTGGCATACTATGCGGCGATACTCCTGAGCCCATAGAAGTGCTGATGCCGAAGGACTTCCCCCTGTCCAAGTGCTATCAGATCAGTCAGCAGCTTATGGATGAGGATGCGAAATGCGAGGATAATATTCATCTCCTGGGAGCACTTGGCAAATTCGATGAGCCTTTTGTGCCGGTGAGCATCTCTCAGCACTACGATGGCTATAGCTGGGCGAAGCTCCCTACCGTGGACAAAGTGGAGGTCAAACTCGGTAAGCAGCTTGGCAAGAACTGGCTGTGGCTGCATGTGCTAATTGCGGTTGAGTCTATAAGGATAACCGTACACACGAGCGATGGGAAGGTGTTCGAATCTGATGTGATTATGGCTGTGCTGACTCCTGAGCAAACTGGGGGTTGCAGGCACAGCTCTGATCATGTCTATGTGACATCCGAAGCGCGGCAGCATCTGAACACGTCGGACATATGGTACCATCTCGGCGGCTGGTGCGAGGATGGCGATACGTATGATACGCAGGAGTGTCAATTTGAAGAAGAGCTTGAGCTGTTCTGGTCAAGTATCATCGGTCCAGGCGAGTACCTGCGTGCAAAGATAGTAGAGAACGTCAGCAGCGTTAAAGGCGATTGGGATAAGATCACCATCGATACTGATAGGACAGTTGTGATTGCCTACAAAGACGGCTCCACAAAGACGCTCAAGTCTCCGTATGTACAACAGCACAGCAAGTGATGATGGGAGCCATACCGTCAAAGAACGGTTCCCCCTAACAGGAAGAGATCCTCTCTTCCAACTTCACCAATTACCCTAACCCATGATGGCACGCTTACGATGTGAAGCGTGCCATCGCATTTAAGAAATGGAGGTGATCCAGATGGCTTGGAGACCAACACAGTATTTGATTGAAGGGATTTTAGACAACTCAGTTCCTAACAGAGTAACCGGATGGATGAGATTCGCCGGCGTAAAAGACAAGGTGACCTTTGACTTGGAAGGCAACTTCCATAGAGATATCCGCGGAGCGAAGATTCGCTTCACGGGAGATGCATACGAGGATCAGGTGGAGGTTCAGAACGGAAGTTATTTCGAAGGCTTCGCATTGTATCAGACCGGCTCAGTAGGTGACATAACCGCTGGCTTACCGCCCCATGACTACAGTACTACGCCATATTTGGAGTGGTACAGCAATGAAAATGGCAGAGTAGTCATCGAACTCGAACCCGCGCAGATCGAAGTAATCGGCATGCCGATACCGGCAATAGAGTCCGATCCAATCTCCCGCGAACAGCAGGGGCGCAACATGGCGGAGTTCTTGGGAGGCCTGGCGGCTGAGCTGGACCTGCCGAAGGAGCGTGCTGTCTGCGTAGGCGCTAATACTGTTGTTACTGCCGACAAGAGGGCTGCCAACAATCGGATCCGCGGCATGAAGCTGCTGACTGAAGAGATTCGAGAGAAGCTGCCGCCGTTGTATGCACAGGATGGCAAGGGCGGCAAGGCAATTGCCTATCTGAAGCTATTCACCCCCGATTCGGGATTCACGTGGTGGATTACGGAGGGATCTCCAATCAAGGATGAGTCAGACGCCGAAGTCGACTACCACTTTTTTGGTCTGGTGGAGGGCCAGTTCAAAGAGCTCGGCTACGTCAGTCTAAAAGAGCTTGAAGA
>CAZHDS010000526.1:0-1831 GCA_964531495.1 uncultured Ignavibacteriales bacterium
CGGATTCTGGAGAAACAGCGCCAGCAGCTTGATTCACTGGAGATCGAACTGATCGCGCATCAGGGCGACGAATATCCCAAACCGTTTCATACGATCGAGGTGAAATACATCGCCACCGGTAAGAACCTGGACCCCAAGAAGCTGGGGCTGGCGATAGCGATGTCGGAATCGAAATACTGCGCTGTTAGCCAGACGGTGGAGAATGCCGGCAAAGTGGTGACCAGCTACGAAATTCGGGAAGAATAGGCCGAATCGTTTTGCCGGCCTGACGGTCTAACGTTTAGATAGAAGCCAAGGAGAATGATCGATGGATATGCAATTTGAATATACGCTTGAATCTGACAAACCGTTTGAGGACGTTGTCGCAGCGATCGAAAAAGCCACCGCCGATAACCAGTTCCGCGTCCTGGCGGTGCACGATGTTCAAGCCACGCTGGCTGAGAAGGGTCTGGAGCGGGGACCGTTGAGAATCATCGAAGTCTGCAACGCGAAGTTCGCGCACCAGGCGCTCCAGAAAGATGCCTCGGTTGCTCTGTTCATGCCCTGCCGGTTTGCGGTCTACACTGAAGGAGGCCGGACAATAGTGAAACTGGCACGGCCGACAATGATCGCTCACATGATCCCCGACTCCGGGTTGGACGAATTGGCCGCCGATGTTGAAGAAACCCTCAAGAAAGTGATGAGCGAGGCTGTATGAGTGAAGAAGCGACCGGCTCCCGATCATCGAAATTTGGACGGCTGATCTTGTTTGTGGTGGCGGGCGGCGCACTTGGTTTTGGTGTGTCGATGCTGTATACTGCGTTTGGATCGACCTGACAAATGATGTGTAATCCGTACCTGGCCAGTTCGGTCGGGGCTGTTTTTGGAGCCGTTATGTCTCAATCGAATAAGAAGAGGTAGTCGTGCCGCTGTTTGAATACGAATGCAGAAGTTGTGGCGGCCGGTTTGAAGAGCTGGTCAATTCGTCTCAGGCCGAAGTTCGCTGCCCAAAATGTGACTCGGTGGAAACTGGGAAGTTGTTATCGGTCTTTTCTGCGGGCAGCAGCGGCGGGGGCAGTTCGGCGGTGCCGTCCTGCTATAAACCCGGCTGCGGCAGTGGCGGCTTTACCTGAGCCAAATAGCCCAAATAATCGTTCGCGGTCGCGAACAAGACTCGAAAGCGTGTCATGACGAGATTTCTGATTAGTCTATTGCTCATGGGCCTGGCCCTGGTTGGTTGTGGGAACAATGAGCCGGTTGAAAACGTCACCCTGCGATGGCTGCCGTTTGACTCGGTGCAGGTCACTTTCCCGGTCGCTCCCAAACCGCTGTTTCTGTACATCTCCCAGACCGGTTGTGACCATTGCGAAAATATGGACTCACTCGTGTTCGGGCGCTCTGAGGTGGCTCGTTTCGTAAACGAGAATTTTACCGCCGTTCGGGTTGACATCAGCGAGGACACACCCATAAATGTGCGCGACTCACTCCTGACCGAATCGGAGTTCCGTACTTTGATGTCGATTAAGGGCATCCCGGCCTACTACTTCTTTGATACGAGCGGTCGGGTTATCGGCGTGCTCGATTCGGAGATGAATCTTCTCACTTTCAAGCGAATGCTGGTCTATGTCCGCGAAGGACATTTTTTCCGGACCCCGTGGAATCAGTTCATGAAGATGCCTGAGGCGAGCGAGGACGCTATCGACGAGTTGTTCTAAATTACTGTTGAGGTGGCTGTCGATGTCGGGTTTCTCCGCCCGCTGAAGCGCCCGTCGGAACACTGACCTACTTCACTTAAGTCCACCGTGAGCCTGTCGAAAGATGGTCTACTTCCCGGATCGGCAGATGTGGACAT
>CAZHDS010000527.1:0-1829 GCA_964531495.1 uncultured Ignavibacteriales bacterium
GACCGGCCCGCCCAGCCGATGCGGGTAAATGCGCTGGGAACTCCCAACGTGCGGTTCACCGGTGAAGTAAGGGGGGGGGGAGGAGCAGGATGCGCTTGTGCTGTGCATGCCGCGGCCGCGGTGGCCACCGGCCAGGCTGACTACGTCTGCTGTTACCGTTCCCTCAACGAAGCTTCCGGGCATAGATATGGCCGGGGCGATGATTTTGTTGAATACATGCCGGTAGCTTTGACGCCAAACTACTCATATACCTGGCCGCTTGGTTTCGTGGCACCGCTGGCATGGGCCGGTATGTGGAGCAACCGTTGGATGCATGAATTCAACGTCACCCGCGAACAAGTTGCCTGGTGGCCTGTTGTACTGCGGGAATATGCCCAGAACAATCCCGATGCGCAATTCTATGGCCGTCCGCTCACACACCAGGATTATATGGAATCCCCGATAATCGTTGATCCGCTGAGATTGCATGACTGCTGCGTTAATACCGACGGCGCGGCTGCTTATATTATCACCACTGTAGAGCGGGCTAGAGACCTCAAGCAAACACCGGCCATTATATTGGCTGCTTCACAAAGCTGTCCCATAGAACAGGAGGTACAGACCGTCTATCAGCGACCGATCATGTCGGGCGTCGTAGAAACATGGTACATGGGCCAGGAGCTTTACCGGGTCGCCGAGGTCGAACCGGATGATATTGATGTGGCTCAAATCTATGATCCGTGTTCCATTGGCGGCATCATTCAGCTTGAGGAACTTGGTTTCTGCGAGAGAGGTGAAGGGGGTAAGTTCATCGAAGGCGGCGACAATATCCGCATCGACGGCAAGATCCCGACTAACACAGCCGGCGGATTGCTTTCAGAAGCCTACCTGCATGGATTTAACCTGGTCATCGAGGGAGTCCGCCAGATTCGCGGAACTTCTCCCAATCAGGTAAAAGATGTGGAACTGTCGATGGTCACCGGAGGTCCCGCAGTTCCTTCAAGCGGTATCATTCTGAGGAGGTAGATTGATGGCTAAGTTAGTAGAAGGTATTCCCATCATGCGTCCCTATATCGACCTGGATAATCAAGGGTACTGGGACGCTGTTAAAAACCATAAACTGGTATTGCAGCATTGCAGTAAGTGCAACAAGTACCATCACCCGCCGCGCCCGATGTGTCCCTCGTGCCGTTCCCAGGATACGCTGGAGTGGAAGGAATCGAGCGGCAAAGGAATCATCTATTCGTTTGTCATGTTCACCACTGACAAAATGGCCTATCCTGCTTATGTACTTCCGTATGCAGTTGTGCTGGTAGAGATGGAAGAAGGCCCGAGAATCGTAGCCAACGTACACGAGATCGAACCGGATGAGCTGCAAATCGGTATGTCGGTAGAAGTGATGTTTGAAGATCTCCCGGATGGGCAGAGCGTCTACCGGTTCAAAAAGAGGGAGGCATAACATGGCACTTGAGAGCATCAAAGATAGGGCGGCCATCGTTGGCATCGGTATGGTAGACTTTTCCACCGATATCGGCAGGACGGAATGGTATACGGCTTGCCAGGCCATCAAGCTTGCTGCCGAAGATGCCGGTGTGAATATCGAAGATATCGACGGGATGGTAAAAAGCGTCGAGGATGGACCTGATCCATCCTATACAGGGAAGGGTCTCGGAATCGATAACCTGCTTTATCACAGTGAAAATCACTGGGGCACCAGCCCAATGATGGCTGCGGTTCACGCTGTGGCCGGGGGATTATGCAATTATTGCGTTTATTACCAGACCGCACATCGCGCTTCGGGACCGGAGAAGTGCATTTCCGATTTTCTGGTCGCCAGAGAGTTCCGCGAT
>CAZHDS010000528.1:0-1818 GCA_964531495.1 uncultured Ignavibacteriales bacterium
GCCCTGTCTGATATAAGAAACGCTGCAAATTTCGCGGCTACAGAAGCGGAGGGAGTCCTGCCAGGGGGCTGGCAGAGTACGTGGTACTTGTTGACGAGTAGCGCATCTCCATAAAACAGCAACTGCATGTTGGCGAGTTCGTCACGCTCCATGAACCAGGTGCTACTATCGGTCATGAAATAACCCTTTTCGGCATTGGCCCGCCGCAGTGTAGCTGTCATAAAGTCGCCAGTAGTCACATACCACTGGCCGTCAGGGGTCATGCCTGCTTTCTCCCATATCTCCATTTCGCGTTTGTGCGTGCCAGAATTGTCTCCACGAGAGAAGAAGAGTGATCGAGTTGTGGCAATCTTTTGGTAAGCCTCTGCGGCTGACTTGACGCTTTTGATTCCTGCAGGATCATCGGCAGGACCAACAAGAAAGAACTCATTCGATCCGATGAGTGTGCGGTGTGTTGCCCAGCCGTCTTCGACAGCCTTGGCTTCGGCAGCGGGAGCATGTACCATGGCTACGTCAACGTTTAGGTCGTGCAGCAATTGTAGCGATTTGCCCGAGCCCGCTTTCTTCCAGCACACGGTTACGTTCTCCTTCCTCGCAAACATCTTAGCAAGCACCCTCAAGAGCCCAAGCTCGCCAGGGCTTCCTGTCGCTACGCGGAGTCGCGTTGGCCCCTTGCCGTAGACTGCATCATACTTATCCTGTGAATAGTCGCTGTCGCCCGCAAATTCATTTGATGAAGAGATGTTCCTGAGCAAGTCAGAAGCCGCCTCTTTGGGTGGGGCTTTGCCAAAAACGAGAAGGAAACGATCACGAGCCAGTTTTGGCCCGCGAAACCATAAAGAGAAGCCAGCCTTGCGCATTTCCTGCTCGACTACTTTTGGCGAGATTCTTCTGCGATGACTTGCCTCCCTCCGGGACGACGATTTGTTTGCCCTGCGATCCAAGATATAGACACGTCCTGCCGACATAAGCTTTTCATGGACCTTAGAGAGCAGAGTCTCACCTTGAAAAAGTAGGTGATAGCTGTCCAGAAAGAAAATCACATCGATAGGCTCGTCAGGCAGATTTGGATCGCCGTTCTTCGTGAGTACCGAAGGTAGAGAAACACCCGCAGCAAGAGCCGGCCTCTCTTCCTTCTGCGTCGCCCATTCCTCCAGAATGATGTCCAGCCCTTCCCCACTTGAATGCTCGAGAATTGGACCCACAAGTTTGCGAGCCTCCCCCAGGGCAACAAAGACGGGATTCTGATAACGGTCGCTCGCTGGAAGAAATAGATGGAGATAATTGTCGATCGAAAGTGGACGAAAAGGATCCGGATCATCGCCGGGGGCCTTCAACTTCTCAGGACGCTGGAAGACAAGGACAAATGGATCCTTCTCGTGCCAGTAGTCTTCGGCACAGGAGACAAAAGAGAAGCCCTCTTCTCTTGCCTCCCTAACTACCGTTGTCTCGGCGATCCAATGGTGCTTGTTCTCACGCACTTGCCGTGGAACCCAGTCTCGCAGAGTGCCGCGCCGTTGGTCAACAATGACGAGGTAACCGCCGGGCCGCAACGAGCGCCAGATCCCTCGCAACATCTCTCGTGGTTTCGCAAAATGATGATAGACACGATTCATGTAAACCAGGTCAGTAGAATCCGGAGGCAGACAAGGGTCGTCGCTGCGGCCCAGCACCGGGACTACCTGGGTAAGTTCCTTCTTCTTAGCCGAATCTTTCAATGATTCGACTTTGTCCTCGGCTATTTCTTCAGAATAGACCTTTCCTGTTTCACCCACAATCTCAGCAAATACCCATGTATCCTTCCCATTACCCGCTCCG
>CAZHDS010000529.1:0-1812 GCA_964531495.1 uncultured Ignavibacteriales bacterium
CAGGGAAAGTAATGGCCAGAAAGAAACCAACACCGGCAATCCCAAGTTTGGTTTCTCTTGCGTTCTTGCCGATGCAGTAGCGAGTGGCATAACCAGGTGCAAATGTTTCCCCCAGGAGAAAGGCAAGGAAAGTGGTCAACAGGAACAGCCAGCCCTTGCCGCCCTCAACCTTGAAGAAGTCGGCCGAAATCTCACGATCACTGGAAATTTCATTTGGATAAGCATCATGCAAGAGCAAGAGATTCAGGCGCCTCAGATCGCGTCCATCAAGTTCGTCCCTGTTAGAAAGACGCTTTTGGGTTTGCTCTGCAAGACTGATTTCTGCAAAAGCGGCCACATCGTATAAGCTGGGATTGTCCAGAAGACTGTTCAGTGCCGCGGCCAGAGCCCGCTTCTCGACTGTGGTCGTATCGCCGCCAGAGATTCGCTCGATGGTCTCCATATGCTCCGAACCAAGTTGATCTCGGATATGTGCGGACAAGGGGTCAGGCGATTGGGATAGTCGTTTCGCAAGTCCATCCGGCTGGTGGATATCAACAACGCCAAACCGTGATGGTACAAACTTGCCAGTGTCGGAATTATATGAGTCAGAAATATCCGGAATGCAAAAAGCCAGGGTGATGATAAATCCAGCCATCAGAACAATAAACTGAAACAGATCGGTGTGAATAACAGCCATTAGCCCGCCTGCGGTGCTATATATCACCACCATGATTCCGCCTAAGATGATAGCCCAGCGCAACATTTCTTGAGCGCTAGCCATATTGGGAAGAATGGCCGCTGTGACTGTGCCAAAAGCTGCCATCTGTGCTGCAACTATGAATACTGAAAAGAGAAGCGAAAGAATAAGTACGAGAAAACGCGGGCCTTCTCCGAACCGATATCCAAAGTAACCAGCGACCGTGTAAAGCTTGGCTTCACGAAACTGCGGAGCTACGACCAATCCTGAGAATATAAAATGCAAATAACCACCGGTGGAGACCAGCAACATCAGGACTCCCCACTCGTAGGTCTTGCCTATGGCACCGATGGAGTAGCCGCCTCCAATGGCCGTTGCGCCCATAGTGCAGAAGAGTAAGAACCAACTCACATTGCGACCAGCTACCAGGTAGTCGTCAGTGGTGCCAATCGTTTTTGCTTTCATCACACCCTTGATAAAGACGAAGAGCATGTAGCTGATCACAATTGCCCACAGAATCAGTCGATCATTCATTGCGTTGCTCCAATAATCCAATCCTTCATTATGTGTGGCAGGACGGACTTGAGTTGACACTTACATAAGAATCGAGTGGCCATTTCCCTCTGAGATAACAACAAATCAGGAGGTAGTGATGACCACTCAACAGAAACTTGTCCAGAAGAAGCTTACCCTTCTGGAGCTGGGGGAATATCTTCAGAATGTATCCGAAGCTTCCGCAAAAGTGGCTGCTCCCGCCAACACTTCTACGATATCAAGGCAGCTTACGAGAGTCAAGGATTGGATGGTTTGAAGGAGAAGACCCGGCGGAAGCCTTGTATGAAGAACCGAGTGGCTCCGGAGATCGAAGAGGCGGTGTTGCAGATGGCACTTGAGTACCCAGCCTACGGTCAGACGCGGTCCTCGAATGAGCTTCGAAAACAAGGTGTTCTGATCTCATCAGGTGGTATCCGTTCGATTTGGCTGCGTCACGCTCACACAGGGCATAGTCGATGAGTTTCGATCCCTTTTCGAACGTGCAGAGCGCCGGCTCCACGGCCCCAATCGTGGCTTCGGCCCGTCGTAATTCGTACCGATTCACCCAAAACAGGCCAAAATTCGTATTTCTGGCGGCT
>CAZHDS010000530.1:0-1808 GCA_964531495.1 uncultured Ignavibacteriales bacterium
AGATAAACCGCTGCGACAAATGCACGATTGTTGTAAAACTCAGGGCGGCAACGTGCCCGGCGTGCAAGGCCCCGCTGAAAGGGGTGACACCGAAGCGTGGAAAGGCAACCGGAATCAGTAACGGTAGAGCCAAGCGCAGTTCTGTAGCAGTTCAGAAGACGCCCCCACTGCAGTCCAGTCAGGAGGGGTTCTCCACATGGAGTGAGTCCGTTTCGGGCCTGCAGTTTCGAATGAAGCTGCACAAGAGAGAGTGCGGGTTCAAGGAAAGAATACCTGTGACAGTGTCCATTAGGAATGTAAGCAAACGGGTCATAACCGTTCCGGATCCATCAAATGTCCCGAATGTAGTATTGAACGGCATCTATCTGGTGCGAATGAAAGTCAGGGGGGGGGCCTATTTCGGCAGGTATCCTGTGAGCGTGTCCTGGAAGCCGGAGTGGTACACATCAATTGAGCCCGGTCAGATACTTTCTGGCAGATACGATTTGCTGAATGAGGCCCCCGCTGGGAAGTACCACATCCGCTTCGACGTTCGCATGTGGCCGCCGAGCAATGTCGAATGGTCCAGGTGGAAGGAAAGCGAGATCAAAAGGGTGATCGGTACGATCTGGTTTCAGTCCGAATATACACCGAACTGCGGGCCCTTTTCGATAGTCGTATCTGGGGCAGCATCGACAGAGACCGCAGCAGCTAGGGTTACGAAACATCCCGCTGACGCACGAAGGAAGGCGGTCGAGAGAAGATCTGGTCTCCCAGGAAGTGCTGCCACATCAGTTGCTCATACCCGTACGCCAATGGCGTCATCCGTTCCGGCGGCAGAAGCGGACAGGTCGAGAAGACCGCCACAGGACCTCAAGTCCGGCCTCAACCCTACGGACGAAGGGGTCACCGCCTTCATGCAGAACTCTGTTGTTCCTCGTGGTTCTGTAAGAAACACTACTGGAACGACAAAGTTATCACAAGAGAGACGGCTGTCCCTCATAGCCGGGCAAGTTGCCACATTGGAACTTCTTAAGATCTCGAAGCAGGATATCCGTGCATTCACGAAGAGACAACATGGCATCACTCACGATGACCTCATGCGTCAATCCAACACAATTGACATGGCCGTCCGGCTCACATGCATGATCGCCATTGCCAATGATGTCATCGCACGCGGACTTCAGAACAATGAAAATGCAAAAGTGGCTGCAATCAAGAGTTACACGTTGAACGACTTGACTCGACTTGTGAAAGACAACTATCAAGATATTGATACCGAAGTTGTTAAGCCTGCGCCGGTTCTGAAACCAGAGAAGATACAGGAAGATCCGAACGACTTGAATACAACCAGACAGGAGCTTGTGCCTGGCAAGAAGATAGAAACGAGAAAAGAACAAGTCGTCAGCAAGCTAGAGATGACATATTTCGAATGCACCCGCCCAGCCGGAGACGGCACATGTTCTGACAATTCCTGTCCCTGCGGTTATCCTGGTGCCAACATTCCACGGGGAAGCGGATACTTCTATATAACCGATACTCTCATTGAGATGCGACGCGACGCACTCAGCATAAATGCTATCAAGAGCAAGATCATGAAAATGCAGCAGCAATCAAGTACTACAATAGACACTTCCACCAGTGGAATATTCATGCCCATAGTCATGTGCAAACTCGGCGCCCAGAAGAGAGGTCTTGATCTGGCCGTCGCGGCGGCAGACGCCAAACATTGGTGGACAACAGGAATGGCACCTCTCAGAGCAACCCCGTTGGCAGGCAAGGTCTCGACACCGAAGATTCAAATGCGAAAGAAAGAGGAAGTAGACTTT
>CAZHDS010000531.1:0-1806 GCA_964531495.1 uncultured Ignavibacteriales bacterium
GCTCAGTCATTCCGGCTTCGCGGTAGAATTCAGTCGAGTGGCGGAGCAGGTCGATCACCTTCATGACGCAGTCCGAGTCGCCACAACGCTGCCCCATGGCTACGGCGTAGGCTTCCCGGGCCCGGGCCAGCTCCAGCCGGTCCGAAGTCTGACGCAAGATCTGATAGGACCGCGAAAGTAGTCGAATCTCCAGGACATCCTTGCCGATCATTCCATACGCTTCGCCCAGGATCCGCAGTGCCGCACCCGCCTCAACCAGATCGCCTAACTTTCGTGCGCCTCGAGTGGCCAAAACCGCTTCGCGGCGAGCCTGCTCGAAGTTTCCACTGAGTAGACAGGTCTGGGCCAGGCGACGCTTGATCTCAGGAATCAAATCGCCTTTCGGCGCCACTTTGCGGGCCAGGGCTTCGCCTGTTTCAAGCCGGCGGCGAGCCTCTTCGAGATTGCCCTTGTCAATTTCGAGGTCGCCTTCGAATTCCCAGCAAAGCACGAGGTCCCGATTGAACCGATGCTTGTCGCACAGCTCGCGAGCAGCGGCATAGTCGGCGGCGGCCGAGGTCAGGCGACCCTGGCGGCGACGAAGATTGCCGCGAGCGAGATAGGACGATGTTAGCGAAAAGGCGTTTCCCAATTCCCGATTGATCGATATCGCTCTCGTCAGACAGGTATCGCCATCAGTCCAGGTGCACAGCTTTGTGTACAAGATACCGAGATTCTTACTGCGCACTGCTAATTTATCGTATTTGCCCAATTCCTCACTGATTGCTAAAGCGCGTTTAAAGTAATCCAGCGCTTCTCTCCAGTGCGGTCCATTCTTAAGAATCAAACCCAAATTATTCAGCGTCTGAGCAATGCCATCCTTGTTTTCAATTCGTTTGAACGTAAACAAGGCGTTTTCGTAGTACTCACGGCACTTCTCCGGCTCACCTAAACGCATATAAACGGCCCCAAGTGCCAGTTCAAGATATCCCGTATTCTCATATGCATCTGTAGAGCGAAGAAGCTCGTACGCTTTCAAACAAGCTTGTTCTGCACGCTCATAAACACCACTTTGCAAATAGATCGTTCCCTCTCTAAACCAAGCGATCCCGGCTAGAATACCATCGGTTTCGCCACATGACCCAAGAAGCGCTTTCGCACGCACAACGTGTATAAGCGCATCCTCAAATTCACCCAGCAGGCGCAAACCGTTTGCTATCCGGAGTTCAAGATCAGCAATAAAAGAGGGGCCTCGTGCTTCACTTGATGCCAAGTCCAACGCTTGTGAAATAATCTTAACAGCCGCTCGAGTGTTGTTTGCGGCTTGATGTAAGTCTGCCAGTTGTAGTAGTCCGTCAAGATCTTTCACACCAGCAGGTGGACCGGCGGTCCCAATGGAAGGAGGAGGAACAGGGGGACACCCGAGCTCTGCCCTTCCATGGGGATATTTATTGTCCCCAGTCATACTAGACCCACCTGACGGTTATGAGTTTAAGATCAATATGAGCCAGCTAATAATCTTAACATCGATTACCTGTTTCAAGTCCCCGTGTTCCGGTTCATCCGGGTCACCTTCGGTTGTGGGCGGATCGTCGGTGGGAACGCCATTAGGAACATCGCCACCTTCACCTGTGATTAATATTGGTCCTGATTCGGCTGATGCAGTCGGGGGCCATGGCACAATTTGCGCCGACACGGCAAGTACCAACAGCAGAACAAGAGCAATGGATAACAGGGAGGAGTGTGGAGTTGAACGGAACATATCTTACCCTCCAGACTTGGAGCCTGTGGGGTAAGCCTAATAAAGCATTAATGCATATGCAAATT
>CAZHDS010000532.1:0-1805 GCA_964531495.1 uncultured Ignavibacteriales bacterium
TCCCAAGGGCATCCGAGCCAAGATGAAGATTGCAGAGCTGCTCGATATTCGGATCAATTCGGTGGAGCTTTTCAAGTCTCAGATCGGATATACGGATCATGTCAGCTGAAGTCTTTAAAAGTGCGATAGAGGCCATTGTCATGGGGAACGCGGAGGCTGCGCTGGAGGTGGCCGAGAGAGGGCTGGGCGAGGGAGTCGATCCCATCGAACTCATCAACCAGGGGTTCATTCCCGGCATCAAAAAGGTCGGGGACCTGTTCGGGTCGGGAAGGCTCTTTCTCCCCGAGCTCATCATGTCGGCCACGGCCATGGAGCGCGTTACCACGTTGATCAACAAGTCGATCCCCAGCGGTCAGGAGCAGACCCAGGGGCGTTTGGTCATCGGGACTGTGGAAGGGGACGTGCACGATATCGGCAAGACAATAGTCGTCTCGATGCTCAGGGCCAACGGCTTTGAGGTTAAGGACCTTGGCCGGGACGTGGCCATGGTGGCATTCATCGAAGAGGCGGACAAATTCAACGCGGACATCATCGGCACTAGTGCCCTTCTCACCACAACAATGATGGTCCAGAAGCAGCTGGAAGAGGAACTGAAGAACGCCGGCCTCAAGGACCGGTTCAAGACCATGGTGGGCGGAGCTCCCGTGACCCAGCGTTGGGCTAAGAGAATCGGAGCAGATGCCTTTGCGGAAGATGCAGGAGAAGCCGTTAACCAGGCCAAGGCGCTTCTCGATATCGCCTAGCGAACGGCGAAAGGCGATACCGTGCTTCTTCGGTGCAACGCTTGGGCTGTGCCGGCCACGGCGGCGCTACTCATTATTGCCGCAGCAGGATGCGATCGTATGGATACCGCGCCATCTGTTCAGGCTGTGGTCGATCGCGTTTCTCAGGCACACAATCAGACGTTTCAGTTGGACATGGAGAACATGGGCCTGAGCGTCTCCGTGCAAGCAAGCTACTTGAACGTGGTCGGCGAACTGACCGGCCCGGTGGCGACGACAACGCTTCGGGTGTGGCCGGTGTGCTGGAGGCCGCCCGGGTCTTGAGCCAGTACCGGTTCGAGTCGACCATACGTTTCATCGGCTTCAACGCAGAAGAAGACGGACTGGTGGGAAGCAAGGACTACGTCAACAACCATGTGATCCCGAGCGGCGAAAACATCGTGGGCATGATCAACATGGACATGATTCTGCGGCCGGGCTCGGACGTAGCACCAAATAATCTCATCACAGACGTTACCAAGGCCGCAGTCGCGTTGCTAGCTCAAGAGGCCGTGCCGGCGGGCAGACCGGCCTTCCATCGGGAGAGCAGACATGACGACTGAAATCCAACCACGACTCGATGTACCTCAGCTGGTGCAGGAGGCCTACGAGAGATGCCGGGACTACCTGTCGCCCAAGCCGCTCGAGTACTCGATGTATTTGAGCAAGCAGATCGATGGCGAGGTCTGGCTCAAGTTGGACTCGATGCAGAAAACCTCTTCCTTCAAGTTTCGCGGCGCAATCAACAAGATCCTGTCGCTCACGGAAGAAGAACTGGACAAAGGGGTGGTCACGGCGTCCACAGGGAATTATGCCTTGGCGGTTGCCGAGGCTATGCGCATTCGAAAACGCCGCGCAAAGATCTACGTGGCCAAGGACATTGAATCGTCACGTCTGGAACTGTTGAGGTCCCATGGCTTGGATCTAGTCGTTTTCGGCGAACTTGCCTGGGATGCGGAGAAGGAGGCCCGACGGGTGGCGGAGCAAGAGGACAAGATTTATGTGTCGCCATACAACGACCCCATAGTGGTCGGCGGTCAGGGG
>CAZHDS010000533.1:0-1803 GCA_964531495.1 uncultured Ignavibacteriales bacterium
GCAAGCAGATTTCGTCTCGACCGGATACCGGCACCCTAACCGAATAATCACGTCTGTCAGAAATCTCCTTGGCAATAGCGGTAAGGCTCAGAATGGGCTCAGAGACTACGCGCTGGAGTCTGGATACGACCATGAGGACCACGAGCGAAGTGGCTAGAATCACCAACGCCACGGCTGTGACTATGCTCGCCAAGCGATCCTCAAGAGGCTTCAGATCCATCCTCAAATACACCGCTCCCACTGTCTCGCCCTCGATCGAGATGTTCCGAAAGACATCCAAGTAATCGGTCCCGAAGACGGGCCCCCGGCCAGGCGTGGACTCTGGAACAACATTCCCCTGGTACCCCTTGGAAGCATAGTTCGCCAAAATGGTGCCATCAGATCGGTACACCCATGCAGTTGATATGTACTCTTCAGCTGCTAGCGAAGCTAGCGTTTCGGTGGCGTCCTGAGCATTATCAAAAGCTATGGCCACCGTGCAATTAGCACCGATGACATCGGCCAGCGTTTCAAGGTCACTCGCCATGTTTCTCTTCGTCTCCTGGTGATCATAAGCAATGAACGCCGCTCCAGCGAGCATCAAAGCAATCGAACAGGCCACCATCGAAATTCCGGTGAGCTTGTAGCGTAAGGACATGTTTGTAAATATCATCATGTCGCTCTCTAATGCTCCTTTTCTGAGACCAGGCGCGCAATGTTCAGCAATCTGGAGCTGAAAGTAAGTCCAGCCTGACTGGAGAGTTTGCGATTTACTTCGAACCTCACGCTTCCATCATCCAGATAGAAGCCAACCATGCCTCCGTGGGAGGCAAATCCCGGGATGTCGCTCACCGTCAGAACGGAACGATCAGCTATCATCGCCAGGGCTGCTTCTGACTGTTCCTTGCTGTCGCTCGTGATATAGAGGATCTGGCAGTTCAAGAGTTCACCGAGCTCTGATACGTAGTTGATCGCAATCGGCTTGCCCTGGGCTGTCTTGCCCTCAACTATGTCCTCAAGACTGTTGCTAAACGGATTCGGCCCTAGAATGCAAATCTCAAGACTATCACTCTCTTCAAGAACATCCTCTGGCCAGTCAACAAAGCGCGCGAAGTTGTAGAGAAACGCTGCCTTGATGTCGAATTCCGAGTACTCAGACTCTTCTGAATACCCGGTTTGCACACTACTAGCTAGACCAAACACGGACACGCAGATAATCAATATGTATTTCAGCGTGTATCTCATTCTTTAGAAGCTCAGCTTGAGAGTAGCGTGCACGCGTCTCTGGACTTGGCTGTTTTGACGAAGCAATTCCGATACGTACTCCGGATGTTCCGCATCAGCCAAGTCCTGGCCAATGATAGCGAACTCAATGCCTGCGTGAGGTTTGATGGCAATCCTTACATCGGCCGTGGCGTAAGCATCAATATTGGCCGAGGCAACCTCGTCCACATATCTTACTCTGGTCGAAAAATCCAACCAGGGACGCGGGGAAGTGAAGAGCGCCAGCGAGAACTGGTGCTCTGGACCGGCTCTTTCTTGGGTTGGTGTCAGGTCTTGCGAGACTTCTCCCAGGTCGGTGCGAAGATACGAATACGTCCCTCGTACCTTGGAGTCATGGCCCATCTGCCAATCAACAGCCAGTTCGGAGCCATAGTACTTGGAGCTGTTTTCGTTGACAATGGACACCGGGACCAGGATATACTCAGGGGCATTCAGGATCGGTGTTCCGACTACTCCGTTCATCAAGTCCTGATACACGTTATAGTAGGCGGCCAGATCGAAGACCAGATTGGATGCCGCCTGAAAACGGTAGCCAGCTTC
>CAZHDS010000534.1:0-1803 GCA_964531495.1 uncultured Ignavibacteriales bacterium
CCAGTACGCACGGATCAAGAGCGCAAAGATTCTGCGTGTTGACAGAAAGGAAATGCTCGAGGGCGCTTGCATAGGTATGGCAGTCCAATTTAGCGACTAACAGATGCGTAACAGATGCGTAACAGATGCGTAACAGATGCGTAACAGACGCGTAACAGACGCGACCCTGCGCCCTTGTGACGTGGGCTTATCACATACTGGCCGACATCGTAACCGATGTCGGCCTCTTTTATTTGCCGACGAAAGTACCGATTATCACCGTTTTGCCTGCTTGGGGACCACCTGCCGATTGTTATACTGTCGGCACGATTGTCAGCAGCTTCCAGGCGGCCAGCAGCAGCAGGACTATAAAGATGGCACGGACAATGTTCTGCGGCAGCTTGTGCATGAGCCATCCGCCGCAATAACCGCCGAGAAAGGCAGTGGGAACGATAAAGGCGGCTATGCGGAGTGATTCGAGGATACTAAAGCCGTGCTGGCTGAGTGTGAGATTCTTGTAGATCGCCCCGACCAAAGCCACGCAGACGATGGTCGCCGACGAGTTACTCATAGCCCGACGGATGGGGATATTCATCAATATCTGCTGCATCGGTGTAATGACAGAGCCTGCGCCGATACCAAGAAGTCCCGAGGCGATGCCGGCACAGACACCCGTAACGGCTGAGCGGACCGGAGTGATTCGCGTCCTGGTCGGGTCGATCATTTCGTCGTCCACCCAACGAATGACGCGGTGAAATCGAAAACCGTTATACATGGCAACATAAATGAGATAGCAGCCGAAGATGCGTGACAGCAGATACCCCTGAGAACCCTGAAAACAGGACAGATTGCTCAGGGCTACGCCGATCAACACGGCGACCATTGCCACCGGGATGAGATGTCGCAGCACAGCCGGGACTATGGATTTGGCACGAAGGTGGGCCAGCAGCGAAGACATGGCAACAAAAACGATACAGATCATTGCCGCGGCCTGATAAAGGTGCTGTTTTTCCGGCCCGAAGCAGAACACCATCGCCGGGATCATAACCATTGCCCCTCCGATGCCTACCAGGCCGCCTACCAGGCCCATCACAAAACCGATTGCAAGCAGTATCGAGTAATCCACAAGGCAGCTCTATCCGAACAGTTCGCCAAACTTCTTTTCGATGTCGTCGTTTTCGCACAACGTCTGGCCGATAAGCACCGCGCCGACACCGACGGAGATCAGCTTTTCGACGTCATCCCGCGTTTTGATGCCGCTCTCGGCGACCAGGTGCGTCCTGTCTTCCACCATATCGGCAAGCCGAACCGTCGTGTTCAGGTCAACCTTCATGGTAGTAAGGTCACGGTTGTTTATGCCCAGGACGCTGTAATGTTTTTTAGGAAAGTCCATCATACTGCGTACAGCCAGCAGCGAGTCGGCACCGTGCACTTCCAGCAGGACCGTAAGGGTGAGCTGATTGGCGAGTATCATCAGGTCCGTCAGTTCAGCGGGCCTGAGCGCCTCGGCAATCAGCAGGATAGCGTCGGCACCAGCCAGGCGGGATTCATAGACCTGGTATGGGTCGATGATAAAGTCTTTGCGGAGCACAGGCAGCGTGACAGCCTGCTTGACCAGGGCGATATATTCCAGCCTGCCCTGGAAGTACTTTTCGTCGGTGAGCACACTGACAGCGTCGGCGCCGCATTTTTGATAGGTCTGCGCGATCTTGACGGGATCGAAATCCGGGCGAATCAGCCCCGCCGACGGTGACGCCTTTTTGATCTCGGCGATGACGTTGACGCCCCTTTTGTTCGGGCCGGTCACGGCATTGTGGAAGTTGC
>CAZHDS010000535.1:0-1801 GCA_964531495.1 uncultured Ignavibacteriales bacterium
AGGGAGCAACTGTCTAATGAAGATCTCTATTGCCTGCGATCACGCGGGATTGAAAACCAAGGAGCGGGTCAAGCAGATGCTTGAGTCGCATGGTCATGAAGTCGTGGACTGCGGCACCAATTCCGAAGACTCCTGCGACTATCCTGATTTTGGGCTTAAGGCGGCTCGGATGGTACCATCGAACGAAGTCGATCGAGCCGTGCTGGTCTGCTGGACTGGAAACGGCATGGGTATCGCCGCCAACAAAGTCAAGGGCGTTAGGGCCGGGATCGCCATTAATAAGGACATGGCCTACTACACGCGTTTGCACAACGATGCCAACGTGCTCGTGTTGGGTCAGAAGTACATACCCATAGCTGATCTTGAGGGGATAGTCATGGCCTTTTTGACTACTGAATTTGAAGGCGGACGGCACGTGAATCGCATCGCAAAGATCAAGGCGGCCGAGGAAGAGGGATGAGCAACATGAAGAGGATCCTGTTCTGTCTATGCTTGCTAACGGTGGCGCTATTGGGTGGTTGTGACAAGTCTTCGGACAATAGTTGTGGCACCTTCAGTTCGGCCAGCGGCCATTTCGATGATTGCGCCTGGACCCCCGATCAGGCCGACGAGCTGTGTGAACATTTGGGCTACAAGCACTACTGGGGGGACCTGAATGACACCACCGGATGCGACGCGACGGTATCAACCTACATCACCAGACTGACTTGCTGCAAGCAGTAGCGTTGTGACCGATGCGTGAACCGTTCAAGAACATGTTCAACCGGCAGACTGTCGCGGCCCTGGCCGATGCGATCAAATCGAACTATCCTGCCCTCCAGCGGGAGAAGTTTCTCGCGGGTGTTTTCGATGCCGATTGGGACGGCCGTGAACTGAAACAACGCATGCGACACATCACTAGTGTTCTGCACGATCATATGCCCCCGGACTACCGCGAGGCCCTGAGCATTCTGCGCCCAACGGTAGCCAAGCTGCCCGAGCAGGGCTTCGAATTGATGGTCTATCCCGATTATGTGGAGCAGTACGGGTTGGACGAATATGAGCTGTCCATAGCGGCGCTGGAGTGGTTCACGCAGTTTGCATCGGCGGAGTTTGCGATCCGGCCATTCATTCGGCGCTATCCCGAAGAAGCCATGGCTCAGATGCTGTCCTGGGCGCACCACGCCCATAGCAGTGTGCGTCGTCTGGCCAGCGAGGGCTGCCGTCCCCGCCTGCCGTGGGGGATGGGTTTGCCAGCTCTGAAAGCTGACCCTTCGCCGATTGTGCCCGTTCTGGAACAGCTCAAGCTGGACGACTCCGAATCCGTGCGGCGGAGCGTGGCGAATAATCTTAACGATATTTCCAAAGACAGTCCGGAGATAGTCATCGGCGTCCTGAGGCGATGGCAGTCGCTCAAGGCCGGCGAAATCGACAAACTAACAAGCCACGCCCTTCGAACGTTGGTGAAGCAAGGCAATCCCGAGGCGCTGGAGCTATTGTGCTATCCGAGCAATCCTCAAATCGAGGTTCGCAAGGCAACCATCACGCCAGCTGTCGTGCCGTTGGGGGGGAAGGTGACATTGTCGTTTGAGATCGAATCTCTGAGCAGAAAGCCACTGAGGTTGGTGATCGATTATGTCGTGCATTTGATGCGGAAGAACGGCAAGCAGACGCAGAAAGTCTTCAAGTTGAAGAAAAAAACGCTCCAGCCGGGCGAGCTGCTTACAATTGAGAGAAAGCACAGCTTTGCTCCGGTGACCACACGCATGTACTATCCCGGTGCTCACGCGATCCAGCCGGTTGTGAACGGACGAGTCTTCGA
>CAZHDS010000536.1:0-1797 GCA_964531495.1 uncultured Ignavibacteriales bacterium
GATGTCAACAAACTTTGCTGACCGAATAGGCCTATGCGGACGTGGTAAAGCCCACACCAAGTCGAGAAAAGTTTGCTAACAGTTGAGAATGACCTGGAGTTCGCCAGAGGGGTGGGGCCCTGGGGTGTGTTGAAAATCCGGGTCCCCTTTTCCCAAAAGACCGTTCAGGGGACCCCCGCTCCATAGAAAGGAAGAGAGGATGAATGATCACCTGCCAAAGGAAAGTCGGTGGAGCCCTCCGACGGAGGGACCATGGTACCTGATCTACCTTCGTCCCGAATGGCGATTGGTCGCGGCACCCTATTCAAAGCAGGAATCATCAACCGGCCATTACGATCTCTGGGAGGATCGAGTCATCCCGTTGCTGGCTCGACACTACCGGATTCCGCAATCTACCGATTTGATGCGGCTGGCAAACGCTCCATACGGCTATCCGCGTGGGCGGGTTTCCATATCCGGTAACACCATCGCAGTCCATCACGGGCAAGACTGGCCAAAGGACCTCAGCACGGACTGGGTAAAGCAGACCATTGAGAATCGTTTCCATCTGGAGAATCTGCCGGATCTCCAGTGGTCTTGTGACGAGCGATTCGCACTCCAATCGGCACATAGTCATGTTCTGTACACGCTCCGTTTGCTGCCATGAACGAAGGTCTGTGAAAAGTCTGCTAACACTGTCAGTAGGAGGATACGTGAATGAAGAGAATCGCCACTGCTGCAATCGCTTTCTTCTTTGCCCTGCTGCTCACCGGTTGCGGCACCGGTTGCGGCAGCAACTACAAGGCCAAGGATATCGTCCTTGTCCAGCCGGGCAACGCCCCGCCGTACAGCGGGAGCGTCCTCAAAGTCAGCAAACGGAACGGGGTGTTCTTCTACACGGTTCAACCGTGCATTGGCGGGGAGCCTGCTGAATGGCCGCAGTCCAATGTTGTTCGGCATATCACAGACATCAGTCAGGAATGGAAAGCTCAAACGGAATGGAAGAAAGCACACACTCAGCCATCGCCGCAGTCGGAGCACGAGAGATTATGTGCAACCGGGCGAAGCTACATCTTCTGGTACGCTTTCATCCCGGTTGTTCTTATCGTGCTGTCATGGGTCTGTCCGCAGCTTGGAGGTGGCATCTTTGTCATTTATTTTATCGTCTGTTGCATCGTCGCTCCGGATGTATTCATTCCAACCTTCTTCCTCACAATGGTCGTTTCCGCCCTCTACGTCACCTTCGTTGCGTTTTGGTGTAGCCCTGCATACGCGGTGCTGAGCTACATCGCGTGGTGGGTGATGTTCGTGGTGGTGGGCTGAAAAAAGTGGGAGGACGACCATGCTGATGAGAGAGGAAGTCGAATCGTTGACACAGGAGATGCATGTCACTCCGGCAGAGATGCCAGTTCTGAATGCAATGGCCGGTCTACGCATGTGTTTGGACGAGGTTAAGAAGAGAGGTCCTTCCAGAAGGTGATCCTACCGGTCATGTTCCCACTCCCATGAATTCTGTGGAAGGGCATAGATACGGTCTTCAACGACACTTCCCCCGGGGGGGGGTGAAGAGCAGAAGAAAGCTGCCATCGACCTGATCAAAGCCGGGAGGGACTCTGGCGTAAAGAAGATGCGGATTGTCTTATCTACAGAAGTCACGGCAAAGTTGGGAGGCGGTTTTGAGGGCATTTCCTTGAAGGCCGAGTTTGGGAAAGGAGGCAAAGTTATTGTCGAGTCGAGTATTTTTCTGAGGCGAAGTGTGGCTTTAAGAAGGCCAAGAAAACGAAGCCAATGAAGAAAGGTGCCATGAAGTTTACTGCT
>CAZHDS010000537.1:0-1794 GCA_964531495.1 uncultured Ignavibacteriales bacterium
AAGGGATTCCTCCTTCGCGCCGGCGGTTCCAGTTCGAACTGCGTGTATGGAGGCGTCCGTCATGCCGGAAGGTAGATTAGGCTGTCAGCTGGGCGTTGTCCGCAGGGCCATTCTGATTTGTAGGGGCTACGATTTTGTACTCTTCCGGAATGCTGCCCAGCCCATGATGAGGATTGCCTCGGCGAGGATGACCGCGGCCCAAGGGCCGAACTCGATCACGCTTCTGCCTTCGACGCGCGCCCATTTGAGTAGGGCGACAGTGAGCAGACCTGCAAGACCAACTGCCAGCGGGCCTCCGACACGCAATCCGTCGTGTTCCCGCCAAAAGGCCATGCGTGCCATGCCGCCAAACACCAAGATCAGGACGACGGCGTTGCACAATCCAGAGTGGAGGTCGTAGAACGACTCAAGAAACGAGATACTCATGACTGATTCTCCGTTGTGTTTGCTACAGAATGCACCATTTATCTACAGTATACACCATCTTGTTTGTCTTTTGCAAGAGATAATGGCATACTACAGAATACAAAAGTCAGAAAAGCTACGCTTGCGACCAGCCAAGGAAACGGTATGCCTCTAGGCGAAAAACTGAGAATACTACGCACAGCCAAAGGCTGGAGTTCAGGGAAGCTTGCCGAAGAATCCGGCGTTTCCCGTGCCTACCTTTGGCAACTCGAGACTGGCGGAAAAGACAACCCCTCTTTCGATGTCCTGGCGAAACTGGCGAGCACGCTTGGCGTCAGCGTGTCGGAATTCACTGAGGAAGACGAAGAACTCACCGAGCAAGAACCATTGCCGCAGGCGCTTGTCGATTTCGTCCGCGCAAGAGGACAGGCCCTTGGCGTGCGCAAGACAGACCTAGAGGTTATGAAGGGCATCCATTTCCGCGGTGCCCAACCAGACAACCCTGAGGATTGGGAACTGATGTTTCTCTTCCTCAAGAAGTGGGTCCGATAGTCAAGAGGATCTCTCCAGTTCCTTGAGTTGTCGTTTCACGAGCTTGATCAGCCGCTTCTCCCAGCCTAGAATCTTTGACTCCAGTTCTTCCGCCTTCTTGTCTTGCTCGATTGCTTTGGTTATCCATCCAGTAGCACCGGCTGGATTGTTGTCTTCCAGGCAAGACTTGGCCTTGTCTGAGTATTCGTTCATTGCCGCAACATGAAGTCCTACTTCAAGTTCGACTTTCTCGAGTAGCTCTTCTATCTTGACCCGCTTTCGCTCTTCGTCGAAGCTTTCCCGAACGAGTTGCTGTTGTTCTGGTGTGAGGTCGGCGAAATGAACTCCGTGAGCTTTCTTGAGCCATCCCCAGTCATAGCGACGGAGCGCATCATCCAGTTTGGCGAGCTTCGCACACTGATAATGGACGCGCCTCGATGATCGTAGTGCATTGTCAATGAGTTGGATGGCTTTGTTCTTCGTTTCTCCGTTGAGTTCGTTGTTCTCCAGCAGTTCCAACGCCTTTTCGAGGTCAGTGTCTGCTGCCTTCTCTTCCTTTCTGTCCTCCTTCGATACTCGGCGCACCTTCTTCTTGATGTACCGCGCTTCGCTCGTGAGAGCTTTTCTGTCCGGCACCACATGATGTCGGGCCAGCACCTGACCTGGCCTTCGCCGCCCGACCTTCTCTGCGAGCTTTTCCGAACTGTGCCACGCCCAATACACCAGGCCAGCTAGTGCGAGAAGGACGGTGAGGGGGTTCTCCTGCAGGAAACGACTTGTTAGCCTGGGCATGGTGACTCGAAGGAGTGCCAGGACTAGGAGCCCGGAGATGAGAATGATGGCTGGCTTTGGCAGTTC
>CAZHDS010000538.1:0-1792 GCA_964531495.1 uncultured Ignavibacteriales bacterium
GATGGTGGCTGGGTTGCAGACTGAGCGTTGCCATGCTTCTTCGGCGGCATCAACGAGGGCGGTGTAGTCCTCGAACGCACGATTCGACCAGTAATGGCTTCGCAGGTAATGCCAAAGATTTTCCATCGGGTTCAACTCCGGCGAATAGGGTGGCAACGGAACAATCGTCATATTCTCCGGGACTCTCAACTCTTTGCCTGTATGAAAGCCGGCTTGATCCCAGACCATCACGGCGTGAACATCTTCGGGAATCTCCTTGGCGAATTCGGCAAGGAAAATGTCGATGATCGCAACGTTGATGTAAGGCGAGAGCATCCCAACGGCATGGCCGGTTTGCGGACAAGCCGCGCCGATAACATACAGCCAATCATACTTCGTTTGACGGACGGCTGTGAATCGCTCAGAGCGCCTGGCCCAGCCTCGCGCCAGCCTGCCCTGTTGACCGAATCTTGCCTCATCCTGGAAATACGTCTCTATTCGTTTGCCGGGATGATCGACGGCGATTTGAGCCAGCATTGGCGGGAAGTTTTTTTAAAAGCCTCCTGGGCGGCAGGATCTGACTTTTCGTGTCGCGGGCGGGGAACAAGATACGAGAATCCCATACGCCCCAGGAGCCGTTCGATACCGCGAAGGGAATACAAGACTCCGAACTCCCGCTCCAGCAAGGCTACCACGGCCGGCCCGGTGAACACGCTGACCGCGTCGGCATCTGTGGCCCCTGCCTCGATGCGCCGCGCGAGCTGCTTCTGACGCTTGGGACTCAACAACGCCGGTCGGCCGCTTCGTGGCTTATCCAAAAGTTCCTTGATCCCCCCGCGGTTGTAGCTGGCGATCCATTGCTGAACGGTTCGGCGTTTGGCGCCGGTGATGTCCATGATCTCGGGACACGTCCGGCCCTTGCGAGCCAGCCACACAGCCTGAATCCGTTGGGCCAAGCGGGCCTTGGTCTCTGTTCGATAGACGGTTTGCAATTCTCGGATCGTATTGCGTGGTTCGACAGTCATAGCAGCCTCCCTGCATGCAATAGTATCGGTAGGTTTCACTATGACTGGTATCGGCAGAATCATGCCGAGCGCATTAACTTTGTGCGCCTGGTATCAGAGCGATGAATGTGACGAATGTGAGGATTTTGCCCAGAGGATCGTCGGTTCCGAAGATGGATGAGGAGATGATAGAGTGGTTGGCCAACATGTCGAACCGGTCGAGGAGCGGTTCGAGCGTATTCGGGGGCTTCTCGCGATGAGAAAACCGACCCGATCAATCCTTTCGCTTGGCCTGATCCAATGCCGAGCTGAACCAACCGCCCTGGGCCGGCTTTGGCGCGGGCTTGCGTGATTGACCTTGGTACTGATCCCTTTGAGGCGCACGATCCGAACCGGATCTCTTCGCCGACGGTTCCGGATTCTTCCGCATCGACAAGCCAATCCGCTTGCGATCCAGATCCACTTCCATAACCGTGACTTTCACCTTCTGCTGCACTTTGACGATGTCGCTCGGATCTTTGACGAAACTGTCCGCCAACTGACTGATGTGCACCAACCCGTCCTGATGAACGCCGATATCCACAAACGCACCGAACGCGGTCACATTCGTCACCAGGCCCGGCAAGACCATGCCGACCTTCACATCCTCGATCTTCTCGACACCTTCGGCGAACTGGAACAGCTCGAACGTCTCGCGCGGGTCCCGCCCCGGCCTGGCCAGCTCGTTTCGAATATCCGTCAACGTCGGCAGGCCCACCTTATCGGTCACGTACCGCTTCAGTTCGATCTTGTTTCGCAGCGATTCGTCG
>CAZHDS010000539.1:0-731 GCA_964531495.1 uncultured Ignavibacteriales bacterium
GGGTCCTGACCTACTATAGAAGACCGGCGGGTGTTACAACACTCGCCGGTTTTTTGTGTGAATATTCAGCGACCAAATGGAGTATAAGTGTTGATGAGTGCGGCTATATTCGGGAAATCAGTTTGCCTACGCGCAAGCCAAGGTTTGGCCACCCCATCCTCGCAAACGCAGACAATCTGGTTGTACTTGGGTTGACACAGAGCAGTGGAGGAAAGAACAATGAAATCGACCGATACCGTAGGGGGGGAGTTTTCCAGGGTCTACGACAATACGGTGCCACAGACGGCCTGGGCGCATTTCGAGAACCCACACAATCGGTTCTTGGAGTACGGCAGCAAGGGCTATTTGATGGACTTCATAACCACTTACGTGAATGCTCCTAGAAGGTTGGTGCCGATACCTCTGACAAAACGGAGCGGCAGCGACGTCACAGAGCCATTCATCAAACTCTGGCAAGACGGGGCCGCTGTGGCGGAAAAAGCATCCGACTTGATCGCTGAGATGGAGGTTAACTCGCTTCTGAGAGACTTCGTGGAGTCCGTAGCGGATAGCCCGGACAAATGGTCCAAATGGATCACTTTTCAATGGACTCCGTCGATCACTCCCGGATTCAAGGCCAGGAGAGACAATTGGCAAGACGAGATCCCGGCGGCACACGAGCTGCTATATGACATACTCCCGGATCATAAGACCACTAAGCTGATTGCATTGAAGGACTTCCTTCGAAGGGA
>CAZHDS010000539.1:741-1789 GCA_964531495.1 uncultured Ignavibacteriales bacterium
ATGTATCAAGACCGCAAGTTAGGCATATCTCGAGAGGACTTCGCCGTAGCCTATGCCTTGGACTGGTTTGTTCGCGGCAGTTCTTATGCCAGTCGATTTCACAGTCAGAGTATGGTGAAGTTTCACAATCTCCGCAATAGCTTTGCGAGCAACGATGATATCGACCTACAAATGCCCTACGAAGTCGACTGGGGCTGGATGTTGTATCCAATGTTCGGGCGAGGAGACATCAAACGAGACGAGAGCTTCTGCGAGATCCTAAGAGACATGAGAACAGCTGTTCAGAAGCTCAGGGTGCACGACTGGCTTGTGCTCTGCAATGGCCTCAATGATGACGAGGATCGTCAGCCCGCCCTGATCAAGGCTGTGATCGACGTCTACCAACATGCAAAGATCACTCCAAAATTCAGAAACGAGTCTGAATGGATTGAGTGGGCAAAATCACTTCCTGCCGGTGAGCCAGGATCAAAGATAGTAGGTCCTGTGAAGCTAGTCGCTCGAATGCTCAAAGCTCCGATTGGGATGAAGTCGATCCGACGGGCGGCCTTTAAAGCCGCTGGGGCGATTTCCCCCAAGTTCTGCTTCCGGATATTCGACATTCCAAAACCACGTAGACGACAGAAGTGAGGACAGCCCTCGAACGCACCGAGTCCTTCTGGGCGCATTGTGCCAATGCGATATGTACCTAACCCCGCTCCGAGCTCAATACACCATCCCGCAGCAGAAAGAGTTCGGCGGTGCGGTCGTTGGCGCCGGAGGCATCACCATGGTCAGTGCTAAGCCAGCCACCAGTGTTGTAGACCGTGACAGCGCCATCAGAGACATCTATCGATGGGGCGTCCGGTGAGTTCCAGGCCATCGCTCGGTGGGAGTGCCCGAGGATCATACGAGTCGGTCGCGAAATATTGATGCCGAGGGAGGCGAAATCATCCCAACTTAGTTGATAGTACTTGCGGAAGCGCGCGATCTCGTCCGAATCACTGGATGGAAAGCGAGCGTTGCCACGCGTCTCGCGAGGTTTTTCGATATAGTCACCCAGAGCCCTTGC
>CAZHDS010000540.1:0-1786 GCA_964531495.1 uncultured Ignavibacteriales bacterium
TATATACAGTTCAACTACGTAACGCAGAGTGAAGTAGCGCCACCGACATTCATTTTCTTTTCCAATCGCCCCCATATGGTCGATAAAGCGTATCTCCGGTACCTGGCCAATCAGCTTCGGGCCGAATTTGGTTTTCAGGGCAGTCCGATCCGTTTGAAATGCCGTCACAAGTAGACGACTAACTGCCGGTCAGCCATCTATTTACCGTTTTCGGTCGCACCCGATCAA
The DNA here is from genome assembly GCA_964531495.1 of uncultured Ignavibacteriales bacterium. Taxonomy (GTDB): domain Bacteria; phylum Zixibacteria; class MSB-5A5; order GN15; family FEB-12; genus DAOSXA01. The sequence goes on from CAZHDS010000540.1 coordinate 229, forward strand.
TTCCTGCCTTCCTCTGTCGATAACTTGACAGATGACTACTGCCGAGCAAACATCGCGAATCGAGGAACTTGAGAGTTCCCTGGAATCCCGGAAGGCCCAGCTCAATGACCTGGCCACTATGGGCGCCGTGGTGACCTCAATCCTTGAAATAGATGCTGTGCTGTCGGTTACGATGGATATGGCGATCCGACTGGTTGACGGTGAAGTCGGCCTGATCCTGCTTGAAGAAGACGGTGAACTAACCAACAAAATCAGTTGGGGGGTTGGGGAAGCCTTTGTCAAGTCGCTGCTATATGAAGATGGACTTGATATTGCCTCGTACTGTTTCAAGAGCCGCCAGGCGGTTATCCTGGCTGACCTCGATCTGAAGTCTGAGGATGGCATCGTCCTGCAATCAGTGATTGCCAGTCCGATTCAAACTCAGGAAGTCTGTCGTGGAGTGATGATCTTGATCAACAAGTTCGGGGGTGGCAATTTTGAAGAACGGGACGGGGAGGCGCTGTCGATCCTGCTCAATTTTGTGGCGGTCGCGGTGGAGAACTCCAATCTGATCAAGCTCAAGCTGAAGCAGCAGAAAGTCGCCCAGGAGATGGTCATTGCCAAGCAGGTGCAGGAGACGATTCTCTCTGATAGCGTCGAAGGCATTTCGGGAGCCGAGATCGGGGCTATCTATTTCCCGGCCGGTGAGGTCGGCGGCGATTTCTACGACATCCTCGCGGTGGATGATGACTCCACAATGGTGATCCTCGGAGACGTGTCCAACAAGGGTATTCCCGCGGCGATGATCATGTCGGCCTGTTCGGGGATAATCAAATCAACGCTCGACTCCAACCCGAGCATGTCGGTTTCGGAACTGGCCGGTACGGTTAATCGGCTGATGGCGGACAAGATTATCAAAGATCGGGAGATGTTCGTTACCATGTACTTCGCCCGCTTTGACTTTGACCAGATGAAGCTCACTTACTGCAACGCCGGCCATATGCCGGGGTTGTTCTGGGAAGACGACGAGCGGCGGGTAGTCGAGTTGCCGGAAGGTGGCCCCATTGTTGGGCAGTTCCCCGAAATCGTCTACAAACAGGGCGAGCGGGAGATCAAACCGGGTGACCGGCTGTTCCTGTTTACCGACGGTCTCACTGAGGCGATGGATGCTGACAACAATCTCTTCGGCCGCGAGCGCGCCGAGCAGGTCTTTTCGGCTGAGATAGGTTTGTCGCCCAATGACTTCTGCCACAAGGTCAAGGAATGGGTGGACCGCTTCTCAGCTGGTGCCGCCGAAGATAGCATTGATGATTTCACTATCCTCCAGGTGAAAGTGAACGGGCTGTGACGGAACACCGATTCACATATCCGTCCCGACGCGAAATGTCCGATCAGGTGCTGGACGACCTGCTGCGCGTACTCGCCGAAGGTTCTGTTGAGGATGACCTCGTTCGAGGGCTAAGTCTTGCTGTTTCAGAGGCTTTCACCAATGCTGCGGTTCACGGAAACCTGGAGGATGCCGATAAGAGTGTTCACATAATCCTGAACGTAAGGGAAAATGAAGTTATTGCCGATATAA
>CAZHDS010000541.1:0-1785 GCA_964531495.1 uncultured Ignavibacteriales bacterium
AAACGAGTCCGATCATCGCTGCGAGATAGTATCTGAGGATGTCATATTCCTTTTGCAGAACATTTCCGAGGTGTTCCAGATATGTTTTGTAATCAGGGTAATAGTTGAGCACTAATTTTACTTTGTCAAGTTTGGCTTGTGAAAACGTTTTTTGAAATAATGCGGTTGTTTCTCTTGTCATATTAGCCCTCTTGAAGATGTCTGATGTTCCATGTCGTCAAAGAGCGTCTTGTACAGTAGAGATCGCACAAGGAGGAACACATGACAAGAGACCAGACAGCGGCAGATTTTGAGGACTTGGCACAGGAATTATATGACGTCGTTGAAAGATATGCGGACCTGTTCAAAAGTCGAACCCATTCTGCCATTGACAAGGCGAAGCAGTACGTAAGTGGTCTATTTCAAGCCGAAAGACGGACCATTGAAACCATGACTGAAGTGGTGAAGGACAGCAATCTCCAAAACATGCACCACTTTATCAGTCACTCTCCTTGGAACGCCGAGGCGGTCATTGCACGCATCGCCACGGATACCGGGCAGCTCCTCCTCCAGGTGTCATCCGCCATCCGGCAGAAAATCGGATACATCCTGGATGAATCAGGCTGGCGGAAACAGGGCACGAAATCGGTCGGAGTTGCCCGACAATATTTGGGAAGCCTGGGGAAGGTGGACAATGGGCAAGTGGCTGTGTTCGGAAGCGTAGTGTGCGGTCACGAACGCGGGCTGGTCAATACTCGGTTGTTCTTACCTGCATGTTGGACGAGCGATCCTGTTCGGTGTGACAAGGCGGGTATTCCTCAGGACAAGCGGACGGGACAAACCAAATCCATGCTGGCTTTGGACATGGTCCGGGAGGATCGTGCGCGCGGGGTGGCATTTGATTGGGTGGGCGGAGATGGCCTGTATGGGCATGATTCCAAACTCCGTTATGGGTTGGCCGATGATGGAGAGCGGTATCTGCTGGATATTCATGCCAATGACGCCGTATACCTCACCCCGCCTCACCCGTTTATCCCGGCTCGCCAGGGCAGCTGTGGACGTCATCCGAGCCGTTATCAGGTGGAGGCAAGCGATCCCCCGCCAGTGGAAGTACGGCACCTTGTCGCTGAGAGTGCAGAGGCGGACTGGAAGCAGTTTTCCTATCGGACCGGCACCAAAGGGGCGCATACCAGGCAGGTACTGGTGACCCAGGTGTTCACATGGAATGGCGAGGAAGCCGCGCCCCGCCGGGAACTGTTGATCGTCAGTCGTGCGCTTGACGGCAGTGATTATAAATATTCATTCAGTAATCTCACGCTGGATGGAGCGACGCTGAGCTGGTGTGAACTGCTCTTGATGCAAATGCAACGATACTGGATCGAACGGAGTTTTGAAGATGCCAAAAGCGACGTCGGGATGGATGAGTATCAGGTTCGAACCTGGCGAGCGTGGCATCATCATGTCGCGTTATGCATGCTGGCCTTACTGTTCATGCTTTCCCAACGGGTGCGTCATCAGGAGGACATGCCTTTACTGTCGACACGTGATATTCGGTGGATGTTGGCATACCTCTTGCCTACACAGGCGAACACGTTTCAGGAAGTGCTTGAACTTATCAGGAACCGACATCACCGACGACAATACGATATTGACCGATGCATGCGCAAACACCCGATTGAGAGTCAAAGCACATGAATACACAGGACCTTGTTAAGATGACAAAGTAAAACTAAATAGAAACGAGAAAGAAGAGCAGAATAGTACACTACAGGCGCAGATAGAGGCATTTAAGAAAATCTTGATCCA
>CAZHDS010000542.1:0-1779 GCA_964531495.1 uncultured Ignavibacteriales bacterium
CTGGGAGCCCTTCGGTTGGTAGTTGCCACCAATCCCTGTCTTGCAGCCCTGTGAACGACTTCACCCTCAGCGTCTCACCGGAGACGGTGAACGTGGGCGCATCAAAGTTGAGTTGGGTCACGGTGCAGGACTCTCAGAATCAGGGCCTTGCGGGCGCAGCCATTTCCATCAGCGGGTTCGATCCGGGCACCGCCACGATCAACCCGACGTCCGGAACGACAGGTACATCGGGCATGGTCACGTATAATGTCACGGGTGTGGCTGTCGGCACGACGACGGCGACCGTCTCGGCTACCGTAGGCGGTACTTCAAGAACCAAAACGTTTAGCATTAATGTGCAGCAGCCTTAGAGGCTGAGAAAGGGTGAACAGCATGTCTTCAAGAAAACAGTTCCTGATCGTGTTGGTGACTACGGGGCTAGTTCTGCTTTTCTTCGGGGTTAGTAGTCAGCGGATCCTTCACGCGGAAGGCGACGAGGCAAAGCCGATGGTACTTCGGAACCTACCCGGCGGACCTTACACCATGACGCTGACCGACGGTGTTAAGATCCAGAATGTGGGGAGTGCTATTCCGATAGAGTATGCCGGCGTCCGATTGCTTCTGGTCGAGGTGCGCAACGGAGACAAGGTCGAGAAGGCCTTCGTCAATCCAACTCATCTAATATCTCTGAAAGAGGAACTGAAATAGCTGTACAATGGAGGCTCACGGATGTAGTCAGGATGCAAGCGAAACCAGTGACTTGGTAACACGATCCTAGATTCCGTTGTAGGAATGCTGTGGCGAAAGGATCGTAAAGGTGTTGGGCGGAAGTGGCGAGATCGTTGTTGAACACATTTCGGACCATGCCTGTTGACACAGCGGAGGTGAGCAATGCGTGCAGAAGTGATCATCTTTCCCGTAATGATCTTGAGTTGTTCGATTTTGTCCGGCGGGGAAGGACAGGTGGATGGACTCCTTGCCAAAGACCCCCTCAAGAGGCAGGCTACTTATCGGGATCTACAGCAGGAACGCACGGCATTGATAGCTGGGTTGCTCAAGATAGTCGCCGAACGAGATATTGACCGTTCTTTTAACGGTCCGTTGCATTATGCGATCGAACTTCTTGGAATACTTCGAGCAACTGAAGCCGTCAAACCACTTACGGAAATGCTCTCTTACGAGCCTACTGGCTTCCGTTCCGAAGAAGCAGCGCCTTCGGAATTCCGCCATGTTGCTGCGGTAGCGTTGAGCAGGATTGGGGATGCCGCAGTTGACTCGATGATCACGGTGATCTCCACTTCGGAGGAAAAGGAGAAGCGGGAGCTTGCTGGATGGGTCCTGATGAAGATTGACGGGAAGGAGTATGCTCTCCAAAGGTTGGAGTACCTGGCTGCGAAGCGTGGTGCGATACAAAGAGAAAGGTTGCTCGAAATCAAGACCTATCTGGAGAATTGGAAACCCGTCTTCAAGTAACGGTACGAGTGGGAGGATCGCCTTGAGTCGCATTACTTTCGTGGGCCTGATGATAATTAGGGACAGAAACTGACAGAAATCGTTTCTGTTAGGCGCTGAGGTTACTCTTTCGATTTTGTGCTATGCATTGTGCGGGCAATTGTGCCTGGAGTCACTTGGAGTCACGAGTAGGAATCCGAAAGGTCTGGAGAATATCTAAGAGGATTGCTCTGGAGAAGGGGTGGCCTGTGTGGTGGCCAAGCGAGACTGTGAATGGATGATGTAAGCGTTTTGCCAGGCTCTTTGAAAAATCGCGCAGTGTGCAGCCTTTGGATGGCCGTAGCGCGG
>CAZHDS010000543.1:0-1778 GCA_964531495.1 uncultured Ignavibacteriales bacterium
CAAGAGGGAAACTCTGAAGCACTGTAGCTCAAGTTTTACAATTCCAACATCAGCTTGAGCTTTTGGATTCTAAACATCACGATTACAACGGACCTTCTTTTAATTTCGCAAAACTTCATTTGATAATGAAAATGATGATGATGATGCTAGTGATGATTATGATAATGAACTTTGGAAAGCAATTGGAATGCAACCTACTCTTGCGCAAGCCCAAAGTCACTCCGAACACTTCCCAACCTACGTAATCAAAAAGGTTTGCTCGAACAGACGGCGCCTCTCCATCCACATGTCGCTCTCCCTTTTGTTCTTGAAGTAATCGCAATTCCACGTCACCAAGGCTCGCTTAGACGCCGCTGCGGTCTTCTCGAAGAGCTTGTCGCAGAACATCGTGTACACCACCACGCTGGCAACCTCCAACTTGGGCTTCCTAGGAGCGGCAGACATGTCAGTGTGGAGCACGTGAGCTACCCATCCCGCAGGAACAAACACCGCGGAGTGTTCAGGCGCCCTGACGAAGACCTGGCTCGACTCCATAAACTCCTTTCCGTCCTGGGTGTTGCAGAAGGCATCAAAGTCATTCAGGCTAATGCCCTTCTCTAGGAAGGCGGCTACAGGATAGGCGTGGATGTACGTGCTCTTGTTGAAAGAAGCGGGCATGAAGACGGTGGGCGCGCCAGGCGTAGGCACTGCACCAGGGCCGAAGCGCTTATTGCTCTTGCGCATGCACATCATCCACGGCCGCCCACCTTTTGAACCACTGTCGTGCAACGCAGCAAAACTTCCGATCTCGTCTGGCGTAGCTACGCCACTTAGAACTCCGAAGCTCCCAGGCCACTTCGGGTTGTTCTCCAACGCAAGGGACAAAGCAGCGTCCTTCTTCGACACCTCCTCACGCTGCTCGTGAACCAAATCGAACAGGGGCTTCATCAGGCAGTGCTCTGTGTTCTTCGTGAAAGCCATCACGCGCGTCGGGTCGACGTTGTCGCCAACGGGGTCGATGAGCAAGGAGGTCTTCTCGCTCGTGCCACCCACGAAGCAGATCTTACTCATGTCCGTCTCCTCTTCCGTCAGCTTCAAAACCATCTCAGCCACGAGCATCGAATGCCTTGGCAGATACCCGCCTCCGACGAGACGCTGCGCAAGCTTGCTCGCCTGCCACCTCTTAGTCTGATACTCGCTGCGCATCTTGGAGGTCGCTTGCTTCAACTTCCAGTTCACTGCCGCAGCCTGCTCAACCAAGGTGGACTTGACGGTCGCAGCGCTCGCGACGATGGTGGCAACCTTCTCCTCAAACGCCTGCAAGTCGTCCTTGTTCAACTCTTTGCATTTCTCGGCCAGGGCAGCGGCCTTCTCGGTCATTTCCTTGATCCTCGTCTTCACAATATCGTTCGAAAGCGGCAAATCCTTAACATCAGCCTGTGACGATGGAGTAGCATTGGCGCATCATTGTGTATATATCTAAATGTGGAAAAGCCATCGCACGTATTACTTTTGTTCGTGTTTTTGGGATTACAACTTTAAAACACCGAAATGGAGACGAGGCAAAGACTTGAACCCCCTGGGTGAACAGACCCAAATGACACACATGCATACGCATAACAAGCTATTTTACTTGGGCCATCTGAAATAACAACCGACCCAATGTCAAACACTAGCTCCTTGAATCTTCCGGGGGGGGGCAAACCAACACAATATGAAGCTGTGGCAGATACTTTAATACTCTGGGTAAACCAAGAGGCCTAGCGACAAACAAGTGTTTACTAGGGCGCAAATGTTTT
>CAZHDS010000544.1:0-1144 GCA_964531495.1 uncultured Ignavibacteriales bacterium
AAAAGACCAGCCATGCAGAATGTTCTCCTCCCAAAGTCACTGAACGTGTGTCCCCGGGCGTTTTACCGAAGAAAGCTGCAACTTTCTTCACTGTGGGTGTGTCCCCGGCGGCTCCGCCTGGATACGCTGCTCTTGGCAATGCCTGTTTCCTGGAAGGGCACTGTTGCTCAGTATGCAGGCCGGCTGCACCGTCTTTGTGCTGATAAGCGGGCCGTCATGATTTATGATTTTCTGGATGATTCGGTGCCCGTGTTGGGGCGTATGTTCGAGCGACGCAAGAAGGGCTATGCGGCAATTGGGTATACGATCCATGGGGAAGAGGATGTTTCTGATCATTCGAGCCAAACATCCCTAGAACTGGAGAACAGCACGAGCTGGCCCGCGCCAGCTTCGTAAGCAGGCGTGCAGCCGCCGCTTGTCAATTAATGAGTGGACAATGACGGTCTGAGCGGGTATGTTATGGGACAAAGAGTGGTACATAATAGGCTCAAAAGTGATATGGGAAAGCACGTACATAGTATTGATAGACAAGTACTTGCCAGGATAAAGGGTCATGGCAAGGGCTGGGTCTTCACGCCGAGGCATTTCAAGGACCTGGGCGGACGATCTTCTGTGTCTACCATTCTTCAGCGGCAGCGCGATGGCGGGGTCATTCGGCAACTGGCGAGGGGTTTGTACGATTATCCCCGGATGGACGACCAACTGGGGATACTGCTTCCGTCGACTGATGATGTCGCCAAAGCACTGGCTGGCCGTGATGCGATTCGTCTTCAGCCTTCAGGCGCATATGCCGCCAATTTGCTCGGGTTGTCTTCCCAGGTACCCATGAGAGTAGTCTATCTCACTGATGGCCGTTCCTGCACCGTCCAGATAGGTAAGCGTCAGATCACGCTAAAGAGAACTACGCCTCGCAACATGGCCACTGCCGGGAGAATCAGCGGTTTGGTCATCCAGGCGTTGCGTCATATCGGACGAAGGCGAGTCGATGACGGTGTGATTGCGAAGCTCAACCGGCGCCTTGATGCCGCTGCGCGGAAGCAATTGATGAAAGACATCAGTTACACGCCCGCATGGATTGGTGATATCTTTCGACAGATGGCTGATACCGGAATACCATGGGAAAATGCATTACTCACACTTCAAT
>CAZHDS010000544.1:1154-1525 GCA_964531495.1 uncultured Ignavibacteriales bacterium
CCACGGACATAATTTGTCTGAAGGACAACACGTATTACTGCGATGACTGTGCGTATTGCAGAAGCCCTAAACTGTACTGCAAATTCCGCAAATCATGTTCAATCTGGTACGAGACCAAAGGACACAAGAAACGACTCGGTTCGAGTCGACTGTCCGAGAATGGGAATTGAAGGACCAGAAGTCTTGAAGACGGCTGACTAAATCACTACTTCCTGAACAGGTCAGAGTGTGTTCCCGTCCGAATGAGATGCAGTTCCTTCCCCTCGATCCGGTATATCAGGATCCAGTCCGGTTCGATATGGCAGTCCCGACAGTCTCGATAATTCCCTTTTAAGGGATGATCCTGGTACTTCGCCGAAAGAGGCTCTCCT
>CAZHDS010000544.1:1535-1776 GCA_964531495.1 uncultured Ignavibacteriales bacterium
TACATGATGCATAAACTCCCTAAATCCCGAGATCCTCGAAAAGCTCGTCGGCATTCTTGAACTTCCTGCCACGCCCCTTCCGAGACTCGGTGATTGCCTTGCGCGTTACGTCGTTGGGGATTCGCACGTCAAAAGGCAACCCGTTGTTCAAAATCACTTGCCGGTAGAAGAGTTCGAACGCCCCCGAGATGGAAAGTCCAAGATCATGCAGTATGCCTTCGGCCTTCTCCTTCACTTCCGG
>CAZHDS010000545.1:0-1774 GCA_964531495.1 uncultured Ignavibacteriales bacterium
TTCTTGTAGACATCCTCTCTCTCGGCGGCCTTGCTCATTTCCTGTTTGATCGTTTCCGGGACGGCGAAGAGGCTCTTGCCAACCTCCGCCTCCAGTTTCAGGGCGCTATCCAGGTCCATGTTGATGCCGGTATCGATGAGATACTTGGCCAGTCTCATCGCGGTGACGGATCGTTCCGCCAGCGTGCTGGCCAGTTTCTTTGCCTCTTCCAGTACCGATGCTGCGGGAACCACCTTATTCAAGAGCCCTACCCGATAAGCCTCCTGTGCATCGATCGGCTCGCCGGTATAGTGCATCTCCTTGGCCTTTGTAACACCGATCATCCGAGGCAGTTTCTGTGTGCCGCCAGCGAAAGCGAGTGCCCCAAATCGAATCTCCGGGACACCGAACATGGAGTCATCGGCGGCCACTCGCAAATCGCATGAGATGGCCATCTCAAATCCACCTGCAAGACAGCTCCCGCAGATTGCCGCGATCACCGGTTTCTCAATGCTGTCCAGCTTCCGATAGAGCTTCCGAATGTCATACAGCAGGGTGGGAGATTGTTCCTTCAGGTCGAATCCGGCGCAGAAGTATTTGTCGCCCCCCAGTTAGGATCACAACCTTCACTTCCGGATCATCCGTCATTTCATCGAACAGCCGGTTCAGTTCGCCCACCAGCACTGTATTCAGAGCATTTCGGCGCTCTGGCCGGTTCAGCGTCACGATGGCAATGCCGGCGTCTTTCAGATAGATCAATGCTTCGTAACTCATCCCGGATGCTCCTTTCAACTATGGCATTAGATATTAAAACCGGATGACTCCCCGGATGACCTCGCCCCGTTCCAGATCGGCGAATGCTTCGTTAATTTCATCAAGTTTGTAGTACTTCGAAACCAGCTTTTCGACGGGAAGCTGCCCTTCCATATACAGATCAACAAACTTGGGCACGTCGAGCTGTGACCTGACGTTCCCGAGCAGAGTTCCCACCAAGGTCTTCCCAAACAGGAGTTCAAAGGGAGCGATTGGGAGCATATCGCCCAGAGGTGCGGCGCCGACGACTACGCAGGTTCCTCCCATATGGATGGACCCGAATGCCTGGGCCATAACATTGACGTTGCCGATCGATTCGATGGAGCAGTCGGCCCCTCCGCCAGTGATCTCCATGACTCGCTGCTGCGGATCTTCCTGTGATGAGTTGATAACGTAGTTAGCCCCCAGTTCTTGAGCTTTTTCGAGCTTCCGATCCACGATATCAACGGCGATAATCTTTCCGGCGCCGGCCAGCTTCGCCCCCATGACGGCGCTGAGCCCGATGCCTCCGCATCCGTAGATCACGATGCTATCGCCGGGCTTCAGTCCGGATCGATTGATCACCGCTCCGGCGCCCGTGCTGATTGCACAACTTACCACACAGGCCACATCCAGCGGGGCGTCCTCCCGGATTTTGATCGCTATTCGCTCCGGAATGACCGCGTATTCGGCAAATGCCGAGACACAGAAGAAGTGATTCAATGCCTGGTTCCCGATGTGCAGCCGCTTCTCTTCACACGGCATAGTGCCCATCATCAGGTATTTTATCGAGGCGGCGCACAATGTAGGCCGTCCCTCAATGCAGTATTTGCACTCGCCACAGGAGTAGATGGCCGGTGTGATCACGTGATCGCCGGGCTTCACTTTGGTGACCCCGGGCCCGACTTTCTCAACGATGCCGGCCCCCTCATGGCCCAGGACAACAGGCAGGGGGTTGGGCTGATCGCCCTTGATGATGTGAAGATCGCTGTGGCACACCCCC
>CAZHDS010000546.1:0-731 GCA_964531495.1 uncultured Ignavibacteriales bacterium
GCCGCCGCGGTGGAACCGGGCCACGGCGGCACGGATCTGGTGGCGGCATTGCGCCGACCGGACGATCAGATTGTTCAGCGCGTATGTTGGGCGCTCGGAGATATCCGCGACAGCGCCGCAGTTGGTCCGATGGTGGCGATTTGTGATCACCAGTCCTGGCAGGTTCGCGATCAGGTTTCGGGTGCCCTGGGAAAGATCGGCGTAGCGGATGCTGGAGCAATCACGACTGTGCTGGCTGGTTTGAAGGATTCCATCGGGCAGGTGCGCAAGGCCTCCGCCGTGGCCTGCGGAAAGATCGGTATTGCGGAAGCGGCTGAGCCATTGGTCTCGATGCTGGGTGACGATTTTTATGGAGCTCGATATGCGGCGTATGATGCTCTCCGTAAGCTTGATACCGCTGGCGTGGTGGCGATTGTGACCGATTCGATTGGGTCGGCCGGTTTGTTGGCCGGGAACGTGGCCTGCGATCTGCTGGCGGATCTGGGCACTGATCGAGCTCTGGAGTTATTGTTGGAACAGACCAAATCGACCGAAGAAAGTCGCCGAGCCCATGCTGCCGTTGCCTTGATAAGGAGCGATCCCGAGGATAACTGTGGTTTTCAACATGCCTTGTCCGAGCGCGAGTTCGATCGCCTGACGCTGCTGAAAATGCAATCGGCCCGAAGCAATAGTGACTGATGATATTCGAGACAAGCTGAGGCGCCTGAACGCTTTGGTCGGTGGCCAAAAAC
>CAZHDS010000546.1:741-1772 GCA_964531495.1 uncultured Ignavibacteriales bacterium
ACCTTCACGATATCATCAAATGGCCGAGCATCTGGGGGCGGAATTAGTTAGCAATCACGCCGGGACCTATTGTCTCAAGAAGACCCTCTTCCAGGCCCCTTACAAGCATGGTCAGGTTTCCATGAGCGAGCTCGACCCGGGTGGTTCTCTGGCCCTCTCAGCTTTTACTCCTGACGAGAGGACCGACGAAGTCAGCCTGCAGCAGGCGATGTTCTTTGATACGGAGACGACCGGTCTGGGTGGGGCTGGGGTGGTGCCGTTTCTAATCGGCTGCGGAAGCTATACTTCGGAGGGTTTTGAAGTACGCCAGTATATTATTCCGGACTACTCCGACGAAACGGCCATGTTGGAGGCGTTGCTCGAGGAATTCGGGGAGCAGACGACGGTTGTGTCCTACAACGGAAAGGCGTTTGACGCGCCGATCATTCAAGATCGGATGATCATAAATCGCGTGGCTCGAAGAGTGCCAATGGCTGAACATATTGATCTCTTGCACGCTACCCGCCGTCTATTTCGACGTCGTCTGCAGGATTGCACCCTGGGGAATATCGAGCGGCGTCTGTTTGGATTCAAGCGGACTGATGACATTCCAGGGTATTTGATTCCGTCGGTTTATTTCGATTGGCTTTCGGAGCAAAGTCTTGATCTGATGAACGGCGTGATGGAGCATAACTGCCTCGACATCATCACTTTGGCCTTTCTGGCCAACCATATCGCGACGATTTTTGAAAACTCTGGCCAATCCCTGGTGGCCACCGAAGATATTCACTCGCTGGCCCGGGTTTATGGCCGTCGGAAGCAGATTGATGCGGTCAACAGACTATACAGCCGGATCGCCGGGGAGAGTCCAGGGGATCTGGCCGAGGATGTTCGCTGGTTTCATTCGTTGGCCCTCAAACGAGGCGGGGATTGGGATCAGGCAGTATCCATATGGCTGGGACTGGCTTCGTCCAACTCTCGCGAGGGATATCGAGCCAATCTTGAGCTGGCCAAGTATCATGAGCATCGCAGCAGAGATCCTGTCCGGGCCA
>CAZHDS010000547.1:0-937 GCA_964531495.1 uncultured Ignavibacteriales bacterium
TGGGTTGTGAACTTCAGGATACGCTCTATAACTACGTCTGCGGAACGGGCAAGAGTAACGCCTATCACGTTGAGCATATTCTGGCCAAGAATGATGAAAGTCGTGCGCTCTTCAAGAATGACGAAGGTGAAGTTGATGAAGTAATGTTCGAAAATGAGCGCAACCGGTTTGGGGGGCTGCTGCTTCTGAAGGGGCAGGACAACATCTCTTCCAGTAATGAATTGTACAAAGATAAGTTGCGTACCTATACTGGCAGCGCTCCATATCTGGCGCAGTCTCTCGTCGCTGATTTTTACAAATCCAATTCGGCTATGACCCGATTCATTAAGGAAACAGAACTTTCTTTTGAACAAGTTCCAGAATTCACTCGTGATGCTTTAGAGAAGCGGTCACAGCTTCTTTACGCGATCATTCAAAGAATATGGCAGGTCTAACGCAGCTATAATGGGTGCAGAATGAGATTGAACAGCGAGTTGCGACGATTTCGGAAGGGATGGAAGACCTCAGATAATAGTGAGCGTTATGCCCGCGCAAAGCGAGTCTATTGCCGGCTGTGTGATTATCTAATCCGGCAGAAGAAGATACCCACGGCGTGCCAGCTTGATGGATTGTATCGGGCATTGAGATACGAGAACAAGTGCGGGCCCGATGCTAAACTCGCCGTTTATAGAGGCGGATATCCTGAGCACGTTCTCAGAACTATTGAGCGCGACCGTATTGCCTGGTCAGGCATTGTTGGTGGTGCACTTGGATCGATCAACGGGCGTTTGAAGGTTAAGAAACGCCGTCAGGATCTATGGATTATGTTATCGGCAGTAGCTCATGCGAAAAGCCAGGAAGATGCAGATAGCGCCGTTAGGGAATATGCGAAACATCCTGTGTCCGGCCTCGGAATAGGTGTCATAAGCACATTTCTGTGGGCATTAAAGTCTAAATG
>CAZHDS010000547.1:947-1754 GCA_964531495.1 uncultured Ignavibacteriales bacterium
GGTGGTTTTATGGCCGTCATAGATGGTTTCTCCAAGGCTAAAGATGTAAGCACCTATATCCACCGTCATGTGCCACGGCTCAGGACTGTCTCGAAGGACCTTGAATTTACAACGTTTTCACAATTCGATGGATTTTTCCACAGGCTCACAACCCGAAAAACAAAAATTGCGAAACAGGACAGAATCCTTTTTCTGGCAGACGATGAGCGTGAGGCTGATGTCCAGGGCAAGGGGTACATTGAAGGTCGCAAGCATGAGATCACAACCCGAGTTTCGGAACGTAATCCCAAGAATCGCCGTGCGGCATTAGAGCGTGGCTATACTTGCCAGATCTGTGGATTTTCTTTTGAAGATGTCTATGGTGTTCGTTTCGCAGAAGTGCATCATCTCAAGCAATTGGCCCGAGGCGGCAAGAGGAAAATTGACCCAGACACCGACCTTCTGGTTGTCTGCTCAAACTGTCACACCATGCTACATCCATCCCCGCGAAAGATGCTTGATTGGAGAACTCTCAAAGGGACGGTGAAACGACGACGGGGAACGTGATGTCCAACGACATAGCAAATAGTCTAATTGCAAAGATCCTTCCATGGATCTTTCTTTTTGGCCTGCTCTCAATTCTCGGCACAGTGTTCAAGCTCTTCTTTCTCCCGAAAATCAAGGGTTGTCTGGGCGAGGCAAACATCAATTTCTGGATTCGGAGAAGGCTGGATCAGGAGGTATACCATCTCATACCGGATGTGATGCTGCCGACGCCTGATGGCACGACCCAGATCGATCATGTGATTGTCTCCCGATACGGGATAT
>CAZHDS010000548.1:0-1754 GCA_964531495.1 uncultured Ignavibacteriales bacterium
CCAGGGCGTCGGAACAGGAGATTCCGTCAGCTCCAGACTCCTTCACGCCGACGGCCCACTCCTGGGTGATATGGGCGTATGTTCCTGACAACTTGACCACGACGGGAACATCCACCGCTTCCTTAATCAGCTTGACCGATGCCTTCATCGGCTCTACGTCCGTCAGGCTGGGTTCGGGGAAATTCATCTCCGGGAACATCGCCATGAGGATCTCACCCATGTGAGGACAGTGCGTGGGCACCATGATCATGTCGGCTCCGGACCGAACTGCGGACTCGGCAAGAGAAGCTGCTTCTTCGGGCGAGAACCCCGCCAGATTCGCGATGACTTTTTGCTTCCCCTCTTTCGCCCGTTTGATCCCCTCTGTGAACCAGTACTCGCTTGACTTGTCCGAGCCAAACACGGAATTCACCATACCGGTACGGACAGCTGAGAAGCATGGCAGGACGTCGCCTGCCGGATGGGAGACGATCGTCTTGGTGCAAGTCCCCCCAACCCCTGACTTGCCGACGGCAGCCATGATGTCGCCGTCCCTGCCGTGAACTCCGGCCGGAACAATGATTGGATTTGCAAACTCCAGACCACAGAATGTGGTGCGCAGTTTGCCCGCACCTCCAGCCGATCCGTTCCCATTCGTTTCCATTCCCACGGCCTCCTTCGTGCGCTGTCCTGCGCACCCTCTCCCTACAAGTTCACGAAACCAGCCTAGACTTCGATTCCATTTCGCTTCCAGAGCGCGGCCGCCTGCTCCACGCAAGCTTTGCGCACGATGGCTTCATCGACACGTGTCGATGTGCCGCCATCCACAACGATTTCACCATCGACAATGACGGTCTCAACATCGCTCCCTCTGAACGTCATGGTGAAGAACGCAATGACCGTCGAAGGCACGATCGGCATCGGTGAGTCGGGTCGAATCAGGATGATGTCTGCTTTCTTCCCCACCTCCAAGCTGCCGATTTCTCTTTCCATCCCTAGGGCTGCGGCCGCATTCCCCAGAGCTAAGTCAAGTGCTTGGAAGGGAGGAATCAGCGCGGGGTTAGCCCAGTGAGCCTTGTGAATCAAATAGGCGTACCGGATGTACTCCGCGGTATCGAGTGTGAAGAAACAATCGTGACCAAGGCTAATATTGATCCCCTTCTCCATCATCTCGGGGACACGGGCGACGCCATTGCCTCCTAGGGAATTCGTCATCGGAGTGTGGGCAACGTTGACCTTGTTGCGTGCCAGAATGTCGATATCCGACTCGGTCAGATCAATGCAGTGCGCGGCGACAACGTCAGGGCCTAGCAGCCCGGCCTCTTCGAGCACTTCCGGTGCCGATTTCCCATACTTCTCGAGTAGGAAGGCTCTGGGGATCTCCGCGATGTGGATCTGTATCCCACACTTGTACTGGTCAGCAATTTCGCGTGCCCGCTCAAGCGTAGCTGGCGAATTCGTGTACGCGGTGTGTACACCCAATCTCCCCTGGATTCGACTGTTGTGCCCTGCTGCGGAAGCCAGAGATTCGAGTAGCCTTATGTTCTCTTCAAAGCCTCTTTCTGCGTAGGCAGGATCCAGGCGTTCGGCAATCGGTACTCCGGGGACGCGCTCGGTGACTTCGTACCCGATCTGGGCGCGAATCCCCGTCTCGGTAATCGCCTGCACAGACGCATTCAGCGGTCCGGGAAGCGCATTGGGAGCTTCGACAAGATCGCACACGGTCGTGGTGCCGCTCTTCAGCATCTTCAGTGAAGCGTACTGCGTGGCTGCCA
>CAZHDS010000549.1:0-1753 GCA_964531495.1 uncultured Ignavibacteriales bacterium
ACCTCATTCGCGTCCGCGCACGATCTGCTTGAATGGCGACTCAAGGCCATCCTTGCCACTGCCTGCCCGTCCTCTGCCGGGATCCTCGTCTCCATCTTCGTCGGACTTGATCGCAGTCACGATCCTCGTCATGATCCTCGTCGACAGGGATGCGCAACGATCCCCGTCACCGACCGGCCAGGAAGTTATTGAGAAGTTACAAAAACAGGATTTTCAAGATCAACTGGCGTTGTAGTACTAGTCACTCCTGACTTCCGCAGGGGTCTGGAAATCGCTTGTAAGTCCTTGTTTTATAAGGAGGGGTTTGCAGATTTGGGTGTCCCGCGGGTAAAATTGGCTACATGTTCGTCCGAAAGAAGCACAATAAATCCGGCTCGGTTAGTGTTCAGGTCATAGACAAAGCCAACGGCTATCGCGTTGTTAAAACCCTCGGCTCGGCCCGTAATCCAGCGGAGGTCAAGCGACTGATGGAATTGGGAGAGTTGTTTATCACCCGTCAACGGGGTCAGTATTTGCTGTTCCCGGAAGATCAGCATGACCGCGCGGTGATTGCTGACTTCGTGGGCCATCTCCGCAATGTCTCCATCCGCGCGCTCGGCCCAGAACTTATCTTTGGTCGTCTCTTTGACGAGATCGGATTCAACGTGATTCCCGAACGGCTCTTCCGCGACATCGTCGTGGCCAGGTTGGTCTATCCCACCAGCAAACTCAAAACCATCGACTATCTATATCGCTACCAGGGCAAAACCGTTTTACCCGATCAGATATACCGCTTCATGGATCGTCTCAATGAGCAGTATGCCGAGCAGGCCAAGAAGATCGCCTACCGCCACTCACTCAACATTCTCAATCACATTAACGTGGTTTTTTATGACATGACCAGTCTGTACTTCGAGGCAGAGAACGAGGATGACCTGCGAAAGATTGGCTTTTCCAAAGACGGCAAATTCCAGAACCCTCAGATCATGCTGGGCTTGCTTGTTGGCAGCGGCGGTTATCCGATCGGCTACGATATTTTCGAAGGCAACACTTTCGAGGGCAAAACGCTGCTGCCGGTGTTGAATCAGATTGCCGAACGATATGATTTTGATAAGCCCGTTGTCGTCGCTGATGCTGCGATGCTCAGTAAAGACAACCTCGACACACTGGACCGTGCCAAGTATCCGTTCATTGTAGCGGCTCGGATCCGCAACGAAACGGCGGCGATGCAGGAGGAAATTCTGAGCCGGTGCGAGGGCCTGACCAACGGCCAGTCGGTCGTGATCAAGCACGAGAAAGGCCGTCGGCTGATCGTCAGTTATTCTGATAAACGGGCAAAAAAGGATACGCACAATCGTAAGCGAGGCCTGGCGAGGCTTCGCAAACGTATCGGCTCAGGCAAAATGACTAAGGAGCATCTGAACAATCGCGGGTACAACAAGTTCCTGAAGCTGACTGGCGAGGTGATCGTCGAGATCGACGAGATAAAGATCGAACAAGCCGCCCGCTGGGACGGCCTGAAGGGCTACATCACCAACACCGACCTGCCGCCGGATGAGATCATCGAGAACTATGGCCAGCTATGGCGGATCGAGCGAGCTTTCCGTATCTCGAAGACGGACTTACGAATCAGGCCGATGTATCACCGACTCCGACGACGAATCGAAGCTCATGTGCTGGTGGCGTTTGTGGCGTATACGATCTATAGGGATCTCGAACGTCGGCTGGCAGAAGCGGGGATCACGATGAGTCCCAAACGTGCGGCCGAGTTGAC
>CAZHDS010000550.1:0-1749 GCA_964531495.1 uncultured Ignavibacteriales bacterium
CCAACAAATAGTTCAAGGGTTTCTTGGCAGAAATCGTCCGGTTTGTCTTCCAAGTGATCAACGCGCAGTTTAATGCTCGGTATGTTTCTCCGTCATCAATCCCCGATTCTCTCAAATGTGCAACCGGGTAGAGATGATGATATTCGCGAGATTGCAGATGCTCGCGGGTTGCCTCTGCCCCATCGGCCAAATCGTGCGCCCCGCCGCGCAAGGTCAAGCATAGCAGCGCGCGGGCTAGTCTGTCTTTATACTTGGGCCAGCGGGCTTGTATCAATTCTGGGGCTTCGGGCAGAGGAAATCGTGTTTCATCAAAGCACGGCACGGCGGAGGCATCTTTCGTTCCCTTGATTACATCCCGCAAGGCTCGATAGTCTTGCAGAGCTGCAGTAGCTGCTGCACGGTCATAACGCTCGCTGAAAAATGACCGCCACAGATAACGCCGCAGTAGAATCTGGACATTTCCTAGAACATCTCCTCCCTCAGGCGCAATGGACCATAGAGCAATCAACGGAGCCAATACACTCTCAGTTGGTAATCTGGACCTATCGAAAACCCGCTCTTGTTCCAGGAATTGAACGGTTCGCTTGCACCCCCGTATCAACTGCGGCCAGTTAAGGACCACTTTTTCAAAATCCAACCCCATTTGTCCTGTTTGATTAGGCGAACGGTTCTGCATCAGAGCAGACGCAGGTAGGACGATGTCCTTGGGATCCACATAAGCAGCCAGGGTAGGAACTTTGCCACGGAGTCCTTTGACCAGGTCATGGAGCGACTCTTCAGCAATCTCTTCGATTTGTGCCACAATAATGTCGAATGTGGTAAGACGAACCACACGGGTGTTCATCTTGACAAAGACGTCAATGGTGACTGGTTTGGGCGTATCAACCGGTAGACCAAGGAAGGGCAAATTGAACTGAGCGAATCGCTGGCGCAGCGGCATCACGGCCCTGGTGATGTTCATTACTTGTGCAGGGTCATCACCTACTGCTATCCCAGCCCACTCATACAGATCTTGCTCTGCATCGCTGTCTGGTCTGAGCAGCCTGACAGGTATCAGTTTGCGGTTCCAACATTCTCTCGGCCTGTCAACCCAAATGGGATAAAGTCTGTTGTTGCGCTTCCACCGGCCTTGCGAGTAGATCAGTGGCTTGCCTGTGTCTTCACCTTCATCCTCATCGGATTTGGAAGGATCCGGTAAATGGACGAAGTATGTTCGGCGTGGGTAGTTATCCGTCAAGCTTCTCCAAAGCGCAGTGAGTCTCTGTTGACCGTCGAGGAGCAGTTCTGCAACGCGCTCTCCTTTGTCAGGCGCACCTACCATTGGACGTGAGCGGAAAGGTATCGAGTCTCCTACATCGAGGATGAGTGCTGCCCCGGCAGGAAGGCCATCAAGCACAGTTTGAAGAAGATCGGACACCTCGCGATGCCCCCAGGCTTCCATTCTCTGAAAACGTGGAAGCACAATTTGTCTATTTTTTATCCGGTTTATCCAGTCCGGCAAATATCTATTTCTCGCTTCCATGATTTTTTCCCTCTTACGTTGTGTGTTCACCACTCCACTACAACCCGCACATTGGGATCTTCGCCTTCGATCTGCTTGTCTACAAAGCTCCGAAAACGGGAGACAAGCTCCTGCACCGTTTGAGGTTGGTAGATCACCTTCAGCCAACCTCCCCAAAAGCCCGTTCTAACAAATCGCTCACCCCCAATTCGGCGGCCATACGGTGCATATAGCCGTGGTCTAGCCGC
>CAZHDS010000551.1:0-1746 GCA_964531495.1 uncultured Ignavibacteriales bacterium
ACTTCGTCTCGAGCAGAGTGCCACCGGGCGCAACCGTGACCTGAAAATCCTGTCCGTCCACGGTCCAGTCCACCACGTAGACGCTCCGGCCGTCGCGGCGGGTCTCTCGCTCCACCTCGGTGACCTCCGCCATCTTGTCCCGGACCTGGATCTCGTACTTTTCAAGTTGAACGTCCGAGAAGTCTTGTGAGGAGCGAATTCGGCTCAAGTCATTGCGGATCATCTCGGCGATGAAAATGTCTCCCAGATTATTGGCCATGTCGCGCGCCACTTCGGCATCCACCGAGACAATCGAAATTCTGATATGGTCTCCGGAAGCCCATTCAACGTTAACGTCTTCCTTCAACTGGTCTTGAATCACCAGCAGACGAGCCTGTTCTATTGCCATATTAGGTTGCTGCAGGATAAACGCCTGAGCTTTAAGTTCCAGTTCCGGCTTGTCCAGCAAGTGCATCCGTTCGTCCAGCAGCTCAGCATAGTGGCTGGAAGTGATATCATTATACACGCTGCGGAGCCTGTCCTGTCGACTATCGGCGAGCCGGCCATCACGGCTGGCCTGTTGCCCGATCAAGACGGCCAAATCGCCGATTAGCTGTATTTGGGGATCGATCTGAATAATGGTCGATGACTCATATTCCGGCGCGATAAGATAAGAACCGGCGAAAGTCAGAGCGGCTATCAGCGGCACAGGTATGATTATCAGCCACTTGCGTCGCCACATCAGTGCGAGGATGTCACGGATTTCAATTTGATTGGCAGTCTTGGACATGTCTTATCTTCACTCGCTCGGCTTTATGCTATGTCTCTTATAACGTCGGCAGGCCTCGATATTTCCTGCAATTACTGTTCAAATTGGATCTTCCAGACAGCTAGAATATACGGGCGCCACAATCTGCGTGCTACTACTTTTGCAGCCCTGGAATGGACCGCCGGCAGGCCCGATCTCCTTAGATTCCAGGCTTTTCGGAAGCGAGACCGGACCTGCTTCAGGCGGGAGCAAATGCTGTCGATACACTTTATAGCGCCTATTAGTATGCTCCGGCATTGAGTCGATAGTCAGGCCAGGACCAAGACATTGGCGAGCCAAATTGAAGTTGAATTTGGCGGCCTACGTTTTATCTTGAGGGCCGTTACCGAGATAGCGGGTCTGAATTTGAAGGGATAGCGAGTTGAAATTTGCCAAGGACAGCCTGAAGATCGACGCCGACCAGGTAGTCGAACAACTTTGCAGCGATGTGCGTCGGCAAATCGGACGCCTGCTCAAGAAAAGCGGGGCCGTGGTCGGTATTTCCGGCGGGATTGACTCGTCGGTCTGCGTAGCTCTCGCAGCCAAGGCGTTGGGACCGAAGCGGGTTTTGGGCGTCATGATGCCGGAGAGCGATTCTTCGCCCGAAAGCGAGCGCCTGGCCCGCCTCTTAAGCGAGAAGTACGGTTTTGAGACCACCAAAGAAGACCTGAGTGCCGGTCTGGCAGGACTGGGCTGCTATGAGAAACGGGACGAGGCGATCCGGTCAGTCTTTCCTGATTATACCGACAAATGGAAGAACAAGATAACGATCCCGACCAATATTCTCGAAAAGGACACCTTCAATTTCTTCAATCTCACGGTGGAGAACGAAGCCGGTGAAGTGCTTACCGAGCGGATGCCGGTCAAAGCGTATCTGCAGGTTGTAGCCGCTTCAAATCTGAAGCAGCGACTGAGGATGACCACGCTTTACTACGAGGCCGAGAAGCGCAACTATGCGG
>CAZHDS010000552.1:0-1745 GCA_964531495.1 uncultured Ignavibacteriales bacterium
ATACTGTTAGTTGACGACGATCAGGAAGTATCACAGTCGGTTGCCAACCTGTTCGACTCAGACAAGTATCGGTTTGAGTTCCTTGAGGATGGTGATGGGGTCAGTGACTTCCTACAGGGTAACCAGGATATCGATCTGGTTATGCTCGATGTCAACCTGCCCAGTATGTCCGGTCTTGATGTTCTCAAACAAATCCGTAAGGCAAAAAGCGAGGTGCCGGTCATTGTCATTTCCGGTTTTGTCTCAACGGACAATGCCATTGAGGCAATGAAGGAGGGCGCTTACGAATACCTGACCAAGCCTTTTCAGGTCAGCAAACTTCTTGAAACAGTCAACAAAGCCTGTGGTTACCAACCTAGGATCGAGTCGGCGTCCGTGGCGGACCGGCCGGCTCCTCTCGATACAGGTGTCGATGAGATGGTGGGCAGGTCTCCCGAGATCGTCGAGATCGCAAAGATGATAGGTCAGGTGGCCAAGTCGGATGCGGCCGTTCTGATCTTCGGTGAGTCGGGTACCGGCAAAGAAGTTGTCGCCCGTTCAATTCACCGCAACTCCCGCCGCAGTACTCATCAGTTCCTCTCGGTCAATTGCGCCGCGCTGCCGGACACCCTGCTGGAATCAGAATTGTTCGGTCATGAAAAGGGCGCGTTCACCGGAGCCTATTACAAGCGAATCGGCAAATTTGAGCAGGCCGACGGCGGTACGTTGTTCCTCGATGAGATCGGCGACATGTCGATGCTCACGCAATCGAAACTCCTGCGCGTCCTGCAGGATGGTACTTTTGAGCGGGTAGGGGGCAATCAGACCATCAAGGCCGATGTTCGTATTCTCGCCGCCACCAACAAGTCGCTGGTCCAGGCGATGAAAGAAGGCTCCTTCCGGGTCGATCTATTCTACCGGCTCAAAGTGGTCTCGTTCTTCCTCCCGCCGCTCAGAGAACGCCGGGGTGATATCCCGTTGTTGATCGATCATTTTGTGGGCAAGCTTTCGCAGCAGTTGTCGTTATCGCGGAAGACGGTATCCAAGAAGGCGCATCAGCAGTTGTCCCGGAACATGTGGCCCGGCAACGTCCGAGAGCTTGAGAACAATATTCATACGGCCCTGGTCATGTCCAAAAGCGACGACCTTCAGCCTGAAGATTTTCCCAGCCTGGTCGACGATTCATCGAAGGTCCAATTGGACCTCACGGTGCTGCAAGAGGACTACACGGATACTTTTCTCAAGATCGTCGAGCCGGTCATGGCCAAGTTGATTGCCAACTCACCCGGCCAGATATATCACTTCCTTGAGTCAGCCCTCGAGCGAGCCGTGATTTCAACGTGTCTCAAGCATCTCAATGGCAACCAGGTCAAGGCCTCGGAGACGTTGGGTATTTCGCGCAACACGCTTCGCGATCGCATCGCCAAATACGGCCTGTATTAGGCCCTTCTCAACCAAACTCAATTGTGATTTGAATCCGGTATCGTCGGGCGTATATTCGTCACGATGAGAATTTGCCATTTTGCCGATAGCCATCTCGGAGCCGGTGAAAGCCATCGCCGACTGGCGCCAAGTGGTTTAACCGAGCGCCAGGAAGATCTGATTGCCGGATTCGTGGGTGCGGTGGACCGGATCATCGACATCAAGCCGGATATCTGCATTCATTCGGGTGATCTCTTCCACACCGTTCGACCGCTCAACAGTATCATGGCCCGGACGGCCGAGCAGTTGCACCGGTTGGCGGCGTGTAATAATATCCCGACGGT
>CAZHDS010000553.1:0-1739 GCA_964531495.1 uncultured Ignavibacteriales bacterium
GCTCCGTCAACTTGACAGGTCTTTCTGTGTGTATGCCGACTCTAGTACATCGTTCAATAAATAACTGTACACTAGCGGGTTGATGTGTTATCGTAGGGCATGATGAAAAATGCACCTGCCCTTACGTTACGCCGTGGCGACAAACAGAAGTTAGAATCCGTAACCCGCAAACGCAATGTGCTCTTTCGAGATGCCCAACGTGCTCGAATCATTCTGTTGGCATCCGAAGGACATAGCAACATGGAAATATCACGTTTAACCGATGTGCATCGTAACCAAGTCATTGAATGGCGAAATCGCTATAAGGCTGACGGGCGCGCTGGGCTCGGAGACCGGGCTCGCGGTGGCCGGCCGACAGTCTATAAAGTCAAAGATGTTCAGAAGGTCGTCCACACAGTTTGCCGCAAGCCATTGAAGGGTCTGTCACGGTGGAGTGTACGCTCGCTCGCCAATCATCTGGGCATGGCTGTTGGTACTGTGCATGCGATCCTGAAAGAGAGAGACCTGCATCCACACCAGCTTCGTACTTTCACATTCAGTCCAGATCCGCACTTTGAGGAGAAGCTCTTGGATGTTGTAGGGCTCTATATGAACCCGCCAAAGAACGCTTTAGTCCTTTGTATAGACGAAAAAACAGGCATTCAAGCTTTGGATCGAACACAGCCCATGCTGCCACTGCGCAGCAAAAAGGCGCGGAGCTGGACGAACGAATATGTTCGGCACGGGACTCGTACAATGTTGGCGAGCCTGGAAATAGAAACCGGCAAGGTGACAGCCATGGTTAGAAATAACCGCCGTTCAGAAACCTTTCTGGAATTCCTCGACATAATCGCAAAGCAATATAGACGCAAGCGGCTATGCGTGGTGCTAGACAATCTTAACATTCATACCAATTCTGCGGCCCAAGACTGGCTAAAGAACCATCCCAATGTGAGCTTCCACTACACGCCCAAACATGCATCTTGGGTCAACTTGATAGAGTGCTTCTTCAGCATTCTAACTCGCCAAGGACTTCAGCAATCTGTCCATAAATCCGGACGTGCATTAGAGCGCTTCCTCCGGGAGTTCATACATCAGTACAATGAACAATGTGGGCCATTCACTTGGACAAAAGGACCGGATAAGCTAAAACATATCATCCAACTAACCAAAGAGTATCAGGCAGTCCATCTGCACTGAAACTTACTGAACGATGTACTAGAAGAAGCGAAAAGACAATCGAACCAGACATCGGAGCTTACCTCATAACCCGCGCGATGCGCGGGCCATGAGGAAGCTCAATGTCGCTGTTCGAGCAAAAGATTATGATTGAAGAGAATGCCAATTCCAAGGTGGGTGTCCGACGGTGTGTGTTGTACCTTGCCTTGCTTGTCGCTGGATTCGCCATCCTCGGATTGTGTCATTGGCACTTCGACAACCTGACATCCAGAATTGTGCACGGGATCTTTGCGGTTGTCTTCATCTTGATGGCTCTCGGTCATATCAAGACCGGGGAGATTAAGTACATTGACGGTCGTATCTGGATCACAAGACAACACAGCCCTGCTATCTTTTGGTGTATGACTCTTGTGTTAATAGTAATCGGAATACTATTGATCATTCAAAGAGTGTGGAACAGTTAGGAGCTCGAACAAGGCAATCGAGAGTAGCAAACTGGACGCGCCATTTTGCACTCTCATTGCAGACGTTGGGGCAAAGGAGAAGATGGATACGGATTATCTGACGCCCATGACTCGTGA
>CAZHDS010000554.1:0-1739 GCA_964531495.1 uncultured Ignavibacteriales bacterium
AGAGCACGCATATCGAGAGTTTGACTACCCACTTGCTATCCAGCTTGCAGATCGAGTTATCAACACACCACCTGCTTGTAGCACGACAGGCCGGGCACATCTCATTAAAGGTGTTTCTCTCTACATTATGGATAAACGGGACCAAGCAACTACACAGTTCATGCTGGCTAGAAAATACGAAATTGAAATCAAGAAGGATCTATACCCACGAGAAATGGTCAGATTCTTCTACAAAGTCAGATAGGGAGGAATGTTATGTCTAAGATGTTGTTGGATTTGGGAATATACATTGTTGTTGCTGTTGGTTGTGAGCTTGCCTATTTCTTAGCTCGGATGTTCGGCTATCGTTCCTCCAAGTACTTCCTTCTCTCGACCTTATGGTCTGGCGTCATAGTTCTCTTTATTGCGTCAATGCCAAGTGATCGTGTAGCAACAATCCCGGAGGTCGCTCCGCTAGCAGTAGTTATCTGCATCCAGTTTGTCCTCAATTTCAGTCAACGCTTTGAGAAACGAGGACTGGTTCGCAGAGACTAGGCGGCATGTCCTATGACAAAAAGACGACAAAGCAGTAGAAAGGATTTCAATCCTAAGATTGTCGTCACTTTCGTGCCCCGTGAATCAGAAGCGGCAAGACATAGGGCATACTCAGAGTGGGCCAGACTATACCTAGAGGGTGCGACTTCACAGAAGAGTGGCAAGCGCCGGAAATCCTCTTGACATGTTGACCGTTCCGCGGACATCAACCGACTACCTATCTCCTTATGTGATCTAAGCAAATCAAACCTTGTTTATAGCGGTATAATGCAGTATAGCTATGTCTATACAATTGTAGAGAATCAGAGAGAACTCAATATGACAGATTACGATCGTTGGATTTCGGTGGATGAAGTGGCTGCTCATCTAGGGGTCAAACGTGAAACTGTATACACATGGATTCGCGCAAGGGGCCTTCCTGCTCACAGGGTCGGGCGTCTGTGGAAGTTCAACCGGATTGAAGTCGATGAATGGGTTCGGTCAGCCACAAGTATGGGGCGTAACAATGACAGAACATAAAGCAGAGCCCGTCACAGACGGCGAGACCCAGTCAAGAGGAGGCTATTCAGGAGTCAAATGGTTGACATCGTTATATTCTTCCTTGACGCATATGCCATCAGGATGTTCACGCTTGCGCATAAATCTCGGTAACCTGCGGTTTATGGGGTTGTTTGAGTTGGCGTCTTTTTCAAGCTTCACGATTGGGTCTACAAAAGACCGAAAGGAGCTGAAAGACATCACTCTTGAGTTCATGATGGACTCGGAGTCTGAGCATGTTACGTCTCAAGAACTTGCTGACGCCCGCAAGAAGGAAGCCGCATGGCGAGCCGAAGGCCTTTCTGTTCCTCCTCATGATCATGAGTTGTTTGTGGGACGTCTTGTTCCTTGGGAGTATATCAAGACTGCTCGAAGAAAGGAACGCGTCCACGCGTTCGTTGAAGGGTTAGGTGCACGATCCTCCATACTTGCCCTCAATCCTAACCTGGAGATTACGTATCCTCACTTTGGGCGTAAGCACAGCCAGTTCCTGCAGTATGCAGCATCTGGAGACAGGCATACGGCCACTGATGACGGCAAAGCCACCGTCATAAGTGGTCTCTATACCATTTCTTCGGAATCGGATTGCGTGCGCCTTCTTGACCAGGCCCAGATTCAAGATTGGAAGAACCAGATGGGAGCACGATTTCAAGACAGTCCCTACTTTG
>CAZHDS010000555.1:0-1736 GCA_964531495.1 uncultured Ignavibacteriales bacterium
GCCATTGGCGCAGAAAAGCTCGTAGCCGGGGCGCACCGGTGATCATGAACAGGTAGAAGGCTATATTTACGGCCGCAAAAACCAGCCATTCCTTCTGACTGAGCTCTTTTATCTCGAAGATATTGCTAAGACCTAACCACATGTTGCTTCCCTGGCTCCGGGCCATGATCTACCAACCCAAATCTGCCTGTCGGGCGATTTGATGTCAAAATAAAAGTGGCTGGGGATGCTCTATTGCGCCGGGACTGGCGGGCCCAAGCGGGAAATCCCATCGCGGCTCGAAATCCATAAAAATAAGGGTTGACTATGTGGGGCATTTTCAGCATTCTTAATGCCTTGAGAGCCGACATTGTGAAAGTTGTAACGATCTGTTCTGTCGGCTCAGAATGGTACATGGGTTTGATGCCCAGGATATTGGGCATTACTTCAGGCTCTGTCGAACGAAGAAAGCCTGCTACATCGGCCGGCAATAGGACGCTATGCTGCGAGATCTTTTGATAGGCAACAGAGAGGTTGTGGTGAAGCAGTGGCAGCGCGCCATTATGGAATCCTACCCGGCTGACACTCCCGACTTCCTGGAAAAGAAGAAGAACCGTTTCGCCAATCCGGTGGGTCACACTATTGTTAGCGAGACCGGACCGCTCTACGATGAACTGCTGGGGGAGATGGATGCCGATGTCATCGGCATCAGTCTATCCAAGATCATTCGCATCCGAGCGGTCCAGGACTTCACGCCTTCGCAAGCGGTTGGTTTTGTGAGTTCGCTGCGTGGCTTGATTCGCGCGCAGGTAGCTGATCAGACTATGGACAAGAGCCTGTTCGAAGAACTATCCACGTTTGAGGATCGGCTGAATGAGTTGCAGAATGCAGCTTTCAACATCTATTCCGAGTGCCGCGATCGCATGGCTGATTGCCGGGTCAATGAAACCAAGCGCCGGCACGCCAAACTGGTTGAAAAACTAAGCGGCAGTCTATCGGAATCCTCGGAAGACGAGTCACACACGATATGAAGAGTTCAGTAGCGATATTTTAGGAATGCGGTAGCCTATGAAAGTCATAATTTCGCTCATCATGGTCCTGGCGCTGGTAGCCATTGCATGGATCGGGGTCGCGGCGGCCGGGTTGGAGTACTTCTTTGGAGTCATCTTCCCGTACTTCGCCATCGCCCTGTTCCTGGTCGGTGTTGTCTGGCGCATCTTAAGCTGGGCCTCCTCGGCCGTGCCTTTCCGAATCTGCACGACGTGCGGACAACAGAAAACGCACCCCTGGATCAAATCCAGCACTCTGGAAGCTCCTCACAATACGTGGGGCGTCATCAGACGCATGTTTCTGGAAGTAGTATTCTTCCGCTCGCTGTTCCGAAACACGGAATTCGAGCTTCGCGAAGGACCCAGACTTGTGTACGGTTCGGCCAAGTGGTTGTGGCTGTTCAGTCTTGCTTTCCACTACACCTTCCTGACGATCTTTATTCGTCATCTCCGGTTCTTCACTGAGCCGATTCCAGGATGGGTAATGATTGTGGAGAAGCTGGACAGTTTCTTCCAGATCTGGCTACCAATAATTTACCTGTCTGACGTCATCATCATTGTGGCCCTGGGCTACTTGCTCGTGCGGCGCCTGATGGACAGCAAGCTGCGCTATCTCTCAATGGCTGGCGATTATTTCCCGCTGTTCCTGCTAATGGGAATCGTGACCACTGGCTATTGCCTGCGCTACTTCGCCAAGACCGACATCGT
>CAZHDS010000556.1:0-1735 GCA_964531495.1 uncultured Ignavibacteriales bacterium
GTGCCAGACCTTTGGGCCTGACGTCAGGATTATTCAGCAGGTCAGTTACAGTAAATGGTTGCCCACAACATGGGCATTTTTTAACAACCTGCTCCATCATCTCAATTCCCCTCGTTCGACGGTTTCCACGTGTCTTTCAAGTATCGGCAGTTTGGGGTTTCAGCTTTGGGGTTTGTCTTGCCACAGGCGGACTTTCAACCTAAGTGGTTGACTCCGAGGCAGAAAGGGCTATTTTCCGTCAAGGGTATGCTGTAAATTGCCTCCCGAAGACTAAAACCGATATCAAAGCGCTGGCGTAAGAAGACGTGGTTTTGGGAACCCCTGAACTAGGTAACACAGTGAGCACTGGCCGCGTGGCCCCTATCAGGAGTTGTTGATATTATGATTGATCACACCCAATCTCGGCGAAACTTCCTGGCATCTCTCACCCGGCTGACTGCCTCAGCCTTGATACTCGGATCCTGTGGCGGTGACGAAGGCGGATCGACGATCGGGCCCACCCCGGAGCCGGAACCGGAGCCAGATCCGGTTTTGCCTGCGAGACAGGGAAAGAGTAACCCTTTTGTTATGCCTGACGATCGACCGATTCTGGTCTGTGTTGAGGGACGGAACTCTGAGGCTATGCTGAGTGCCGGGTTGAGTGCCTTGGGAGGCCTGTCACTTCTGGTTGGCACCGACGAGTCGGTCTTTGTGAAGCCGAACTGCAACTATACCGACGCTTACCCTGGTATCTCCCGCGCCAGCTTTGTCAGGGAACTGGCCCTGGCAGCGGTCCAGGTGACTAGCGGCGGGGTTACTGTCGGTGACATGGGGTACCACCCCTCCCAGATTGTATACCCCCATATGGGGCTTGACACCGAGCTCTCCGGATCGGGTGTCGGTCTCGTCCATCTCACCAGTCAGTCCATTCGTCGCGTGGCTCATGACCACTGGGACGAGAGCATTCCGGTCAGCGGAGTTTACCGCGAGATCTATGATTCGCCTGTAGTGGTCAATTGCTGCAATTTGAAGCGTCATCGAAACGCCTCGATGTCATGCAGTCTCAAGAACAACGTCGGTGCCGTGATGGGGCCGGAAATGACGGATTTCAGGCAGTACCTTCACGATCTGAACGGGGATGACTTTCAGCGATGGGTGGCTGAGATTGCGGCGCTCGTCAGACCGGAGCTAAATGTGGTTGATTCACGGATGGTGCTTGCCATTGACGGTCCCCTCACGGCTTGGGGCGACCCGGTGCCCACCGGCAAGATCGTACTCTGCGGTGACATGGCGGCTACCGATGCTTACTGCGCTTCGTTGTTGGCGACGCACGACAATACGTTCTCGCCTGCGATGATTGATCCGTTACTTGAGCGGGCTGAAGAACTCGGTCTGGGTTCGGCCGATCTCTCTCAGGTGGAGGTGGTCGAGATCACGGCTTGATCTGTCGTTATCGTCTTCCCGTGCTGTACCCGGGTCTGCAACTGCGGCCGTTGACAAACATCCAGCAACCAACCCCACCGACATACTTGACAGTACGTGGTTGACAGCGGGCACCAACCAGCTATCTTCCGGTATGAGCAAGATTGCCGATTTTCTCAAAACAGTCCGGAGCGAGTTTCCGGACGACCGTCTCACTTTTCAGAAACATCTTGCTACTTTTCACCCCGAATCGGCCGAGGAGGCCGCCCGTCTGTTCAAGATGGCCGGAGCCTCGGGCCAGCAGGTGTATATCACCGGTTTTGGCAACAATATC
>CAZHDS010000557.1:0-1730 GCA_964531495.1 uncultured Ignavibacteriales bacterium
GCGTGATGAGACAGGTGCCGTACTCAACATCGAGAAACACCGGGTCTGCGCCCAGATAACGAATAACCTCCGCGGATGCGGTAAAGGTCATGGTCGGCACCAATACCTTGTCGCCCGGCCCGATCCCGACCGCCTCGCAGGCCAGGTGCAGCGCCGCAGTGCATGAGTTCACTGCGCAGGCATACTTACCGCCGACCTTCTCCGCGAACCGACGCTCGAGTTCCTGGCACTTACCGGCAGTGGTCAGCCAGCCAGATGCGAGCACTTCCCGGACATACTCGAGTTCATTGCCCGAGCAATCCACCCGCGCAAAGGGAATGACGCGACGGCCTTCCTCTGGTTCAGTTTTCTTCGTGGTCAAATGATGCCTCTCTTTCTGACGTGCTGACGTGCTGCGGTCCAGAGTCCCGCAGGTACTTCTACTCAACCTCCAACGCCCAACGTCCTGTCCCTCCGGAGCTATGGAGGGCAGGCTAAGCACGACCTGCCTGCCTAAGGGATCAAACGCCGTCGAGAACAAGAAACCCCAACTCTTATCCTGTTCATCCTGTTGATCCTGTCAGAAAGTTCCCCCGTCCGACACACTGCCTAGCATGGCAGGATGTATCAGAAGCAGTGTTTGATGATATCGCAGACGCGCTCGATATCGGTTGGGGTCAGTGCGGGAGAGGGGAAGGCACAAGCCCTGGTCGAAGAGAGATTCTGCGACGCGGCCGCCGACGGTCCGGATCTCGTGAGTCGTGCCGTATGACCCGGTTTGCAGAGGAGGACAAGGGGTCTGTCCCTCCGAATTCTCGCAGAATAATTAAGCGCAGAATGATTAATCATGTGCCTGTCGCCGAGATATTCAGATAGCTATTTCGATGGCCCAAGATAATGTTTGGCCTTTTCTTGCAGGGCTCAACTTCAGGCTCTGCCATCTGGAGATAATGTCACGCCCAATAATTCCCATTTCTACATCCATCTTTTCTAAAAACCAAACGGACAACTTTGGGGATTTCCATGGTGAGATCAACTTTGACAACATTGTGCCGGTAGGGCTTATTAATTCCAGTTTCAATGTATGTTCAAAGCCGGGCGCCTTGCCTCCAACACCATGCGCATCAATGGATTTCACTGAAGCATTCATATTGCTGTGTCCAAAAAAGCTCGCGTACTTGG
This sequence comes from uncultured Ignavibacteriales bacterium, assembly GCA_964531495.1. Taxonomy (GTDB): domain Bacteria; phylum Zixibacteria; class MSB-5A5; order GN15; family FEB-12; genus DAOSXA01. Next base: position 1,162 of record CAZHDS010000557.1, read on the forward strand.
CCGGGATACAAGTGTGAGAGGCCCCTGAATCCAATAGCATACAGAAAGGTACTCTCTTCTTCGTGTTGTCATGGACAATATTGACAAAGAGAGCTGGGGTAGATCCTATGCTCGGGTACGTGAGCCGTTTCACTACGAGCCCATGATCCAAGTATCCGGCTTACGCGGCTTCTGCATGACCACTGGTGTTTGACCTCGAGCGGCAGCGGCATCCGAATCTCTTGCAACTTTTGATATATCTGTTCCGATGCTGATAAGGGCAAAAGTCTCTGCATCCATGACAATAGTACTGCGTGGATGCTGATTCATAGCCGTTTCAGCGTGCTGCACAAGCTGTTCGTAATAGGTCATCTCGCTTACAGTCTCTGACAGAGCCAAGTACTAGTCAAATGAAAAGAAAGAGAAATCCCTTTGTCTTCGCCTATGATTTCGAGATTCCGAAAATATGTGTTCCGAACCGAGAAATCGCAGAACAAAGTGCAGAAACCCGACGAAGTGCCTGTCCCTTTGGATTTCTTATCCTGTTCATCCTGTTGATCCTGTCAGAAAGTTCCCCCGTCCGACACACT
>CAZHDS010000558.1:0-1728 GCA_964531495.1 uncultured Ignavibacteriales bacterium
CCGCGGCCCGTGAGATACAGGAATTGCGGCATTTCAGGGATGCCCTGCGCCACGGCAACACAATCTCAGCTTGCAAGATGGTGAAGAACGAAGAGGAGCTATTGCCAGGCTGCCTCGACTCGATTCGTGATTGGGTCGATGAAATCATCGTTGTTGACACAGGGTCTACCGACCGTACGGTCGAAATCGCCGAATCCTACGGTGCCAAAATCTACCATCAACCGTGGGAAAACGACTTCTCTAAACATCGCAACTACAGCACTTCGCTGGCGACCGGCACATGGATCTTCATCATCGACGCCGACGAACGTTTCATGAGCGACGAAGTGCCCTTGCTGCTGGAGACCATCAACAGTGACAAATACGACGTCGTGTCGGTCAACGTCCACAACACCTACGGCGAAACTGAGCACAAAATCACGTCGGTGAACTCGCCGCGATTCTTTCGCCGCGAAACGAACCTTCAGTACGAAGGCATCGTTCACAACGCACTGCAAATCCCAGCTGATAGCCGCATAGCGCGCGCGCCATTCTCAATGGAGCACCTGGGATATTCCCTCTCGCCAGAAAAAATGAAAGCCAAGTTTGAACGCAGTCACGCGCTGCTTCTGAAACAAGTAGAAGATGATCCAGACTCCGCGATGGCCTGGTTCAATCTGGCCCAGCTCTATCGCGGACAGGCGTCTGAAGACCAAGATCTTTACGCCGCCAAGGCAATTAGCTCTGCCGAAAAAGTTATCGAATTGACCAGCGCCGACGACGACAAATACAGCCACCTCCATATCATGGCTCACGACCGGATCGCCTGGATGAAATATCTGTGCGGCAATCTCGACGGGGCAGACAACTTCGCTCGAATGGCCCTGGAACTACGGCCGGACTACCTCGATCCGCTGATGCTGTTAGGGCATATTCATGCCGACAGGGGAGAGCACGCGAGCGCGATTTCGGCCTACGAAAAGTATCTTGCCGCCCAGGCTGAGTTTGATGGCAATCTGGAAATCGACGCATTCATCCTCTATCACACCGAGAATCGGGCTGCGGCCTATTTCGGAATCGGTTGCATGGCGGAACTGATGGGGGCTCGTGATCGGGCCACGCAAGCATATAAAGACACATTAAGAGAAGCGCCCAATCACAACGAAGCCAGTCTGTTGCTGGGTCGCATGGCACTTGAAGACGGCGACCTCCAGGAAGCCGGAAGACGCTTTCGCGAGCTGCTTGAAAGTGACCAACCATGCTCTCGGGCGGCTGTCGGGATGGCTTGTGTTCATCTGCAGCGCAATGACTATGAGCTCGCCGCGGAGTGTTTTGAGAAAGCAATCCAGCTTGATCCCGAGGATCGAACCGCCCGCGTCAAGGCGGCCGAGTTCTATCATCATGCAGGGCAGTTGGGCCGGGCGCAGGAACTCTTCCAGCTCCAGCTGACTTACGACCAGACCGACATCGAAGCCCTTCACGGTCTGGCGGCAATCTATTATGCTGGCGAGAAGTACGGCGAAGCGGCGGACTTCTACAGGCGCCTTCTGGACCAACCTGAGCAGGCCAAGCGACCTGACATCCTGAATGATCTGGGCAATTGCCTCTATCGACTAGAGGACCTTGAGGAAGCTGAAAACAAGTACCGGGCCGCCACGACCTTTTTGGATGTCCCCCCGATTTCATATCGCAATTTGGGGCTCGCAAATATCCGTCTGAACCGCCCCGCTGAGGCCCTTGCGGCGCTCA
>CAZHDS010000559.1:0-1725 GCA_964531495.1 uncultured Ignavibacteriales bacterium
CTATCATTTTTGTGGATCTATATCCCGTTTTAGTATACTATGCTGTCCATATAGAAGTGGATTCATCCATATAGAAGGGGATTTGCACATGTTGGTGCAGAGACAGGTCCAGCAACATATCCTCCAACGCATCGGCCGCGGAAAGGCTATTCTTGTTTACGGCCCCCGCCAATCAGGTAAGACTACCCTTGTCAACCACATTGCCGTCCTGTCTGGCCATACAACCCTATACTCGAGAGTACCGAGTTCTCGCCATCTCCTACCGGCTATCGGCGTGGCCCCGTGCCTTTGACTTCAGTTGAGATAACTTTAGCGACAAGTCTATCCAACGGTCAATAAGCTTTCGGAACTTCTTGAAATTGGCCAGCTCACATCTTGTCGCCTTGAGATTCTCTGGCCTGACGTATTCGGATCGACTCTTCATTTTGTGAGTGTAGCTCAGTTGGTAAAACGGCCCCTTCTTTTCCTTTCGGTTCTTGTACTGGCAGCTTAACGAACCGGGCCGCATCGGTCCAAGTCTCATCAATTCTTCTCTGACACGGGCAATCTGTTTTTCGAGTTTTGCAGTGGCTATCGACATAGGGTCTCCTTTTGTGTATAGTATAGCATGTGTCTGCTACGCTAGCAAGCAAAAAAAGGAGATTATTATGAAGCTTTGGAAAATCTGGTGGAGTTTAGCAAGTTTCTTGCGCCCAGCCTTCTCAAGAACAAGAACCTTTCTGTGGTTCACAGCGGCCCTTGCTGCACTCAGCATCCGCTCGGATTTAGCCGGAGTCTCAAGCATAATCCGTGCACTGGGCCTTCAGGGGGCATGTTACGACAGATTGCTTGACATGTTTCACATCAGAAGCGTCGATTTAGACAGGCTTACGCGATTATGGGCGAGCATAGTGCTTCGGATACTCGACCCCTTCTTACTTCGCGTTGGAGGACGCGTTGTCCTGCTGGCCGACGGAATCAAGGTGGCCAAGTCAGGAAAGAAGATGCCGGGGGTCAAGAAGCTGCACCAGGAATCGGAGAGCAACAGTAAGCCTGAATATATATTCGGACACTCCTGCCAGGCCATCGCTGTTGCCGTCAAGGCAGGTGTCAGCACCTTCGCGCTTCCTTTGGCTTGTCGTATTCACGAGGGAGTGGTCTTCAGCAACCGTGATCGGCGCACCTTGCTTGACAAGATGGTTCTACTCGCCTTCTCGTTAGGAATCGATTGTCCTTCCATAATGGTTGCCGACGCCTACTACACCTCGGCCAAAGTCATCAAACCTCTTCTCAAGGAAGGCAACCACCTGGTTTCTGCGGTCCGGTCAAATGCAGTTGCCTATCTGCCTGCCGAACCGTCCAAGACCAAGAAGAAAGGGAAGGGGCGCCCGCGTTTCTATGGCGAGAAAGTGAAGCTCAAGACTCTCTTTGACGATGACACCGCATTCGTCAATGCTCCGAGCCCGGTCTATGGAGAAAAGGGAGTCACACTGCGATACCGAACAGTCGATCTGCTCTGGCGACCCGTAGGTGTCTTGGTTCGCTTCGTCCTGGTAGTGCATCCGACACGCGGACGCAAAATACTGTTGTGTACCGACACATCCCTTTCGGCTCTGCAGATCATCAGCCTATACGCCGTCCGCTTCAAGATCGAGGTATCATTCAAGCAGGCGATTCATACCGTTGGCACCTACGCCTACCATTTCTGGATGATGGCCATGAAGCCACTCCCCCGCCGCTCAGGTA
>CAZHDS010000560.1:0-1718 GCA_964531495.1 uncultured Ignavibacteriales bacterium
CATATGCCTATTTTGGGAATCCCATTTACACATATTCGTTACGCCAGGGCATTGAGGATGGCTTTCTGGCTCCGTACAGGTTGCGTCGCATTGTTACAACCGTAGACGCAACCGGCTGGCGACCGGAAAAAGGCGAAGTGGACCGCTATGGCCGGGAAATTCCAGATGATGAATATCATACAAAAGATTTCGAGAATGCCATTGCATTACGCGCGCGAACAAGAGCCATCGCAAGCCATCTTACCAAGTTCCTGAAATCATCAGATCGATTTGCAAAGACAATCGTATTTTGCGTGGATCAAGAGCACGCAGATGAAATGAGGGCCGCCCTCAATAATCTGAACTCAGACCTCACCCGTCAATATCCTGACTATGTGTGCCGCGTAACTGCCGATGAAGGGCAAATCGGGAAAGGGTATTTGAGCAAGTTTCAGGAATTGGAGACAGAAACGCCTGTGATTCTGACAACATCCCAGTTGCTTACAACTGGAATAGACGCCCCTATGGTGAAGAATATCGCTATCGCTCGTGTTGTGGGATCGATGACCGAATTCAAGCAGATGATAGGCAGAGGAACCAGATTGCGGGAAGATTACGGCAAGCTGTATTTCAGTATCCTTGATTATACGGGTTCAGCAAGCCAGCATTTTGCTGATCCTGATTTCGATGGCGAACCGGAGGAAATCGAAGAAGAACCGTTGCCGCCAGAGCCTCCGGAACCTCCCATAGAACCCCCAGAACCTCCAGAACCACCGCCGGAGCCACCGTTACCCCCAGAGCCACCGGAACCGCGCCCACTGCGAAAGTATTATGTTGATGGCGGCAGCGTAGAAATAGCGCATGAACTTGTTTCCGAGCTGGATGCCGACGGCAAGAAGCTACGCGTCATCAAGTATTCCGATTATACAGCAGAAAAGGTGAGAACCTTATACCCGACAGTCGCGGACCTCCGTGACCAATGGAGAATCGGCGAGAAACGTGACGCTGTTTACGAAACGCTTCGAGAGCGAGGAATAGATTGTGAAGAACTCGCCCGGCAAACCAAGCAAGAGGATTCTGATCCTTTTGACCTGTTATGTCATGTTGCCTTCAATGCCCCGTTGCACACACGACGTGAACGTGCCGAGCGCGTCCGCAAAGACCGGCGAGGTATTTTTGAACAGTATGGACCGGAGGCAAGAGCGATACTTGAAGCATTGCTCGACAAATACACTGAGCATGGCTTAACAGAATTTCGCATTCCAGATGTGCTGAAAATCCCCCCGATATCAGAGCGAGGGAATGTCAGCGAAATTATCGGATATTTCGGCGATGCAGATACTCTGCGTAGCGCCGTGGCCGAATTACAGAAAGCGCTTTACGCGGCATAAGGAATTAGATCATGGCAAAACGCAAAAAGAAGACAGACATTCCGCAAACATCAGGACAACAACTCAGATCTCTGATTAAATCTGCTCGTGACATCATGCGTAAAGACAAAGGTCTAAACGGCGATTTGGACCGGCTCCCTTTGCTCACCTGGATCATGTTTCTCAAGTATCTGGATGACGTAGAGCACATGCGTGAAGACGAAGCCAAGCTTGCCGGAAAGACCTACCGTCCACTGATTGAAAAACCATATCGTTGGCGAGACTGGGCAATCAATGAAGCAGGCATTACTGGCCCTGAATTGATATCCTTCATCAATCAAGATGAGGCTGTCGGACCAGATGGAAAGC
>CAZHDS010000561.1:0-1717 GCA_964531495.1 uncultured Ignavibacteriales bacterium
GTGTACCCAAGCTGTCATCAACCGCGTGATCGTCGTCGCGCTCAATCTCGCCGCCTGGCGACCGACCAACCCTTGCAACACCCGTGCTGACGTTATTGGAATAGAGCCACGGGATCAGCACTTCAACGGCCTTCGTCTTCCGCAAAAAAGGAGGTAGGATCTTCAAACAAAAACCTGTCCCTGGCCGCCCGGCAGCGTCCTCGTCATGGCCGTCTTGATCCTGCCCGACGCCATTGACTAACGTACACGTTGAATGATGGCCGTTGCAGACCCTCTGCTGGCGACCCGATTCGTTCGTGAGGCAGGCGTGCCCCTCGATCCAGTCAGAGACCTCCGCTTCAATCGCCTGCATCAACAGTCACTGCGCCACCTCCCGCAGAATCTCCGTCAACTCATCACGGCTCGGAGATGGAATTGTCGTCGCGTCATCGCCGTGCCGTGCTGGTGACGTAGCCTTCGTCGGGTTATTCTCGTGCATCGGAGTACTTCTCTGCCCATCGTGGGTGGCTTGGAAACATTCATCTTCCCGAGAATACGCCGCCTTTTTTCATCCAGCCATCAACGACTTTTGGTTATACTTCTGCGACTCGTGAGAACCTGCTCATAGCATTGAAGGGTCAGCTTGGCGCTGTGAATCCAACAATGTTTCTTTGTAGTCTCAGGGCCACACCGTCGGAGGTATTTTCCATGATCCTGGATAATCGTCCGAAGTCCGTTGGCAAGACAGGCAACATCTCCTGGTGCTACAACAACACCTATGCCATCTCTCTTAACCAACTCACCCATTCCGCCCACATCAGTAGCCAGCACGGGTATGTAATGCACGTATGCCTGCATTAGTACACCACTTTGAGAATCGAATCTCTCATAAGGAAGGGCACAACAATCAGCTGCAGCAAAAAGAAACGGCACCTCATCGTCTTCAATGAACCTAAGAAGCGACACAACGTTTTTTTGGATCCCGAGTGTTCGAATTAAAGAGGCGTACTGCGTAAACCCCGTGCGGCTGTCTGGTCGACCGGCAATAATCAAGACCAAATCTGGCTTCTCTCGCTTCACAATTGCAAGTGCACGAAGAAGATATTGCAAACCTTTATCAGGGCGAATAGAGCCGAAGAAGAGGATCACCTGAGCCTCCATAGAAAGATTAAACCTCCCTCGAGCTTCCAACCGCGAAGGGATGCAATCTGTCATTGTAAGGCCATGTGGTATGACCGCGATTCGATCAGTTGAAACACCATAACGTATCGCAAGGTTGTCTCGACCTCGTTCATAATGCGAAATCACACAATCGCAGTACCGGTATACACGTTGTATAAAGCTCCGTCGCTGTGCAAAACGGTCGTCATGAGGAATAGTATCATGGGCGGTTACAATCACGGGCAATCGGCGGGAAAGACTACGTAATAGAAACTGATCCACCGGTGCCGTAAACCTCTGCAAATGGAGAATATCATACCATCCATTCTGAGCGACGAAGTTACGTGTAAGGCTGTCAAGGGCGGAAGTTGCAAGGCGATCAAACAGCCAATGCACCTTCGTGAAGAACCTTTTGCGATCACTCAAACCCCGGAGGGCCTCCTTGAGTTCAAAGCCTTGAACCTGATAGTTTTTGGAATATCCAACGGATGTTAGTAATGTAACATGAGCGCCCAGTGCTGAAAGGCTTTGACAAAGGTCTTTACTGTAGAGAGAAATTCCGCCCTGTGCCAGCGGG
>CAZHDS010000562.1:0-1715 GCA_964531495.1 uncultured Ignavibacteriales bacterium
CGCAATGCCGCCCCCGACACTTCTTGACTCCCCACGGAATCGGCTAAACTGTTACCGAAACGGAGTCATCAGGTCAGGGCTGAGTTTTTTGACCGGACGGGAACGCTCGTTTTGCGAATTGACGGACAAGGCGATTCGGCATGGAACGTTTGTGAGTGTCCCCGACCTGCAGAAGGCGATCAACGATTACCTTGCCGCATGGAACGACAATCCGCGCCCCTTTATCTGGACGGCCACTGTTGGCGCCATCGTCGAGAAACTCGCCCGCGCACGCGAAAAGTTGGAGACGATCAAACCGGGCTGCACCCAACCAAGACGGCGAAAAACACGGCAAGCTTCAAATGGCTAGCTATTTACAGGACACTACACTAGTACTGCGGTCGACGAGTATGAATCCCCTTGTGTCAGTACGAAATAGGCGCTTGAACCGGGCAACATCCTTTTCGGCAATCCATAGCTCAACGATCTCGGGGTCATGAATCATGTAGTCAATGGCACTGTCATCCAAGATCTCTGACATTCGGGCAACCTCCTCCTGGAAGACGGTACTCACCGCCGCAGAAAAACGGTACTCTGTATCCTGAGACGTGAGTGTGCCACCCATTGTGCGATATTCACCGCTTCTAGAAGACTTGATCTTGATGTAACCAACAAAGATGATAGCCTGCAGCACGACAACGCATCCCAATATCACACTTATCTTCTTCATAGTCGTCGACTCCAACGTGTAGATCAGCGGCAGGACGGGCGATAGCACCGTCCTCTTCGTTGCATCTATCTGACGGACACTATTCGCACCTTCGCAATTCTGTCAAAATATCACACGGTCGCCGTCATTACAGGCTGCTAATTCGTCGGCGGATAGGGGTCAAACGGCGCGATGCCATTTTGCACTGCTGATACCCATACGTACCTCTGGAGCTCGGGCTCCGAATAGCGCGACTGGACGGTGTACGTGGGTAGCCACAAGTCATTGCCAGATCCCCCAAAATCAGGGTAACACTTGCAGTCAATCCGAATACGAACTTTCGTCCTGGTTGTCACACTCTCCATCGTCTCCCCTTCCACTGCCAGCCCGGCAAGACCCGAGAGCAGAAAACCGACGCCGGTTGGCGCATGGGCACCCGTCCCGCTCACATATTGGATCACGGTCGTACCAATCTCGGTCGGGGCATAGGAATTGGCAATATCTTGGGCCGAGCCCCCAACCACGTTCTGGAACTGCTCAGCGAACCCCCTCACCATAGTGGCACGTGCGTCAAAGCGCACGATCGCCGAACGTGCAGACTTGGTTTCGAGCCTGGCAGAAGTTTTGACCTCTGCCACATTGAATCGCCATCCGAGGTGCCGATCTTCCACCCAGGAGGGCATTCCTCCGGAGATCTCTTTCAGAAAGCCATCACTCTGTCTACATTTGGCTTTGTAGTGGAACACAGCGACCGCCGCAAGCCGATCGCCCCACGTGCCGAACGGACCATTATAGTACAACTCCTCCACGCAGAAGTGGGAGTATTGAGGGATCGTGAGCTGCCCTGCAAGCCCCATGGGATCCGCTTTGTTGACACCGTCATTTTCCGCAAATGCATATCTATTGGCTCCACCCCGTTCCCCAATCGGATCCCTGTTCAACCACCGCCCCAGCTCCGGGCTGTAGTATCTTAAGCCCGAATCCTTCGCTGACCTATCGGGGGTATGCGGTTTTCGGTGTAAATCCC
>CAZHDS010000563.1:0-1715 GCA_964531495.1 uncultured Ignavibacteriales bacterium
GTGCGGATTCGCTTTCCAATCCATCAAGGAATACAGTAGGAGCAAGTTTAAACATTTACTAAATCGATTTAGATTTTAGTTAGTAAAAAAGGCTAGCGTTAACTAGTCCGTGGGCGAGATGACCGACAATCCCGGTTTTGCCATGTCGCATATTTTGCGAAAACTGCTCTTGTTCATCGGCGGCTACGAGCTCGCCAATAATTTCGATCTGTACTACGTCGCTCACCATTCCGTCTTGATGAAACTCCTGCTTTGGCGCAAAGGCGTCTTCCTGCCCTGGGGCCTGCTGTTACCCCTGGTGGTGGTGGGCATGCTTCTGGTTCGCCGATGGTCATTGGAGCGGCAACTTGTTGTCCTGTTCCTGGTCGCCAACCTGATCGCCATGCTCATGTTCTTTGTGACCACGCGTTATCGTTTGCCGATGATTCCGCTGTTCGCAGTTTTCGCGGCCTACGCTGCGCTACTGGGATACCGCCGATGGCAGCAAAGCAGTCTGGCGAAACGGGGGACGGTGCTCGGTGTTCTTGTAGTCATGTTGGTTCTGGCCCAGATTGATATCTACGGCAACGCCGAAAATTCCGATGCCCAGGGGCATTTGCTTTTTGCTTCGATATATCAGCAAAGGGGAGAGATGGCCAGAGCGGAGCAGTACTATCGTCAGGCATTAGACGCCGATCCCTCGTTGCCGAATGCTAACAATGATCTCGGCCTGCTGCTGATGAATCGCGGCGACTTCTCGGAGGCCGCGCACCTGCTGTCACGAGCTGTTCAGGCCGCTCCAGAACGCCCCTTGATTCGATATAACTTTGCTACGGCCCTGTTGTGCGTCGGTTCTTACGAGGCCGCCGTGCCGGAATTTCAGCAGGTTCTTCATGATGTACCGACTGACTTCGATGCCGCCAACAACCTTGGCTTGAGTTGGATATATCTTGGGCAGCCCGATTCTGCCCTGGCTGCTTATCGTCTCGCGACGACCATCAGGCCCCAGGCTCCGAACGCATATTTCTCCGTAGGCTACTGTTTCCAGATGAAGACAGAGTCTGACTCCGCCTTGACGTACTTCCGTCGAGCGCTTGAGGTCGATAGCCGTTTCTCGCGGGCCTATTACAATCTGGGTTTGGTCTGGTTGGCGGATGGACAGGCCGATTCCGCCTTAGCGAATTTCCAGCGCTTCCTGGCAGCTCCACCAAGCGATCCGCAACTTCAGGCCGAAGCGACGAGAGTGGTCGACTCGTTATCGATCCAATAGGCTGTAGGGCTGTGAGCTGTAGGGCGGACTTGTCTTCAAGCCCGCCGCTTTTCTGCGTTGTCGTTCGACGGCGGGTCCGAAGACGGATCCGCCCTACATCTGGATTCCTGCTTGCGCAGGAATGACGGGCTAGGGCATCATTCAAACACAACCGGCACCGTTAGCGTATCCGCACCTCGTACAAACGTAACGACCGTACTATCACCCCGGTTGAATTTGCCCAGCGCGCCCATGTACTCGTAGAGATCCCCCAGGGTCTGATCACCCAGCGCAATGATCACGTCGCCGGTGAGGATGCCGGCTTTTTCCGCCGGACGATCGGGACTGGTGTTGGCCACCTTGACGCCTTTTACGTCGGCGGCAAAATCAGGGATGAACCCTAGGGTGACCTTGTATCGCTCCGTCGGTCGTTCTTGGGAGGCCGTGCGCTGGTAAGTCAGGGGACCGGGCGCATTGTCAAAGTCCC
>CAZHDS010000564.1:0-1706 GCA_964531495.1 uncultured Ignavibacteriales bacterium
CCTCCGAACCTCCTCTCCTTCTCCTTCTCCTTATCCTTATCCTTATCCTTATCCTTCTTCTTCTTCTATTTCTTTCAATATGGAAGGGTTATCAGTAGGCAGGCCGCAACCACGAGGTCGTGACAACAGAATGTCCGTGAGAGAAGGATCGTTCATCCCCAGCATCCACGCGTTAACTCCGCACATACTACCGAAGGCAGCGGTATCCGGTGCCAGAGCCTCTGCGCCAGTCACGCGCTGCTCACTAACCGAACCGCAGCCGACAAATCTGCTCTACTACCGGCTGGTCAAACGCGAGCAGCACTTGGTTCGCGTAAGTGCGGCCGATTTTAGTCGATAGCAAGGCGACGAGGCCCACACTCTGCAGGTAGCTGAGGCTTGAATAGAAGTAGACGTAGCTGAAGGGCTTCTCCGCCTGAGTCTGGCAGTAGCGGCAATACTGCTTGTAGACATCCTTCGCGAAACGTGTCCGGGCAGTCGCGACCGCCCACAGGATCATCAGTGTGGAGTCCGACAGATCGTTGATCAGATCGACGACGACATCTCGGCGGGCACGTTCGAAGCTATCAGCCAAGTTGTCGCCGGGTTTGGTCACGGTGTAGTACAGCGTCTTGATTGCCACACGAGCGTCCGCGTTCGTCTTGCTGGTCGTACGCGCGGCAATCTCCGCCAGGTGCCCATCGTTCCATTCTGTGAGGCCGCGCTTCGCTCGATCAGCCAGGATCTGCGCAATCTGCCGGGCGTCGTAATTCGGGAAGTGCAGCGGCATCGGTTGCAGGCTGCTCCGGGTTGCGGGATCGAGATCCTTTAGTACGTGCGGGTTGTTGGACAACATGATGACCATGAACGGCTGCTCGGCTCGGCTTAGCAGGTACAGAATCTCCCGCCGGCGGTCCTTGGGGCTCATCAGGTCGATCTCGTCCAGCACGACGACGGTCTTGCCCTCGCTTTTTCCGCAAAAGGCACTGAACAGCTCACTCAGGCTGGCCCCACGAGCTTGGACGCCGAGAAGGTGTGCCAGGATCTTGAAACTCGTGTTGTGCTGCCGGCAATTCGCGTAGACAACGCTTAGCTTCGTTTGTCCGGGGATGACTCGCTGGAGGTACTTGAGCGTCAGCGTTTTACCCGAGCCCCGGCTACCGATGATTGCGCAGTGCGTCGGAATGCCGCTGATCTCGAAGCGGAGCATGTCGTCGATCAGCAGCTTGCTTTCCTCCCGCATCAACGGCTGCTGGGGGATGTAGTCGAAATCGAAGACGGAGAAATCTCGGACGAACCGTGCTTCGTCACCGATGTGCTGCTTTTGTTGCTTCAAGTAGGCGGCGATATCCATGGGACGCATCAACTCCACCCCATGCGTAAACCGCGGTTCTATTTAAGCCTTTGTCGCCCCCGGGACGTGGTGGCCGCAGAACTCCGACAGTCCGTCGCTATTGACCGAATCCAACTTGGAACAGGGCAAAATCGTGGAGATCAACATCCTCGTCCTGATCCAGATCGACACACGCGCATCCGAACCCGAGTTCAGAGTCTGGCCCAGTCATGCACGCGATGAATCGTTCGAAGTCGCAGGCGGAGAGTGAACTTCTCATATTTCCTAAAAATGGCAAGTCAGCATCGTCATAAACCCAAGAACCGATACTATAAACAGCCCCCATTCCGTGTCCGCCTTGTCCATCACTGAATGCGGCTGTACCACCGAATTG
>CAZHDS010000565.1:0-1705 GCA_964531495.1 uncultured Ignavibacteriales bacterium
GTCGCGGGCTCGCCCTGTTGATGAACAAAGGGATGGCGGCGTGGATACACACCTGGTCGCGCTTGATTGAACCCGAGGCGCGTCGGGACAACACGCGTAGACCGCGGCAATCCGCCCTGGAGTATTCCGGGGTGGTAATGATGCTGGCGGAGATGACTTTGTCAGCGGCAAGAGAGGTGAGCAGATGAGAATGAGCGAGCCCGATAAAATCAAAGCAGAGCATCTAAAGCGCGATGCCTATCTTTATGTCAGGCAGTCGACACTGCAGCAGGTATTCGGCAATCCGGAGAGCACCAGACGGCAGTATGATTTGAAGGGGCGTGCCGTGGCGTTGGGTTGGCCCACAGAGCAGATTGTCGTCATCGACAGTGACCTGGGTCAATCCGGCGCCACGGCCACGGACCGCGAGGGTTTTCAGCGGCTGGTAGGAGATGTGGGTACTGGCCGGGCAGGGATCGTGATGGGATTGGAAGTCTCGCGACTTGCCCGCAACTCGAGTGATTGGCACCGGTTGTTGGAGATTTGTGCGCTGAGCGACACGTTAATCCTGGACGAAGACGGCATCTACGATCCGGCGCACTTCAATGATCGGTTGCTTCTGGGTTTGAAAGGCACCATGAGCGAGGCCGAGTTGCATGTGCTACGCGCCCGTCTGCAAGGCGGCTACATGGCCAAGGCACGCAGAGGGGAGCTGCGTATCCGGCTGCCGGTGGGCTTGGTCTATGATGCCACAGACAAAGTGCAACTCGATCCGGACCGCCAGGTCAGAGATGCCATCGAGTTGCTTTTCGCCACCTTCGCCCGCACCGGTTCTGCCGGAAACACTTTCAGAACCTTCAACCAGCAGGGCCTTCAGTTTCCCTGTCGCCCACCCCACGGACCGCGAATGGGTGAGCTGGTCTGGAATGACCTCACGTATAGCCGAACACTGGATGTGCTGCATAATCCGCGCTATGCAGGAGCCTTCGTGCTTGGCAGAACGCGCCAGCGTAAGCTCGGCACCGGAGGCAGAACCACGCAGAAGCTGAACAGGGAACAGTGGTCGGTGCTGCTCCACGACATGCACGACGGCTATATCTCGTGGGACGAATTCGAGGAGAACCAGCGACGTTTACTGGACAATAACTACCGCATTCGAGGAACCGCAGGCACCACGCCGCCCAGGGAAGGGACGGCCTTGCTGCAAGGTATTGCGCTGTGCGGAGTATGCGGCAAACGCATGGCGATTCGCTACCATCTGCGCCAGGGGCTTCGTGTACCTTGGTACTGCTGTCCGCGGGGACCGATGCGTTGGCATGGGGACAAGTGCCAGGAGATCCCCGGTGCCGGCATCGATGAAGCAATAAGTAAGCTCGTTGTCGAAGCGGTGACACCCCTGGCCCTCGAAGTCGCGCTCTGTGTTCAAGAGGAGCTCATAGTGCGCTTTGCAGAGACCGATCGTCTGCGTCGCGAACAAGTCGAACGCGCACGATATGATGCCGAGGCTGCTCGCCGTAGATACATGAAAGTCGATCCGGACAACCGCTTGGTAGCCGACACCCTGGAGGCCGACTGGAACGACAAACTGAGAACTTTTAACAAGAGCCAGGAGGAGTACGAACGAAACTGTCAAAACGACAAGCAGACCCTCGGACCAAAACAGCGGGTGCACATCGATGCGTTGGCTGCTGATTTTCCCGCGGTTTGGAACGCGTCATCCACAACA
>CAZHDS010000566.1:0-1704 GCA_964531495.1 uncultured Ignavibacteriales bacterium
ATTATAGACTCTCCGGGCGAATGTTGTCAAGCACAACGCTGGGAAAGTTGATCGATGGTCGGAGTGATTCAATGGATGAGACTGACATAGCGACTGGAAAAGCCCTGAGATCGCAGCCAAAGGAGCTGGCCTTCGCTGTATCGCGGACGGATGGACACGACGTCAAGGCACTGGTGCCCGACGCGACTTATCCGTACTTTCCCCGGATTGATCTTTTCATTTGAACTGCTGATGCCGTATATTTCAATTGAGATGAGCAGTCTGTCGTGATGGGTAAGGATACTGAAATGAAGTTCACCAGAGCAATCGTGCGCAAACCGAGTCGGTCCATGGTTGAGGGGCTAACCACAGCCAACCTCGGCGTTCCGGATTTTGAGCTGGCCCAGAGGCAACATGCCGCTTATGTGATGGCTCTCGAGGCGGCCGGACTGGCGGTGCAAGTCTTGGAGCCCGACGAAAAATATCCCGACTCAACCTTCGTTGAAGATACAGCCTTGTTGACGCCCGAGTGCGCCATCATCATGCTTCCTGGTGCGCTGTCGCGCCGTGGGGAAACCGCGTCGATTGAATCAGCTTTGAGGGAGTCCTTCACTACCATCGAGCGGGTTGAACAGCCCGGTACTGTGGACGCAGGGGATATCATGATGGTTGGCTCACACTTCTATATCGGACTTTCCCAGCGCACCAACCAACCCGGTGCTGATCAAGTCATCGAGATTCTGACGAGACATGGAATGACTGGCTCGACAGTACCGCTTGCCAAGTTTCTGCATCTCAAGTCAGGCGTAGCATACCTTGAACATAACCGGCTGGTCGCGGCGGGCGAATTCATCACGAGGTCCGAGTTTGCCAAGTACGACGTGATAGGTGTTGATGAGGATGAGCAATACGCGGCTAATTGCCTCTGGTTGAACGATCTTGTTCTGACAGCATCCGGATTTCCAAAGATCAACGCCGCTATCGAATTATGTGGCTATCAGACAGTACCGCTGGAAATGAGCGAGTTCCAGAAGATTGACGGTGGCCTTAGCTGCCTGTCGCTACGCTTCTAGTCATAGACACTTGCGTCGACTCCAAACATCGGGCGCTACCGGCCCGCGCACTGATGACAATCAAGTGGTGTCAGTGTCGCGGTGTACACTAGGAGGCCGCCCTGCGTGCTCCAGGTAGGTTGACGGGCATCGAATGAGAAGTTTTATGACGATCCGCATGACATGTAGGGGTAAATGGCTGGACGCTGAGGATGTCTTCGAAGGTGTGGGGCTTATCGCTCCTTTGTCAGAAGATTAGAAGGCGTCGTATGCGGGCAGAAGAGCAGAACTTCACATTTTATGCGGCTCAATCCAATTATTGCTCTTCGTTTCCGAATTCACCATACTGGTGATGAATCAGCAGTGTTTTCGAGAGGCGTGTTCGTGACTGAATGATCTTCAAGCAAGGGAGAAACGCAATGGTGACTCACAATTTGTATATGACTCTGGACGACATTCGCGAGAGCGACTTTCAGGGTAAGCCGAAGAATCTGTATGACATGATCAAGTTGTTTCCCAAAGAAGCGAAAGCTCTAGCGAACTTCTTGCGCGTTCATGTATCCCACTCTGAGCTGAATCAAATCGCCAAGATCCATGAAATGTCATGGATCAAGATTATTGAAGCTATTCGGGAGGATAGATCGGCTTCCTTGGATGGCGCTATTCTCACCTG
>CAZHDS010000567.1:0-1700 GCA_964531495.1 uncultured Ignavibacteriales bacterium
CATGTTTGCGGGTTATTATTTCTATTTCTTGAAGAACTTCTTTCTCCCGAATCCGCCAAGGCCAAGCAGGCCAGCGCCGAGCAGAAGCATGGTAGAAGGTTCAGGGACGGGAGCAATGTCAAGCGTTCCTTGGAATAGTATTGCCCCGTCAGCAGACGAAACATTGTTGTTCCCAACGCCGTATCCGCCGAACCAGGTTGTGTAATCTTCACCAAGCATTGCCAGAGAATCACTGGCATCCCAGCCGTTTTCGTTCTCATCAACATATAAATTGGCTGAGAAGCTAAAATCCCCAATGTCCATATTCAAGCTTTAACACATCACTCAATCGCTTAATCTGCCACCCCGCTGCCAACTGGCTCATAACATCCCCCTGATCCCATCCAATACTTCCGCACTCTCGGCATCCAGCACTTCAATTTCAATGAGAATCCCCTGCGGATCACGCAAGGGCGTTTCTTCCTCCTTGTTAGGGTTCTTAACCGAGAAATCAAAACCGTTCTGGTCAATATCCTCTGCATCCACTGTCCACGACTTTTCACTGTCAGCAAAAGTGGCTTGCAGCTCCACGAACTCCTTGAGGTCATCATCATTCAGTGGATTGATCTTGCCAAGATTTCTGCCGGGGTCAAGTTGGTAATACCAGATCTTTCTTGTTGGTGCGCCCTTCTCAAAGAAGAGCACCACTGTTTTCACGCCTGCACCGAGGAAGGTGCCGCCGGGACAGTCCAGCACAGTATGGAGATTACAGCTCTCCAACAGCTCCTGACGCAGCGCCTTAGAGGCGTTATCGGAGTTGGATAGAAAGGTGTTTTTGATGACGATGGCAGCTTTGCCGCCAGCCTTTAAATATTTGATGAAGTATTGCAGAAATAAAAAGGCGGTCTCCCCAGTCTTGATGGTGAAATTCTGCTGTATTTCCTTGCGCTCCTTGCCGCCAAAGGGAGGATTAGCAAGGATGATGTCATATCGGTCTTTCTCCTGAACATCGGCAAGGTTCTCAGTTAGTGTGTTGGTGCGGACGATGTTGGGTGCATCAATTCCATGCAGGATCATGTTCATAATCGCTATCACAAATGGGAGACTCTTCTTTTCTTTGGCATAGAAAGTGGTGGTTTGCAGGGTTTTGAGCTGGTTGGTGGTCAGTTTCTTGCCGTAGCGCAGATAATCGTGTGACTCACAAAGGAAGCCCGCCGAGCCACAGGCACCATCATAGATGGTTTTCCCAATGGTGGGCTTGGTAACCTTTATCATGGCGCGAATAAGTGGTCTTGGGGTGTAATATTCCCCGCCATTGCGCCCGGCATTGCCCATATTCTTGATCTTGGTTTCATAGAGGTGGGACAGTTCGTGCTTTTGTTCCTGAGATCGAAAATGAAGCTGGTCCATCAGTTCCAGCGCATCACGCAGGGAGTAGCCACTCTGAAACTTGTTTTTAATCTCGCCGAAAACCTCACCAATCTTGTATTCAATGGTATCAGGAGAGGAGGCACGTTGCTTAAACCCTTTGAGGTAGGGGAAGATTTCCCCATCCACATAGGCAATCAGGTCATCACCTGTCAGGGCGGCATCGTGGTCAAAGCTGCCATCGGGTCGCTTGGGAGCAGCCCAGCGGGACCAGTGGTGCTTCTCATCAATGATAAAATCGTAGCGTTTGCCTTTAAGCTCCGCCTTCGTAGCCCGCTCCCCTTCCAGATCAT
>CAZHDS010000568.1:0-1698 GCA_964531495.1 uncultured Ignavibacteriales bacterium
GTTCCTGCTCCGATCATCGCCCAGATGCGTATAGAGCAGGTCGTCGAGGTAGTGACGATACGTCGTGACATCGACCTGATTGGCGATGTACTGCCCTATCTCGCTGGCCGTGACAGTTGGCGTCGATTGCAGGCATGCGATGCAAACAGCACACACAGCCGCCGCAGTCAAGTTCCGGTGAAACCGAGTCTTCGCAAATAGCATAATGGTTCTCCTCGCTCCTTCAGGAAACAGCAGCGAATCCTGAGGCCGAATGTAATATATCAAAAAGGAAAACCGACTTCAAGCGCCCCTGTCTATCATTTCCCGATAAGCAAACCAGGGCAGTTGGCTCCCCCCGTTTACAAAGCGGAGCCGTCTTTCAATGGGTTAATCAGCACTCGCCCCTGACCCGAATCCGCTGCCCTGCTCTGGATTTCGTGAAAACCAGAACAATGGTGCGTTTAGCGAACGTCTTTCCCCGACTACACTTAACAAGACAGAAGCAGAAATCCTCTCACCGACCGGAACACTGGGCAAGACTACCAACTGGAAGCCGTGTGGAAATCCACCCAAGACAACACGTCGCATTCCGAAAAAGTTGCGGCGGTTTGCGGCCGTTTGCACTTTTCTGCTGCAAACGGAGCCCGCTTTGGGGGAGATTGACAGCATGCAACGCAACAAAAGCGTCAGCCGCGCAGAAAAAACAAAAAAAGTCTTTTCTCGCTACCGGGATGTATTGTCGGGGATGCCTTCGCTGCGGCAGGCTAGTTTCAATAATTATCGTCCGATAACCGCTGAGTATACAGGGCGAAGGCCCTATAGGGTGCCGGCAGCTGCCTGTGTAGGATACAGGGTGTCCAAAGGCAAGGGTGTGGTTGTCTCCTCGAGTGTCTGCGCCAACGACACATTGATACGGGAGGAGCCAATCCGTGTTCAATGGGTCGTTCTGCTCCGCGCCGGAGTTCGCGTTGGATCGAGTCTGGGCGCAACGGTTTTGGAGACTCAACCGAGTTGACTGCGGCCACTCTTTTGAAGTAGGGATATACAACGTGTCGGGCTGGCTGCGCGCGCTGCCAGACGGCATGGAAGATCAGTCGTTTGAAAGGATAGAGACTATGACAAAGTACTCCAAGGTGCTTGCGGCGGGGATAGCCCTTGTGCTGGTTGGTGCCACTGGGTGTAGTTATACCGCTGGGAATTTTAACCCGAATAGCCAATTCGCTTATCCAAACAGCAACATTGAAACGTTAGGTCCGGTGCAGGCAGAGGTTCACAAGACAACGTGGCTGGTTGCCCCCACACTGAAGCTCGATGACATCTAGGGGTGTTACAACGACGCCTTGTCCAAGGCTTCGGGCGCGAACATCCTCATCAACTACTCTCAAGACACAACGTTCACGCGTGTCCCGATTCTAGCAATCTATACAATGAAATATGTGATCCAAGGCGAAGCAGCTCGCATGTCGATCGGAAAGCAAGAGCTTGAATAGGCTTTTCTCTCACACTGAAGAGTGCGGATTGATGCAACAACGCGGGAATAATAAGTCTCTCCGGCAAGAATAAGGAGTATTGGATAATGAGAATAACAGACGTTTCACGAATAATCAGCGTACTTTCGCTGGTTCTGCTTGTTTCTGGATGTACGGTAGGTCAGTTTCATCGGATGGCCCCCCAGAGCCACTTTTCTTACCCCAACAGCAATGTCAAGGCTGTTGG
>CAZHDS010000569.1:0-1698 GCA_964531495.1 uncultured Ignavibacteriales bacterium
TCATGATTTCTGGGAATACCTTGATTCCGGAATTCTTCACATTGATCGCGGCCTCAATGATCGCGCGCACCTGCATGGCAGTAACTTCTGGATAGGTTGTGCCAAGTCGGCAACCACGGTGTCCCAGCATTGGATTGAACTCATGCAGGCTCTCAACGAGTGCTTTGACTTTCTCCACGGCCACACCCATGGTTTGCGCCATTTCCTTCTGCCCGGCATCATCATGAGGTAGGAACTCATGAAGAGGCGGGTCGAGCAAACGCACAGTGCACGGTCTTCCCTCAAGAGCCCTGAAGATGCCCTCAAAATCCTGGCGCTGAAGTGGTAAAAGTTCTGCCAGAGCCTGGTTGTACTGCGCCTCTGGTTCAGCCAACTTCTGCTTGATAGAAGCAGTATCCCCTTCACCAGCTAGGGCTAGCGCGTCACGAAGCGTCTTCACCTCGTCGGCCACAAGAATCAGTCGCCGGAAAGAGGTAATCCGATCACCCTCAAAGAACATGTGCTCAGTTCGGGTGAGTCCAATTCCTTCCGCGCCAAAACGCACAGCCCGTTCAGTGTCTTTTGGGGTATCGGAATTGGTGCGGACGCCAAGCTTGCGATACTTGTCTGCCCATTCCATGAGCTGCTGGTAGTCCTGGAAGAGCTCAGATTGCTCTGGCTTCAGCTTTCCATCGAGTACCTGAAGAATCTCAGAAGGTTTGGGTTCAACTTGGGTGCCATAGACCTTGCCGGTGAAGCCATCAATCGCGAGCCAGTCACCAGCACGAAAGGTCTTATCTTGCACCCGGACCTGCTTGGCCGCGTAATCGATCTGCACGTCCCCGGCGCCAGCAACGCAAGGCGTGCCCATACCACGAGCAACCACTGCGGCATGACTCGTCATGCCACCACGAGCGGTGAGAATTCCTTCCGCCACTGCCATGCCACCAATATCCTCTGGCGAGGTTTCGATGCGCACCAGGATGACCTTTTTGCCTTCCTTGGACAGCGATTCAGCTTCCTCTGCGCTGAGTGTGATGATTCCGCACGCGGCGCCTGGTGAAGCATTCAGCCCCTTAGTAAGCAACTGGCCTTTGTTCTCGAGGTCAGCCAACTCCTTCACATCGAAAATCGGCGCGAACAACTGATTGAGTTGCCTTGCGTCAACGCGCATGACCGCTTTCTCTGTGGTAATCAGCTTTTCCCGGGCCATATCCACAGCCATTTTGATGGCCGCGAAGATGGTACGCTTGCCGTTACGGGTCTGGAGCATGAAGAGCTTGTTCTTTTCTATGGTAAACTCCAAATCCTGCATGTCACCATAGTGCTTTTCCAGGTTGTTCCGAATGTCATAGAGTTCGTCATAGATCTTCTTGTTGACCTTGGCGAGAGTATCGATCGGTTGTGGGGTGCGGATGCCGGCAACCACATCCTCGCCCTGAGCGTTCATCAGATACTCGCCATAGAAGGAATTGTCACCATTGGACGGGTCGCGCGTAAAGGCAACGCCGGTTCCACAATCATCGCCCATATTCCCAAAGACCATGGTCTGCACATTTACTGCTGTGCCAATGAGGCCACGAATATCGTTAAGTTGACGATACTTGGCAGCACGGGGGTTGTTCCAAGAGCCAAAGACAGCGTCAATAGCAGCCCAAAGCTCAGGGTACCTCCCACTACCGGCAAGGTTGGGGTCTTGGTACGGTGCGCATGGCTTCT
>CAZHDS010000570.1:0-1692 GCA_964531495.1 uncultured Ignavibacteriales bacterium
CTATGATAATGCAGTGTGTTGTTAAAGTATTATAACCTATTACACATATAACGTTAGGAATCGAGAATGAAGAAAAGAATCACATGGTTCCTGATCGGTTTCGTAGTTTCGTGGCTCACTTGGTCGGTCATTGCATATGTCCGCCTTCGCCCTCGGGACTACACCCAGTCGTGGTCTTCGTCTCAACGAGAAGCGGCCCCAGCGTGGCTCAAGCGCGCCAACGGGCGAAGGCTTGGCGGAATCATGGTTTTTACGCCACCTGAAGCGTCGCCAGCTTCCGCGTTGATTCATCCACCAAAGCCCAATCACTTTCCCCAGATCATGATTCAAGATGAAGATTCAAATGGCACAGTCGATTCGTTGCTCATCTGCGATGCACAGTACCGATCTTTCCTGATCGAAGACAAAGATGCCGATGGCATCTTTGACTCAACTCAGTACTCCTCTGGCGTCGCAACCGATTCTGTCTCGATTTCCGACAACAATATGGATGGCATTCCGGATTTCCGACTTGGCCCTGGCCGGACCATGGCGGTAGCCATCGACGATCAGTGGTATGATCTGATTCACACGAACAAGAAGCAATACGTCGAGATCAACGGTGCACGCTCTCAAGTTAAAGCAGTCGATGGCATCTGGACGGTAATAGAAGAGGAATAGATTCCTAACAAGAAAATGCAGAGTATTGTCGCGTAGCCGCGCCAAACTCTGATCTTAGACGTTGGGATGTGAGATGAAATGAAACCGATGACCAAAGCAACACCGCTCACCATGATCGGCCTCCTTGGCGGCGGCGCAGTTCTTTTTGGTCTCAATGCTTTCTTGCCGGTTCCCATCGAGACATGGTTCGCCATCGCCGGTATGGTTGTTGTCGTCGCTGGTCTGGTTTTCGGCCTCGGCGCATTCTTCAGGGGCATTGCCACCCTCACAAATACTGAGTCCAGACGTACTGCCGGAATACTTGTCCCAATCCTGACCATTTTGATTGCTGGAGGTGCGTGGGCTGCAGTGGTCACAACGGCAATCCAAGTGAAACGATCAATGGATCAAAGAGAAGAATCCCAACCATCTCCTGGAACATATTCCAGTAAGGCCGCGGACGGCCTCACTGGAAATGCTCAGGACTAACGTTGGGCTAAGAGGATAATATTATCATGACTGAACCCCTCATGATTGACATACTGCGGGATATGCTGACTATCATCGGCTTGGCGATTGCGCCGATGGCAGCATTCGGTTTCTTGCTTCCTAAGTGGCTTGCATGCTTCAAGCGTTTTTCATGGCTTCGCGCGACACCGAAGCGTCGCTTCTTGTTACCTGTTGAACTGGCCATACTATTCGGTGTCGCGGGTCTTGCTCTATCATCTCTACTCGAACGTTATGGCAACCCGGAACTGCTCAGAGTTGTTGGATTGTGCTGGTGCATCCTAGCTCTAATAGATGTACTCCTGATCATAGGCTGGAGCCGACACTTGGCCCGCGCCTCGGTTCAGCGAGCAGAGGCAATCGTCGAAGTAACGAAGCAAAAAGGTCGAGAGACAAAATCCGCAGTCAGAGAGTTTTTAGCCCAACAAAACATTCGACAGGTATCGTCTGAAGACGCGCCGAGCGCGCCTCCAGACGAACCGTCAATGTGAACGTTGGCTTGAGCAAGAGATGAAACAGAACGAACAACCTCTCGGCGTGTGGCAG
>CAZHDS010000571.1:0-1691 GCA_964531495.1 uncultured Ignavibacteriales bacterium
CACAGGGCCTCCTGCTGGCTCGGGACTTCGTGGAGGATCCGCGGCCGCTTGATATGATGGCTAACGCCTTCCGAGAGCAGGGGAAGGATGCGGCGGCAATTGAGGCGTGGTCCGCAGCAGTGACAATGGTCGAATCAATACTCGAGCGGCTTACGGCAGAGTTCGAAGCCCATCAGCCGACCTGGCAAAACGTCGTCGATACGTGCGGACAGTATCTATCTGAACGGCTTTTCTGTACCCGTACACTGGATTGCTTCGATCTGAACATCGCCACAAGCGAATACAGGGCCGGCCATCGCGGCCGGTGTCGCGAGCACTTGATCCAGACCCTGGCCAAACGCCCCGACTCCGTCTTCCTTCGTTTTAACCTGGCTCTCGTGCATGTCGACGAGGGCAATCCCGAAGCAGCGAAAGAACTGTGCAGGGCATTCGCCGATATCGCGTACTCAGCCGACCATAAGGCAGATTGGGAAAAGGCTGCCATGGTTTGTGATGATCTTGGTCTCTACGAAGAAGCAAAGTGGATCCGCGTAAAGATCTGGTACGACGAACAGGTATCGAAACTGGATAACGGTACAGAATAGAAACAACTCGCCTGCAGTGCGCCAACAACACCGGGAGGTATGAGATGGTATACAGGAATGCCGGCACGAGTCTGTTGGTGATTTTGGGACTGTTCATGGCAGGCTGTGCTCTGACGCCAGGAACACGAATGCTGACAGGAGAGTTCTCCGAAGAACATCCGATGCTTGAACCCAGGGATCGTGAGACGTATCGGACGCTCATCCTTGCATTGAATGAGAATCCCGCTCAGACCATTGCCGGGCTCATCGACTATCCGCTTGCCCTTCGGATTGGGAAGAAGCTCTTGGTGATTGAGAATAGTGCCGAGTTTGTAAGCATCTACAAGCGGGCCATGCCAAAGGAATTGAGAACTGAAATACTTTCAGAGAACCCCGATGAGGTGCTGATCAATTGGAAAGGCGTCGCGCCGGCACGCGGCAGGATCTGGATTTGTGGCGGCAAGATCGTGTCCCTCACTCCCAGCTGGAAAAATGCATTCACGGCGGCGGACGACGCAGTCTACATGAATCCACAGGGCCGAAGGATCATCAGAGCAGCCCACGGGCAAGTGTATGCGCACGCGGTAGAGGATCTGAAGACCGTCCTGCCAATCGCAACCGTCACCGATGACTACTTCTTCCTGAACGACGAGAAGGGCAGAATGGACGATTGGGCGCATTATGACGTCTATGTGACAGACGCCAATAACGATGGCAGGTTGGACTATGTGGTTGTCCAGACGAGCCGCGGCAGCGGCAGCTTCCGGACTATTCATGGAGTATGGAGCAAGCTCGACGACCAACTCGTTAGACTTCCGCTCGAGAGGGACTTGCACCGCTCGATCGGAATGAGAGTGAGAGAGGTGGAAGACGGCCTCTTTGACTGGTCAAGAGTGTCTATGTATCTACCCTTTCCATTTCTGATCGAAAAGGACGGCACCACCTACATCGGCATTGATGATAAGAACTATTACCGTTGGAAATCAGGCACCGTAGTCCGGGCGGATCCAGCTCTGGACCAGCCCTTATCAGTAATCCCCCCGCCGATCGAGCCATGGGATAAGTAGAGAACGCTTAACCCGTCTTTCCCTGTTCGGGGCTCAAAATGACTATTTTCAAGGGGTGAGC
>CAZHDS010000572.1:0-1687 GCA_964531495.1 uncultured Ignavibacteriales bacterium
CCCTTACCTTTCCGTCGCCAGGCCGGCCCACTGGTTGCCAAAGGGAATGGGCCAGTCGGCTGAGGTGATTGACCCATCCCCAAAAAGCCAATGGAGCTTCTCAGCCGGCGTACAGCCCGGTCACACCGTTCTGCATGTCCTCGAAGGGGACGTCGGCGTACATGTTGGCCGTCGTTGCCGGGGAACTGTGCCCAAGTTGCTTCTGGACCTGACGTAGATTACCAGTCCGCCTGAGCAGGGCCACGGCGATCGTGTGCCGGGCGCTGTGGATCGAGAGTTCTTTCGGCAATCCCGCCCGCTTGATGGCACTCTTCCAGATCCGTTGGAGGCCCTGGGCGGTCAATGCTCCTCGGCAACCGATGAACAATGCTCCCTTGGTTGCCGCCAGTCCCTTTCTCTGTGACTTGTCCAGGTCGCTGACACGGGCCGATCTCCACGTCAGGTACACCTTTAGGTGGTCGACCAGATCTTTGCCGACGGCCAACGTCTCCTTGACCGGTTTTCGCCGTTTCAATCGGGTCACAGACATGCACCCCCGATTGCGGTCGATGTCTTCGACATTCAGGGCCGCGATCTCGGAGACCCGCAGGCCCGTCGATAAGGCCACGTCCACGAGCATCCAGGCCAGGGGCCCGTTGACCCTTCCTGCTCGGAGATCGACGATAGCTCGTGCTTCTGTCACGGTCCGCAACTGCTTGACTTCCTCAACGCTCATGTACTTGGTTCGGTCTACTGCTGCCATGATTATGCCCTCCACGCATTGTACAGGTTAGGCGTGACGCCCGGATTGTGTACAGGTTACAGATGCTTCTGGACATCGTACCTGTGTCACCTGGTGCCGATCGCGCCGGGTTCCGTACACATAACTGAGATTATGTTTACAGAAACCACCGGTTGGATTGTGTGGAGGGCAGACCGATATCCGAGGCGTGATTCCTAGTTCTGTTTACTGGTTCAGTGGGGTGAGTGGATGTGGTTTCTACTTGTTTCATCGGTGTACCCTTTCAAAAAGGTGGGCACGGGAGTTAATGACGCCAAGTAGCAGCGCGGTCGCCCTTGCGGGTAGACCTTACCCGTGCCCATAAGTCTGGATTTGATCAACAGATTTGACGCTACTTGTTCCATACCTTTATGATCGCACTCCCCGCCCCGAATTGCAAGGAAAATCTTCCCAACTTCCTTGATTAGCGGGAGGCGAAGGTCTACAATAGATTTATACGAACAGCATTTATGGAGGGTCGTCAGCATGACCGTACTCGCATCCATACTTGCCCAGCCGATCGCCCATGACGCCCTATGGCCAGCCCTCGTACTTGTGGTGATTCTGGCGATCATGCATAGAGCCGGCGCGCATCACCATAGACCTCACGATTGGCATCGAATCCGGCGGGTCTTTCGGAGTCTGACTGGCAGGGTCCATTGGCCGACGGCACACAGACACTACTGAGCTTCCAAGCCCCCGGCGTTCGTCTCGCTTCCTCTCCCTCTTTAGGCCGGGGGCTCCTTGTATCTCAGTCTCTCACCAAGTATACTCTTCCCATGAACCTCACAAAGAAAACACGATACGCCGTTCGCATCATGATCGACATCGCCCAGCAAGAAGGCCAGCGGACGCCCCTTGGGGCCACTGCGAGACGCCAGGAGATCAGCGCGAAGTACTGCGAACAGATCATCGCCGAACTGCGGA
>CAZHDS010000573.1:0-252 GCA_964531495.1 uncultured Ignavibacteriales bacterium
CGTTGTTGTGGCTAGACATTGACGAATGTTCTCATCGTCAAAATATGATGTGGATGTTTTCCATTTCCGGACCCACTTGCACAGGTCCGCAATCTGGCTGACCTCATGTTCAATGTATAGGATCTTCGCGTTCATATAGTTACCTCCTTGGCTGTAAGAAATCCCAAAGGTACGATCAGACTAAGAGATGATTTGAAGCATTCATCCACGGAATCTCCAAGCGTCACTGCGCCAATCTTTACCTCGATATTG
>CAZHDS010000573.1:262-757 GCA_964531495.1 uncultured Ignavibacteriales bacterium
TATCGCTCAAGTAACGCTCTGCATCGTCGGGCGCTATCGTTAGAAATGCAGACACCACGAAGGATTCTGGAGCATTGGGGCCGATTTTCAGATGAATACGCGCAGTGTCAGAACTGTGCTCCTTTGCGGCGTTGATAGTCCAATTGCCAAAGCGCGTCCGAAGAAGGTCTCGTGGCGCCATGACGTATGCAGAGTCTAGTTCACTATCGAGATCGACATATATCTTGCATTGTTGCCGGGATGCTTCGTTCTTGATGTCTTGAACAAAGTCAGCCATTGGGAAATGTACTTGAGAAATAATCTCCCGCATCCAGATGCCATCTAGATCAACAAACTTGATAAGCGCCCTGAATGGAACATCACCAATCCTATTGTTGAAAAGCGCATCTCTAGCCGCTATCAAAGTTGGCAAAAACGCCGCAACTGTCGGCCATGCTATTTCAGAAGAGAGTCTTTCGATTGCGTTCAACACAACTAGTAAGGAGGACCGCAGCA
>CAZHDS010000573.1:767-1687 GCA_964531495.1 uncultured Ignavibacteriales bacterium
CGCAGCATAGCAGGAAACACTCGATGTTCCGGTGCTTTCTTTACAGCCATTAGTAATTTCGGAAAGAACTCATGACTCCTGTTACGGCTGATATCGGTCTTCAACCCCCTGAACAATTGCTCGCACAATGATTCAAGTGCGGCGCCCATACTTGCTTTCTGTGGAGACGAGCACAGTAGTGCACGAAGAGCGGCACAAGTAAATGGTGATTTGGACTTCAGGGAGTTTTCCACATAATCATCAAGACGTTCTAGAACACGGGCCTCAGCTCCATCTGTATGATACACTGTTTTGCAGACCATCAAGTTGTCACGATGGCCCGCAGATTCGGCAGCGATGGCAAAGAAGAGGATACCTTCCTGTAGTACGGCCAATTCGCCAATATTGGAATAGAATCCGTCAGCATCGTAGGCTTCATACAGATCCATGCATCGCGAAACAGCATCAAAGAGAATGCATGCCCCAGTACGACTATTCCAATGTTGACTCAACCCAAGAAGCAAAGATGGGAAGCACTCACTTGCGGCCCGAGCTTCTGTCACGGCGGCAATACGCAGAACATCGAGCGCTGCCATCGCGCGTACTGTGGCCCAACTGTTGCAGCACCAGTCATATACCTCAGTCCGATAGACTCTTCTTAGCGCTATATCTCCTTTGACGAAGGTGCCCTCATGTGCGATCTCATGTTCGGCTTCCTCAATGCATTCTTCAAGAATATCTCCGACCGGATAAGATCTGTAGATCAGTCTATAGAACCGCCATAACTTCATTTCCAAGAAGGGATTGTCTATGCATTCACCCGCGATACGCAGTGCGAGCGCACTGGGATTGACAGCCCGTTGTTGTTGAGCTCCTATTGCAGCTCCATCTATGGCCACACCGGTGGTTCTAGCATGCAAAGCTTCTAAGGTAGACAATGC
>CAZHDS010000574.1:0-1686 GCA_964531495.1 uncultured Ignavibacteriales bacterium
CTGGAACTCCTTTCTCTTTTCAGAGTGGAACTGCTCCCAAGTCATCCTGAAATGCGGATGCCTTTCAGGATCGACGACAGGACGTGCAAGGCAACCATGACCATCACCGTGGGACTTGGAATTAGGGTTATCCCAACGGTCTTCTTCATCTGAGCTCAGAAAAGAATCAATCAATTCCTGGTTTTCTTGACTTAGTTTCCTTTTTTCTTTGTTTCGCATCATTTGTTTGATTTGGGATCCCATAGGAATGCCAGCCTCGTGTCCCTTTCCAGGTGCACCGGTTGAGCGTTTCATGGCTTTCACCACAAACACCGGTGTTTCCTGGAGATATGAATCTCTCATCATGGCAAGGGCCCTTAGGAGATTCATCCTAGCAACAGGGACAGCTTTAGTTAGGATATCAGCTAGTTCTACTACACCCGGACAGTGAACAATAGCTAGCCCCTTTTTTTCAGCCTGCACAAGCGTTGCGGCGCGAACGCGGAGGTGTCGCGTGCGCCATGACGTTGCGGTCACAGCGGTCAGCAGCAGAACAGTTGCTTGATTGTCGACCGCGAGTGTGACAAGGTAAAACTTGGCAGGGAACAGCTCTTCACAGAGCACTTGGACGTTGAGAGTCCCCAAATGCGAATCCTGGGCTGCTTGCAGCTCAGATTCACATGTTGAGCTGGAAATCAGTGTCTGCCTGCAGCACTTCCAACTCACGGGACTCCCCCCAATTGTGATCATGAATCCGCCGAACGAATGCTCCTTGTTGGAGGCAAATGAAGCGTCGGAAAAACCAACGATCGAGTCCGGTTGGTAGGCCGCGAGAAACGGCTCCACCTCAAACTCAGTTACGAAATCCTTTCGGACTGCCATCAGCTCATCAGCTGTCGGGTAGTACATACCCGTGGCTGCCGTGGTT
This sequence comes from uncultured Ignavibacteriales bacterium, assembly GCA_964531495.1. Classification (GTDB taxonomy): domain Bacteria; phylum Zixibacteria; class MSB-5A5; order GN15; family FEB-12; genus DAOSXA01. The sequence continues at coordinate 908 of CAZHDS010000574.1, forward strand.
ACGAGGTACCTCAGTACCATTTTTCCAATTCGGGCGGTGCGCAGAGGCTCTGTTGTCGCGAAGGAACAACATCGCTGCACCGCATAGGCCAAATCTGGCCTTGAACGTTGGCTGAGCCAAAGAAGCTCTCCAGCGATGACCTGCGCGTTCCGCACAGTAGGGTCCATCAGGAGCTCTTCGCCTTTCAGCGGTTCATCCTCTTCCGAGGCCACAGTAGCCTCACCCTCGTCGGGTTGTATGGGGATTTTTGAACCATTCATGTTTGACAACTCATGACGCTCAATGAGGTCACGGGCATATGCCTCCTGGTCCAGGAAGAAAGCCCCGTTTGCCTTTCGGCGGATTCGCAAACCGCAAAACACGATTGCATCACCCGCAAGGGTGGACTCACCATTTGAGCAAGTCCAGAAACTTTTCAATTTCGCCATCAGAGGCACGATGACATCCACCTTTCCGGTGACAAGGATGTCGTCTACGTACGTGATGGTGATTCCAGCCGTTGAGGGGCCTATAAAGCCCATTATATGAGCGCGGAGCCTGACGGGCAGGAAATGCTTGGTTCCTCTTTCGCTGAAGAAGTCCAGAGGCTGCTCCTGGATGCGCCACAAGCTCGGGTCAATGCTGCATTGGACGAGCAGGTGAGGCATTCCTGCCACACTAATGCGAAGTCCACGAAGCTTGCCGTCGCGCGAGTCTCCCCACGCTCGGGGGGACTCTCTTAGACCGTATAGCGCTTTGTGCACAAGCCATGCTTCACCGAACTCGGTGACGCCGGCCGC
>CAZHDS010000575.1:0-1684 GCA_964531495.1 uncultured Ignavibacteriales bacterium
GGTGACGTTTAGCTCTCACCATCATTCGTTGCCCCTTCATGCCTTGAGAAGAAGTTCATGCTCTCTTCGATGGCCAGCCCATTCATCAGATCGTGATCCATCTCATCGATGATGTAGGTTCCGATACGCCTCCACGACACGTGCAAGCAAACCATCTGTTCCATGCGATCCATCCCCCATCGATATCCCGGCATACGCGTCCGGCACGCGATAGCCGAGGTCCAGGTAGTTGGCGCGCATGCGATCCGCCAGGCTGCTGCCGGGTGCTATGCCGAGGAGAACCTCTGGATGCTGATACACATACGTGATGCCGTAGCGGTCGAGCATCTGCTCGGCATGGATGTACGCGAGCTGATCCCTGACGGGACTGTCCCGCAACCCTTCCGGACCCGGGCCGGGCCCAGTACGTCTCATTTGCCCGCGCCCTCCGAGAACTCCTTGACCAGCCCCACGGCGATCGCCGCCAGCTTGTGCTCCGTTCGATCAATGGCGCGGAACAACTTGTTGTTGTGTGCCTGCGACTTCTCAGCAACCTCAAGTAATTCGACAAGTCTTCGATAGTCATTGTGTGCCAGTGCCGCCTGTGCATCCAGTGTCAACTGGCGAATCCGACGCTCGTTCTCCGCCACTGCCGCGTCGAGCCTCTCCAGGCGCTTGTCGATCTTCAGCTCCTCGTATCGGGCATCCAGTTCCTTCAGAGCCCTCTTGCGTGCTGCGTCCGGCAGCTTGCGAACCAGTCGCTTCAGTTCGTCTATCCGCGTCAGGTGACCCTTGCGGAAATGATGGGCACGCTCGCGCAGGCGAGCGAGGCGTTCGGTGAGCCAGCCCTCTGCAGGCAGGATTTGCCGGATTCGGGACATCACGGCCGCAGCATCTTGAGGATGCTCGGGCAGCGTCGTACTCTGCTGGCGAAGCCCGTCGAGAACCTCGCGCAAGCGGTCTCCCGCTCGCCGATCGTCATACAGGTCGTGCATATCATGGCGGATCTCGTCAACCTCGGGTCTGGCACTCGCCGAGCCGAGCTGAGGTTCGTGATCGGCGGGAGCGAAGTGAACATGGCGCGCAGGACCGTGCCCGTGCAACACGAACGCGACGATGCCAACGATCAACGCCACGATGGCCAAGCTCTGGATGACTTGTGGCGCGATCGGCCAGTCCACGCCCAACACCCACGCCACCAGGATGCTCGCGCCGAAAGCGATCCCGGCGCCCGACCAGGAGCCGCCGGTCTGCCGAATCCCCTGGAACATGATCATGGCAAGCAGGATTACCGCGAAACCGATCGCGATCGGCCCCAGATTGCGAATCGACCAGCCGCGCTGGTACTCCCACCAGACCAGGCCCACTGCCAGCGACAATCCCACGGCCGCGGACATGGCGACAGCGGACCGCTGGTGATCAAACCGCTTGGCCAGTACGGCGTAGACCAGCGCGGTGAAGAACGTGAATGCGAGAATGAAGTCGGGCAACAACGATTCGAAGAACAGTGCGAATGGCGGGTGCAGGAAAGGATTAGGGAAGTTCATGAGACCTCTGGAGGAGGCGCTCATATATAAACATTACCATTCCCTGCCGTCACCATAAGGGGATGACCAGCTTTCAGCCCGGCAACATCCATTTCGATCCGGGGATCCCAGTGGCAGTAGTTTTCCACTGGAACCATTATTATTATATATCTTCTTCT
>CAZHDS010000576.1:0-1084 GCA_964531495.1 uncultured Ignavibacteriales bacterium
GATCAGATCGGAAAGGCTGCGGTAGGATGAAAGCGCTCCGAGCCCGCTGTCGGCCAGACACTTTTTCAGGAAATCTAAATCGTTTTGGAATTGCGATATGCTGTAGACGCCGCAGGCCGGGTCCATGCGGAATCGCTTCAGGCGTTCCAGCATGTAGGCGATTTTGAGGCGGAAGGGCTCGAAGCGGTAGCGGTGCCGTTCATCCGAATCCAACGCGACCGTCTCGGCCTCGTGTTGAAGATCCTCCATCAGGACCTGGGGCACGGCTACGCGCTTGGAGGAGATGCTCAGCTCCTGCCATAAGGCTTCGAGGGCCTTTATGTGGTTGTCCAGAGCCGCGTTGCGGTGGGCATCCAGTGTCTGGGCCGTGATATCGTGGGTCACAAAGGGGTTGCCGTCCCGGTCGCCGCCGATCCATGAGCGAAATCGCAGAAAGGGCGGGGCCAGATCGCCGATGTCGAAATAGGTACCCAGCGCTTTGCGTAAATCGTCTATGATGCGCGGCACGGTCTCCCAGATGGCGTGGGTCTGGTAGTAGATGCCGTTTTGCGCCTCATCCTGTACGCGCATCCGATCCGAGCGCACGTCGTCCGTAACCAGCAACAGGGCCACTTCATTCGCGATGCGTTCGATGGTTTCGGCCATGGCCCGATTGGACAGCGCGCGGTCCTGGGAAAGGCGTTCCAGCAACCCGGCGATAAGGTTCTGTTTGAACAGCATGGTCCCCCGGCGAACCTCGGTGGGATGGGCGGTGAGGGTCGGTTGAATGTCCAGCTCGTTGGCCAGCATTTTCATGTCGTGATCGGATTTGCCCTCCTGTTTGAGGTGATGGACCGCTTCGAGAATTGATCCTTTGCGCGGACGATCCGGCGTCTCCGTTTGCTCCGCCAGGCGGTTGATGCGGGAAATCTCCTGACGTTCGGCCTCGTTGACAAGGTGGAAAAAAGCGGTGAAGGCGCGGCAAATCCAGACCAGTTGGTCCAGGTCCAGGGCCTCGATACGCGGCTGCAGATCGGTGTGGGACCGCCACCGATCCGATCTGGCGGCAGCCTCGCAACGATCCATCAAATCTTCGATCAACCCG
>CAZHDS010000576.1:1094-1676 GCA_964531495.1 uncultured Ignavibacteriales bacterium
CAACCCGGCGGTCACGGTGCCGGCTTGCTGGTGTACCACCTGCCGGACAAGACGGCCAATGAGATCGATCTTGTATTGCAGGGGCTCGGTAATTCCCCTCTTTCGTTGATTGCCTTGCGTGGTCTCTTCTTCGGCCATTCTCATTATTTCCTTCTGTTACGATAAGTTACTGCGGAACGCGGACCGGGTCGCCCATTTCCCCAACGGCCATTTCTTGGTCCGGCCTGCTTATATATGAAAGCTATAAAAGAATCGATGTGCCGGAAGTTCTTATTCACTATTCAAGTCCCGACCCAGTTTTCTTTATTGCACAAAGAAAAGGCTGCTTCAATTATTACGCTTTTATCGCCAGATTGCAATATGGTGGAGTTATAACTTTGAATTCGAGGTGATTAGATATGAATACCCCTTTTAAATCCCCAACAGATTTCAGGCTCTTTGAACTACCACCCAGACCCACGCTGAAATTCAGCCAACACCCCAACGGTCCATGACTCACTCAGACATATCAAAGGTTTTTGAGGCGGCTGATATTTTCACTTGAAGCCATGCTATCTCAGGTCTTAAAAGCAGCCCTCGCAC
>CAZHDS010000577.1:0-1303 GCA_964531495.1 uncultured Ignavibacteriales bacterium
ATCCGGGATTGGAAACGGAAAGTGGGAACCGCTATCGCTGTTGACCATCGATCTTCTCTCCTCATTGCCTTGCACAACAAGATCGACTAACGCACCAAGATCAGTGACACCGCTTTTTGACTCACTTTATCACAGCGGGCCGATCGTGTATTGTGAGGCGACTGACCGGCAACCTGTTGCAGAGGAAGACTCCGTGAATCTCTTCGATGTCATCGCTGTCTTGGTTGTTCTTGCCGCGCTCTTCGGCTTTTTCAACAGGCGCTATTTGAAGCTGGATGCGACAGTGGGGATGATGCTGATTGCGCTGGTCAGTTCACTCGTCCTGGTGCTTCTGCATTACCTGTTTCCCGACCTGGGAGTCGTTTCAGCAAGCCGCGACTACTTCGCGAACATCGATTTCAACAAGGCCTTGATGGAAGGGATGCTGGGTTTCTTGCTATTCGCCGGTGCCTTGCACGTAGACCTGGATTTTTTCGCTCAACGCAAATGGACAATCGCGTTGCTCGCCACTGTCGGTCTCCTGATATCCATGACCATCGTCGGGGCCGCGAGTTTGTTGCTGTTCGGGATGCTGGGATTCGAAGTGTCCCTGCTTGCCTGCCTGATCTTCGGGGCGTTGATCTCTCCCACCGATCCAATTGCCGTAATGGGCACGCTGAAGACGCTGAACGCTCCACCATCTCTACACGCAAAGATCGCTGGTGAATCTCTATTCAACGATGGAATAGCCGTTGTGGTGTTCTCCAGTCTGGTGGCTCTGCTTGGAGCCAGTGGTGGAGCGCACGGTGGACATGGCGGCGCCGAGATGAGTACGGGAACGCTGGCATTCCTGTTCTTGCAGGAGGCTGGTGGGGGGATACTGCTCGGCCTGCTCGCGGGTTATCTGGCATACCGAATGATGTTGAGCATCGACGCTTATAGCGTCGAAGTGACAATAACACTGGCGCTCGTGATGGGCTGTTATAGCATTGCACGGTTTCTACACATCTCAGGCCCAATTGCCGTAGTCTGTGCCGGCATCTTCATCGGCAACCGTGGACGGGCGATGGCAATGAGCGAGACAGTGGTTGACTACCTGGAGAAATTCTGGGAGTTGATAGACGAGATCCTGAACGCGATTCTGTTCCTCCTGATTGGCATCGAGGTATTGGTGATCGCGTTCAGCCCAACCAGCATTGTGGCGGGCGTCGCATGTATCGGCATCGTATTGTTCGCGCGCTTCGTGAGCGTGCTCACACCGATCTCGTTGATGCGCAGGCGCACTGAGTTCTCGCCGGGAGTCGTGCGTATTCTGACCTGGGCA
>CAZHDS010000577.1:1313-1671 GCA_964531495.1 uncultured Ignavibacteriales bacterium
GGCGGGATCTCGGTGGCCCTGGTCCTCTCACTGCCACCTATTCCCGAGAAACCACTGCTGGTGACATGCACCTATGTTGTTGTTCTCTTCTCAATCATCGTGCAGGGACTGACCATCAGGCGAGTCCTTACACGGTTCATCTGAGATAGCTAGCGCCGTTTACATCTATCACCGCGCCGGTCATATACTTGGCTTTGGTGGTTGCGAGGATAAGCTCCACGTCGGCTATCTCCTCTGATGTAGCTACGCGCTGCATTGGGCTCTGCGCCCGAATTGCGTCGCCTTCTTCTCCGGCCAGGTGATCCGCAGTCATATCCGTTTCGACCCAACCGGGAGCAACCGCCGCGACAAAAACGCC
>CAZHDS010000578.1:0-1669 GCA_964531495.1 uncultured Ignavibacteriales bacterium
CACGTCGTCGGATTTCATGAACACAGCCTGGCCGCCTGTTTGTTTGATTTGCTAATGCAATCGCTTCGCGAGCATCTACTCGTAAAACCAGCTTTCATTACTTGCGGAATCATAGGCGCACCGCAAATAACGCAGCTTTTCGCTGTAGCCAACTCTGCGTGGCAGTGAGGACAAAAGAAGTTCGCGACCCCATTGCGCGGAAACTCATATTCACATGCAAAGCTCTCGATTTCCCGATTCGACGGTATTTGCAACCATCCATGATTCATGCCAAAAGAGACAGTGATGCGTACGGACGGTATCCCGTTAATATGACAGTCGGAATCCATCAGGCTGTGGTTGCAGTGCGGACATTTTACGTCGATGTAGTCGCAGGTTTTTGTTACGGAATCCTCATCAAGATCCGTGACCTCGGGCTTGAATCTGAATGTGTTGTAGAAGTTGGCGAAGTCATACAGGTCGGCTAGTGAACGGCCGGTGGCATTGGCAACTACTTTGAGCTCTTCTTCGGGAAGGTAACCGACAGCCAGTTGAATATCCTGCAATATTGAAAGCAACCCGCCGAGCTTTCCCTTGTGATTCTCAATGATGTTCTCAATATGGACAGTGTCCATCTCTACCTCCCTCAGGCCTCTTTGTTGAGTTGCCCAGCCCAAATATCTGCTTGTTTAATTACGTCATGGACCTTGCCGATAATCTCTTCCGGCTCAAACGGCTTCTCCAGAAACCAGACGCAGCCGAGCTTCAGGCGTTCTGCAAGGAGCCCTCTGGCCTCGTAGCCCGAAATGACAATTGTCGGCAGAACCAGCTTCAAACGCTCGATCGCTTCAATAACCTCTAATCCGGTCATACCGGGCATATCGATATCAATTACCAGGAGATCGATTGACTCCCCGGTGGCGGTCAGTTCGAGAACCCTGTCCAATGCCTCTTTCCCATTGCTGAACGAAGTAATCTCGAATCCTGCCCTATTCAGAACTAACGTGAGAGCCAGGAGTGTGTGCTCTTCATCATCTGCCACCAGGATGTGTCTTCTCATCGTCCGTTTGCCTCTTTTTCGAACTCTTTCGATCTCCTTCGTACTGACTATTCCTCGTATCATCTCCGTGCATCCAAGCTCAGGACAGAGCAATGGCCGTGCCAGTCGCGACGAACTAGTCCAACTTGCCGTTATTTTTGGCCTATTAGCGAATAGTCACTAGCTGCAAAGGAATCCCAGGGGGTGCAACACATGTTAATGGTAAGTGGGTCACATTGCCGGATTCCACTGGTGTTTTCAGCGGTTATCTCTGCGCGGGAAGTATCGCAGATGCAACCAACGTTGCACTGCAATGAGACGAATCGACCTTTTTTTACCGCGGTGGTTGTTTCTTTCGACCGGTATTCAGGTCGTCCGCCGCTCGTTCCGCGCGTTTCAGTCGCTGGTTCAACGCCTGTCGCGTGATCCCGAGCGTGGCAGCAGCTATACCCTGGTTTCCCTGGGCGCGCCTCAAGGCCTCGGTCACCAGTATCTTTTCCGCTTGATGCAGCGTTGGAAGCTCGTCCGGAAATGCGAACATTGCATTCTCGTTCGGAGGCCATGTGACGTCGACCTGCCGCGCGGGCGTTCCGGTTATTCCAATTGCGAACCGAAAACCCTCAAGCGACAGTGTTCCGGATTTGTGACTGC
>CAZHDS010000579.1:0-1667 GCA_964531495.1 uncultured Ignavibacteriales bacterium
GTACTACTGGAACTCCGGCAGTTGGACCGACGCGCTGGGCTCGTTCCCGAATTTGCGCACTACGGCGGGGCCATGGAAGGGTTTGATTCGTGGGGCGTTTGGAGCTCAAGATAATGTGAGTGTCATTGAATGTTTTCCCCAGCATCAGAATGAGTGGAATTATCCCGGCGCCTGGCTCGGGGGTTACGATGATTCGCCTGCTATCAACGGCATGCTGGATAACTTGGCGGCAGCCGTGGAAATGGAACTTTCCGATGTGAGTGTAACCGGTGGTGGGGGCATGGAAAACGAGTTGGAGGCAGGCGGCGCGGCCGAAATAACCTACAAGATCACTAACAATGCTGACAATCTCAGCATTGTCAGGAGCCATCGGTTCAATGCGCAAATGGGCAACAACATGGGCTTCCTGAGCCGCCCGGGGCCCGGCCCGATATGCGACGTCGCGTGGCTGTCCAAAGACCAAGCTGAGGGCCGAGATCTGAATCCTGAAACAGATTGGCGCCTGACGCACGCCTGGCACGAAAAGTTCCTGGGCACGGAGGCCGAAGGCGAACATGTGCAAGACTTTGAGATGGATGTGATGATACCGGACAGAGACACGATTCTTAAGTTCTGGAAGGATGACGAACTCCAAGCGCAGTACTACATCATTCTCGATTTAGGATCAACCAGGTCGGGGAAGCTCCAACCGTATCCCGGAGAACTTTATCCAGACAACAACATCTTACCTATAGAAGTCACCATTAGCGGCGATGGCCTCTTTGCTGACGCCGGCCCCGACCAGTTCATCAGGCTTGCGAACGGCGAGACGACCATAAACCTGAAGCTCGATGGCAGCCGATCAGGCCCCGGGGAGAAGATAAACCATTACGAGTGGACGTACAGTGGAAGCGTATTGGGAACGAGCGAGACAATCTATCATGCTTTTTCAGAGGGCACCCACCAAGTGGACCTGACCGTTCATGATTACGGAGACGATGGAAGCCCCGGCGGCGGCGATGACAGAACAGCAGAAGACTATGTGGTGATCTTGGTGGCCGCCCCGCCTCCCGACCCACCCGGAGAGCCTGAAGGCGGCGGCACTACCACGGTCGTGGCTCCCCGCGACCCCGAAGACAAGTTCGGACCTGCTGGCTACGATCCTCCCGGCACGGCCGAAGGCGACGAGCAGCGCTTCATCACCGGCGACGACCATATGATGTTCTACCGCATCGAGTTCTGGAACGAGCCGAATGCACCGGTCGCGGCGCAGGATGCGATTCTCCAGGACATCCTCGATCCGACCGTCTTCGACCTGAACACGTTCGAGTTCACCAGGGTCGGCTTCCTGGCGTGGGACGTGCCGCTGCCGGGCGGGCAGGCCATTGACATCCGTGTCGATGCAAGACCAGAGATGAACCTGGCGGTGGACGTAACGGCAAGTCTCGATGCCCAGACAGGAGTCGTCGAGTGGTGGTTCCATTGCGTCGATCCGCTGACCGGTGATTATCCGGAAGACATCATGGCCGGCTTCCTGCCGCCGTTCAATCCCGACACGGGCTTTGAGTTGGGTTGGATCGAGTTCCAGGTCAGGCTCAAGCCGGATCTGTCCACCGGCACGGTGGTTTCGAATCGGGCATGGGGCGAGTTTGACTTCGCCAGCGACATCAATGATCATCTCAATCCGG
>CAZHDS010000580.1:0-1665 GCA_964531495.1 uncultured Ignavibacteriales bacterium
CAGATTCCAGACCCCGACGCGAAAGGCGGCATGACCCCAATTGGTGCCTGCCATTGCCAACACGGGACGGTCAGGGTCTTCTGCTATTCCTGCAGGTAGAAAACTAGCAAAGTCCATTGTGAAAGTCGATTGCGGCGGCAACTGTGGCGGCTCAACGTTACTCTTTGCCGGATTATCGTCACTACAACTTAGGCCCATTCCACACACGACGGCCAGGGCGAGCACTATCCCCAGACAGCGTGGCAAGCTCAAATGTCTCATACCCATTCTCCAATTGATGATCAAAACAGCCCAATTAATCTGTTCCGGACCAACTTACGATCCGAAAGAATCTGCGTCAATGCAACGGACATTTGCTGGCCTTATCGGCTACGGGGATTCGACAGGCCCTTGACTCACTCCTCTTCCAGCAGCCGTTCCATTTCGTCGACCAGGTCGCTGAACAGATTGATCGTCAAAATGAACGGCTCTTTCGTGGTCAGGTCGATCCCAGCATCCTTGAGGATGTCCACCGGGTACTTCGAAGAACCGGTTGACATGAACTTCATGAATGTATCAAGAGATCCCTCATCGCCATCAATTAACTTCTGCGACATCATCTGGGCGGCGGCAAAGGAAGTGGCATACTGGTACACATAGTACTGCCAATAGAAATGACTGACAACGAGGCCCAGCATATCGTCTATCTCCTCGATCGTCAGCTCCGGACCCCAGTACTTCTGGTAAATGTCCCGGAAGGTCTGGCGGAAATAGTCGGCCGAAACCGCCCCACCGCTTTCGACTCTATCATGAACCGCCAATTCGAACTCCGCAAACATGACCTGGCGGTAGAAAGTACCTTTGATGCCCGAGATGTAATAGTCGAGGAGCCGGAGCTTCTCTTCCTTCCTCGTCGCGTTCTTCATCAGAGATTTCATCAGCACCGCTTCGTTAACTGTTGAAGCAACTTCAGCGACAAACAGAGAATAATCGTGGTAGATATAGGGTTCGTTGCGGTTGACATAGTAGGTCTGCATGGAATGACCCATCTCGTGAGCGAGAGTGAACACCCAATCCAGCGAACCGTTGAAATTCATCAGAATGTAAGGCGGCGACGTGTAAGTTCCGCCGGAGTATGCGCCAGTGCCTTTGCCCCTCGTCTCGAAGACATCAATCCATCCTGAATTGAGACCTCGTTCGAAATCAGCGAGATAGGTCTGCCCCATCGGTTCAAGGCCACCCAGAACGAGCGACTTGGCCTCTTCCCAGGTGTATTCCATGGGCTCGCTTCCATGGAGGGGGACATACAGGTCATAGGGGTGAAGCGTGTCAAGCCCCAGAATTCTCTTCTTGAGGGCCGCCCACTTGTGGAGTGGGGCCAGGTTATCATTGACTGCCTCGACAATGTTGTGATATACCGAGGTCGGGATGTTGTTTCGTGAAAGAGACATCTCAAGACAACTACTGTATCCCCTGGCCTTCATCCTGAAGAGATCACTAGCCAGCGCTGATCCGAACATGGTGGCAATCGCATTCACGTTCTTCAAGTACGCCTCGTAGTAACGCGTGTGAGCGTCGCGTCGGACCCGACGATCGGTGGACGTGCGATACTTGGAAAAACGCTCCTCAGTCAGCTCGACCTCACTGCCGTTCCGGTTTTCGTCGACGATCCCGGGCAGCCGTTGA
>CAZHDS010000581.1:0-1664 GCA_964531495.1 uncultured Ignavibacteriales bacterium
GGTACTGGTTGCCGCTGACGCGTCGCAACGGCTTCATGGCGCCCATCCAGAAGTGGTAGGCATACGCACCGATGACGCGGAGCGACTGTTTGAAGGAGACTTCGATCTTGAATCGCAGCCCATAGATTCGGATGATCTCCAGGGGCGCCAGATTCAGATCCGTACTCATCAGCAAGATGGTACCGCGATGCGGATGGTCCACCGCCACGAAGCGGACGAGGATGCCGACGGGTCGCCACAAGAGGTCGGCGGTTCGGTACCGGATCGTCACCTTCTCCTCGCCGTAGACGGGGCTGGCCGCTTCCTGGAGTTGGCGTACGTCTTTCAGTAACGATGCGACCTTGATCTTCTTGCCGTACTTCCTGGGCCGCCCCCTGTGTCGCCCCCCCGGCGGCGGTGTCGCCGGGTAGTAGGCCACGCTGTTACGTTTGACTCGCGTGACCAGATGATTCCCCTTGGCCAACAGGCCGCGGACGATGTTGCCCGAGGCGTAGTAGGCATCGGCCACGAAGTAGAACGGCTCGGGTAGGTCCAACGCGTCGATCAGCAAGATCATCTTGTCGAGCAGGGTTCGCTTGTCACGATTGGAGAAGACCACGCCTTCGTGGATACGGCAGGCCAAAGGGATCGCGAATACGCTCGATAAAGCCCGCGTCAGGACGGCGACGGCCTGGCAGGAGTGGCCGAAGATGTACTCCGGCTTGGTGTTTGAGTCGGACGCCTGATGGAGCTTCTTGACGGCAGGCATCTTCCGCCCGGCCTTGGCGACCTTGATCCCGTCCCCCACGAGCACAGGCCGGCCGTTCACCCGAAGGATGCCGGGGTGAACCCGAAACACCAATTCGCACCACGAACGAGTGAGCTTGCCCAGATTCAAAGCCGAACTGTGAAAAAAGTCCAGGAGCCGGTCATAGCACGCCGGCTCCAGCCCGAGGGCGCGCACGATGCTCGTCACCCCCATGAGGTCCTTGCGCGTCGTCATTCCCGCCAGGCAGACCGCCATCCACAGGAATGTCCGGGTTCGGGCACACGCGGTCTGCAATTCACACACGAGTTTCCACCAGTATTTCCAGAGCACGAGCGGCCTCCTTGCCGAGTTCGGAGAATTGACAAAGCCATCGCTGCAATATAGCATGTATGTGCTATACTTGCCAGCCAAAACCCTGATGTTATCTTCTCCGTTCAGCAGGAGGTCCCATGAGCGAAACACGGATTCAGCAGATCGAGCGAAGGATTGATCGAATCAAGGAGGAACTGAAAAAGATCGGGCCGATGCGACCCGGCTCACTGACACGCCAGTATCGCGATCCCGAAAACGGGACCGGTGCATTCTGGCAGATCAGCTATACGCGACAGATGAAGAGCCGACCCGAGTATGTACGCAAGGAATGGGTGACGGACATTCGAAAACAGATCGCCACCCATAAGCGGTTCAAACGCCTCGTCGACCAATGGGTCGACCTGAGCATCGAGCACTCACAGATGACCATGAAAATCGCGAAAACAAAGAAGGCAATGTAGGAGAGAACGCGGTACTCTCAAGTGATACCTGAAACGGGTGCAATATCTGTTTTATTTTCGCCTTGGCGAAATCGACTTTTCGCTGTATCCCGTGTGTAGACAAAAGGAGAACACCAATGCCGTATGAGTTCTTTCCGAAGGAA
>CAZHDS010000582.1:0-1660 GCA_964531495.1 uncultured Ignavibacteriales bacterium
TGATCAGTTTGAGTCAGCGAGTGCGCGCTGGCCGCCATTTATCCAGCACATCGCACATATCGACAAACGCTTTGCCAATGATTTCGTTTGCGAATTCTTCGTACTCAGTGATGTTGCGATTGGTTATGGCCTTATCCTCGTCATAGTTCGCATCGTTAAACCACATCACCTTGAGGAATCGATAGAGGGCATTAGATATCACCAGTTTCCGGGCATCGTCCGAAAGCAAGGTGGTTTGCGCGTGGAGTGATCGCCTTGCTTCCATTAGCACGCCTACGGCTTCTCTGATGCATTCATCAAGAACAGCTTCAATTCTCGACTCCTCGGTCTTTGTTACGGTCCTCTGCTTCTTCATCCTGCACCTCCTGTTGTGTTAAGTTACCGCTTCTTATTACACCCGTACGTTAGCTTCAAAAGACTGTGCTGTCCCTGGAAGGGTCTGGGATAGAATGGGATTACTTGGGTGCAGATGAATTTCTGTCAGGATACTGGCGGATGAACGAAAGCAAGTCCTGCAGGTTCACTGCGTTGACACGCTTTATTGATCGCCTGAAATCGACGCTGGCATTCGGGAATACGACAATCGCGACAACCCACGGATTCTTACCTGATAGCCGTTTCGCCATATCTCTGATCCAGCGAATGCTGCGCATCACCTGACTGATGGGATTGCGTTTGAGTGGCCGGCCACCGACAAGAATGCGTTTCCCGTCTGTGGTCACCCTGTCACGGTGGGACTTCGTCTCTATTAGAAATATAACGCCATCAGGCCGAATGACCACATGATCAATATTCCCGTACCGATACTTGATGTCATTGAGAACGAGATACCCGTCAGGTAAGAGTCCGAGCAGCATCTCACTGACGCGATTCTCGGCCCTCTTCCACGCAGGTTCTCTTACAGTGGCCATTCACCATATACGTCTCTCCACCTTATAAACCCATCGGCGGATATGATCGGCTCACCGAAAACCTAATAAACCTGGAATCATTCCCTATGGGATGGATTATCATTACCTTCAATCAGGCCGCAGGCCTCAATACAAATCTCGCGTTGAGCGGCAAATTGGAGACTTTCTGGCGGAACGCCAGATTCCATTCATCTACGAGAAACCGACCGCCGTCGTAGACAACGGCCTTACAAAGATCTGGTACCCGGATTTCTCTCTGCAGTACGGCATGATCGTTGAATACTTCGGCATGAATGGTGACAAGCATTACACCGAACAAGCCCGTCACAAACTTCGCGTCTATCAGGAGAACCAGTTCGACGCTATCCCGCTCTATCCCCCTGACATTATCCCTGGCTGGCAAGACAAGCTTGTTGATCGGATTGCCTATACGCTGGAGAACCGGTTGATGTCATTGCAGTAATTTGACGGCCTGTGACTGAGCGCCGGGCACCAGATAGTAGCCGTCCATTTTCACATACCTAATTCGATAACCGATACATGTTCTGTTCGACATGCCAGGAAGTTCTTTTCTATTTGTATGTCAACTTCCGGCAGACTCAGGCTCCAAGCGTCAGCAATCATTTCATATACAGAACTGACCGACGAAAGTGGATTCTTCGTCAGGAATGGCCCGTCAGATTCCACGAGGATCTTGTCCTTCGGAACGGCATCAATTATTTCCCGATGTTTCCCTTTTAGCATTTGCT
>CAZHDS010000583.1:0-1659 GCA_964531495.1 uncultured Ignavibacteriales bacterium
TAGGAGTCATCAGCATCTGCAACAAGCATCTGTACCGCAACATGCTCGATGCTGGCGTACCCTACCCCTTCACAAGTCAACCCTACCCAACCGCAGACCGGAGTTATCTGCAGCAATACATTATCGGCATGGCGTTCAACATCTTGGGCACCAATAGTGACAAACAGTACTTTACCGGCGACATCTTCGAGGTGTTGGTATTCAACCAGTCGCTCACCACCGGGGAACGGGTTAAGGTCGAATCCTACTTGATGAGCCGTTACAACGTCGCCAAGCCCGCCTACAGCGCGGGGGTGGGGCCTCCCACATCCGGGCTTGCCCTCTGGCTGAAGGCGGACGCCGGCATCACCAAAAACGCGGAGAACAAAATCACCGAATGGAAGGACCAGTCGGGGGCGAACCGCCATGCCACCCAAACGAACTTGGCCAACGCGCCGGTTTTCGCCACCGAGGGTGGACGGAGTTTCGTAAGCTTCATTAAGAATAAGGAAGTGGTCGGCGCCCCGTATGCCGACGAGGGCAAGGATAGTTGGCTCAATTGCGCAGTCAGCTTGGAAAAATATACAGTGGTCGGCGTCATCCGCACCAAGAACCCGCAATTTGAAAAATATAATGCACACCACGATCAGTATTCTTTTTGGTTCGGCGGGCAAGGGCACGGTCTCGTGGCCGGTGGTCGATCAGCTATAGGTGGCTTCACATCGCATTTCTTAGGGTGGGGAATCGCATTCGGCGAAAAAGGCTGGCAGGGGCAATACATAGGGAATCACGTCGACACAGGCTTCGTAGTTATGACTGTGAACAACCACGGGATCTGGCGCAACGGGAGGAGCAATATGGATATAGAGCGCATCAATAGAGATGTGCATTTTGGAGTTCCTAAGGGCCCCGAATACGATTGGACGCTTCCCGCCATCAACCTCACCAAACTGGGCGGCGTACCGGGCACTCCTTGGGAACACGACGCGGACTTTCTCGGCGACCTCGCCGAGGTGCTGATATACGACAGAGTGCTCCTCCCGGCGGAGCGGGGCATGGTCGAGGATTATCTGCTGACCAAGTATAACTGATACACGGCTACAACGGGACACACCCGATGATGAGTGAGACCTTCACTTTCACTGCCTCATCCTGCCGACACCATGAATTCTCTGGTTTTTCATCACCGTAACGGCATGCTGAGGACTAGCGCCATTCGGGTCTGTCCCCAGTCGCCTTGTATCATCGCCAACCGCCTGTGAGAGTGATCTGAGCATACCTGCCGCTCATTTCCGTGCCACGCCACACTTCATCGCTTTCTTTGTCCCACACGTTGTCGTCTACGCTTCGTCGCAGGACTTCGTCGAGACGGTTCTCCGACAGCCATATCTCCGGACATTCACTCTTCGAAGCGCAGTTCGCCCCAGTTGCCGGGCTGGAGCTTCAGCTCGAATACGTCGTCATCTACGATGCCGGTGGCCTGATTGCTCCAGAAGGTCAGACTTCCTTGATTTCCACCACCAGCGCCACCTTCATCTCCGCGCTTCTTGCCGGCGTCTCCTTGCCCCATGGAAAGGACCTCTGCAGGTATTAACGAAGAAGCAGATTCCTATTGGCGATTTCCCAGGGATAAGGGTCAGGTCTCAAGATTCAAGAATCTCCGAGTGATGTTGACCTTCT
>CAZHDS010000584.1:0-1655 GCA_964531495.1 uncultured Ignavibacteriales bacterium
AGGATGTGGACAGTCGTCGGCGCGAGCTTCGGGTGCAGCGTTATCGTTGTCAGGACCCACATTCCTCACCCCTGGTCGGACCCGCAGCCATCTATTTTTCACTTTCTTTTTGACTTTTGTAATAGCGTATCTATAATACGCTATATGTCAAGTAAAAACTCGGACAAGCTCATAAAAGAACGTACGGAACTCCTGGCGGAGTTGAGCGTGCTAACTCATCTTCTGCACGGTTCATGGGTGGAACGATATTCCACTTGCTCAGTCCCGGGCTGCAAGTGCCACAAAGGGAAGCGCCATGGACCACGCCGCTATTTGGTGATCAACGAGGGTGGCTGCCAACGGCAGAAATACATAGCCAACGCGCATGTCGGCTCCGCCCAGGAAGGCATCGCGCAGTACCGCCGATCTCAGGAGATCATCGATCGGATCACGCGGATCAATCTGGAACTGATGAAGGAGTGCGCTGATGATGGATGGTAGCCGTCTTCCCCCGGAGTTCGAACGTATCGCCAATGCCCTTGCTGATGCCAAGATCTTCAACCATGGACACCTCCCGGTTGCGGCAGCGTATTGCCGGCGATTGGGCTTGGTGGAGCTGATCAACGACATGGTCCCCAGCCAGATGGCGATCTCTCCCGGACTGGTAGTCCAAGCGATGGTTCTAGACGTCTTGTCTGGACGATCTCCGCTCTATCGCATCGAGAGCTTCATGGCAAAGCAAGACATCGAATTGCTGTTGGGGGAACGGGTGCCGGCGAGTGCCTTCAATGACAACAACGTGGTCCGATCCATGGATGCCACCTTTCCGGTCGGGACCTCCAAGATACTCACCCGGATCGGCATGCGGGCGATAGAGATGTTCCGCCTGAATGCATCTGTGGTCAGCTACGATACGACCTCTACCAGCGTTTGGGGGGAGTATCGAGTTTGCGGGCAGGAGGAGCCGCCGCCAGGGCCCAACATCACATATGGGCACAGCAAAGATGATCAGCCAGGCCTAAAGCAGTTCATGACAGAGTTGCTGTGTGTCGAGCGAGGCGTTCCCATCTTCGGTCGGACATTGGATGGCAATTCCTCTGACAAGAAGTCCAACAATGAGATCCTGACGCGCATCGGCGCCATCATGGCCAAACAGGGACTCGGGGCGGGAGCGTTCATCTACGTGGCCGATTCTGCCATGGTGACTGAGGCGAATCTACAAGCCGTCGGCCCAAATCGCTTCATCACGCGCTTGCCGGCAACGTATGGTGAATGCGGGCGAGTCGTCCTTGAGGCCGTGAAGTCAGGGGAATGGATGGAGATCGGCAAACTGGCAGAGATGCCGGCCAGCACAACCCGACCTTGTGCACAGTACAAAGCGATCGAGACGACCGTGACCCTGTACGGCAAGGACTATCGGGCGGTGGTGGTACACTCGAGCTCTCATGACAAACGCCGACGCAAGAAACTCGAGAAGTCCCAGGTGAAATCCACGAAGGAGATCACTGCGGCCCTGGGCAAGTTCCAGAAGGTCTACTTCTGTGAAGCCGATGCTCATGAAGCGGCAAAGCAAGCTCGAAACCTATCGGACGGACTGCACATCGTCAATACCACGGTCCGTCCCGTGGAGAAAAGGAGGAGGGGACGTCCGCCCATCGGTCGCCCAGCCCCCACGG
>CAZHDS010000585.1:0-1654 GCA_964531495.1 uncultured Ignavibacteriales bacterium
GTTGCTGACCCGCGTTATGCTTCAGTAGAGGAATGCGGACAAGTATACGTAACGTTGCTAGCTCTGCTTTTAGAGGCGCAGGAAATCCCTGAACCGCCGCACCAAGCTCTTGCACTCATTGAACAGGCGCTTGGCAGGTCATTTCAGCCAGATAGTCTTGTATGTGTGCATACAGAGCAACCCATCTCTGGAAATGACGTCAAACGCGCCTTGAGCTACACTACATCAGGTTTAGGCAATTATGAGATTCCCACGTCTTACCAAATAGGGTTGAATACAGGTGGCCGTCACGAACACACGAACGCGGGATGGATGAAACCACTCCACATTAACTATGCGCTCAGAAATACTCTGCGTTCGCATCTTGCGCGACATGGCGCGTTGAGTAAGACGGTCAAGAACGTGCTGGAAAAGATTCAAGTCAAAGCCTATTGCACTGACAAGCTGACCATGCCGCCGCATTTCTCTAACCGAGATATACGGTGGGCAACGTGGACTGATAGTGATCAGTATGCTTCGCACTATCAGTGCGCAATGGTTGAATTAGAACTGATGGCTCAATTATATGAATTCGTCGGTGCGCCGCTTCTTGATGCCCAGTTGGCTATGGATGTGATAGAGGTGAGAGGGCAGCCTATTGTGCCAGGAACGCGACGGTGTTTTGTCACTGGACGTTACTTGAATTATCAAGAGTACGTGCAAGCGGCTATTGACCCCAGGGGTGGAAAATCCGCTTATCATGTAGGGCACGTTCTACCGCTAACTCGGAGAGGCAAACATAGCTGGGAGAACATTGCCTGGACGAGTGAGGATGGAAATCGCATTCAAGGCAATGATACTCTGGAAGAAATCGAGGTCAAATTGGTTGACGTTGTAGAGTATCATTTGCGGCGGGATATGGCAATGGATAATCCTCCACAAATACTTTACGACAAGGTAGAAAAGTTGTGGACTTTGTTGAATGAAATCAAGCAAGCGCGTGGCTAGTCTCGTAATCAGGAACAACAGCGGCTTGTCGGGCCTCGCGAGTCAGTTCACGAGCCTCAATGCGGCTCTGGATAGCCCTCCTGACCATGTCCGAAACCTCGCGACGGCGCGCAGCCGATTTTGGAACTGGTAGAATGAGGTTGTGGATGCGATTGCCCAGGCTGTCAATGATGTCATGAGTAAAGGACAAAGCTTTGATTTGGGCGATTACTGGCGGCGAGGAAAGGATTGCCAACAGGTAATAATTGTCAAAAGGGGCATCATCGCGCACACGAATTTTGAAAATGTGGCTTTGATAAACAATTTCTGTGTCATAGCCAGAGACAAAGGCACAAGTGCCGATCAGATACGTGCCATCGCGCACCATGAGAATGTCGCCTTCCCTGACATCTTGTTTGACAGCGTACTCGGCATAGATTTCCTCACTGATCGTATGTTTGGGATCAACCTTGATTTCCCAATTGGACAGGTCAGAGGTGCGCACGAAAGGAATATCCCCTGTTCCATAAGCCAGTTTGCCCACTTCGTCGCCAGTCGAAATGGAAATAAATCCGCTATTAACCAACTCGGAGACCTTGTAGAATTCATAAGCGTCTTGAAGTTCGGACAACATTTGTCTCGGTTCAGGGTTGTAAAATCGTGGTACCAAGATATTGTCTTCGAGATC
>CAZHDS010000586.1:0-1650 GCA_964531495.1 uncultured Ignavibacteriales bacterium
AATACGCAGCAGCATCCCGAAGCCCCTCCACCAGCTCGACGCACTCAATCGACTCGACTTCACCATGCGCAGCTATCGCCGAAGTCGTCACTCCGATACCGAAACCAATGACCAACACATCGCGGCAGTCCAGGCCCAGGAAGAACGGCAAGTGCCCGACCATTTTGACGACCTTGATGGCATCGTAGGTGGAACCGATTACAGCGCTGTTGTTGACAAAACTGTGCTTGGTGCCGTTGGGATCACCCTTGTCGCGACCCACCGAGAGCGTACCCTCCACCGATTCACGATAGAAAAGCACATCGCGATCAAAACGCGCGAACGACGGCGGCAGGATCTTCATGTCCGGTCTGGCCACGAGCGTCGCCACCAAGGCAATGATGACGGAGTACAGTATTATGCTTATGCTCTTCGGTGTCTTTGAGCTAGAGAATTGACGCAAGACGTAGGCCGAGGATCCAACGAGCAGCAGGACCATCAGCAAGACCGAAGCAGCAGCTCCCATGAACGGCAGCAACAAGAAAGCGGCCAAAATTGGTCCCATCACCGTCCCCACAGTGTTGACCATCATCACGAAACCGACTTCCCCGCTGATACTCGAGCGGTTGCCCGCATACATCCGGCAGGCCAGGGGGAACGCATACCCGGAAAAAGCAGCCGGGGGAAAGACTATCAGGAGCGAGGCAAATATCGGAAAGATCAGCACTCGCGCTATGGGATCCGTCAGAAATGACTGAAACGGAAACATGAGAGCTTCGGGCAGGTTGACCAGTAGCACGAGGCCGAGGCCAACCGAGGCCGCCATCATCAGCATGACCCGCAACATTGAGCGCACATGATCGGAATCATCTCTCGCGACTCGTTTGTACCAGGCGGATCCCACAAAGAGGCCGAGAATCGCCAGCGAAGAGACCAACGCAAAGGTATAGCTCGTGTTTGTCAGATAGATTCGAAACATGCGGATCCAGAGCACCTGCAGGCCAAGGATCGAAAAGCCACAAACGACTGTCCCCAGGAGCGCGGCACGGCGAAGGGCCGACAGCTTCGATGACTTCTTGCGCCCTTTGGCGGATGCGGCCGATGGTTCATGATCGGCGGGGGAAGCGACATCGAACCATCGAGACAAGCCGAGCCAGATGGCCAGCAGCAGGTTAATCGCGATCGCCACTGCGATGGTATTCGCCTGTCCCAACATACCTAGCAGCAAGAAGCCGGTCACGAGACCACCGACGACACTTCCAGCCGTTTCAAGAGCATACAGCCGACCCAGGGACGAGGCGATAGAGCTGCCGGACTGGACGATCACCTTGATGACAACTGGAAAAACACCGCCCATCAGGAAAGCTGGTACGAATAGAAGAACGCCCGCGAGCCCAAAGGCCACGATATCACTCACCAGTGACGAAACTCCGATATCGGAGAGGATCACATACAGCGCTGGTATGGCGCGTGTGATAAGATAATAATTGAGAGCGCTGAAGAGGCCGACGCCAGCCAGGAGCGAAGCCAGCAGGCGGCCAATCCGCGTCGCCCCGTTGCCAATCCGTCCCCAGTGATATGCCCCCGTACCAAAACCGGCCATAAATGACGCAAGGACTATCGTCGAAGCGGTCACAGTGGCACCCAAGACCAATGACAGAAGACGATGCC
>CAZHDS010000587.1:0-1649 GCA_964531495.1 uncultured Ignavibacteriales bacterium
CATGACTTCCTGTCGGGCAGCAGAATCGAAGTCAACACCACGACTGGTCCAGTTGGTGGAACTTATCTCGGTCTGAACGCCGCTGGCCATCTGCTGCTTGAAGACGACGCCGGCGCAACCCGGACATTTCTGAGCGGCGACGTGTCCCTGAGCGCGGGACAGTGAACAGAGTTATCCGGTCGCCTGCCCCACCGTCGCAGGCCAGAGCATCGAAGATGCCAAACGTCGATTCGGCGATCTTATCAGCCCGGGGAAGTTCGTAGACTGAAGGCACGAGAAAGCCCAATAATAACCCGTTGACAGCCCAAGGCTGCTAACCTATACTTCTGATACTTGGCTACAGATGAGGCTGTTTGTTCAGTTTTCTGCGGGCCAAGCGGGACGTATTGTCCCACAGTGTGATCAAAAAACAGGAGGTGGCTGGATGAAAAAGACTGCTATGACTCTGACGCTGGTGCTGGTTGTCGCAATGGTTGCCCTCAATGGCTTCGCAATCGACAGAGATGCCAGCATGATCGACGAATTGAATCTCGACGTGACATCGTATGACGATGCCGATTATCTGGGGCTCAGTATCACCGTCGAAAACCTGATGGCCGCTTCCGGTCAGAACTGGGCACTGCTCGCCGGCATCGGCATCGGCGAACTGGAAGCCGACGCCGGGGCGACATACGACGCCATTTGGGCCGGGCTCGGGGTCAAATGGTATCTCACACCTGTTACGGGAATCTCCCTGATGGGAACGTGGCGTGACCTGGACAATTCCACCGGGAGTGACATTGAGATAACGGGCGGCATGGCAGAGGTCAAGCAGCGACTACTCCCGGCCTCCATGGCTATCTCGCCTTACGTGAAGGGCCGAGCTGCTCTACAGGAAGTCGACCATCCCGCTGGCTACCTCGATTTCACCACGGCCGACAAATTCACTCAGCTCACCATTAGCGCGGCGTTCGGTTGCGAGTTCATGATGAACGACACAATGGCCTGGGTCTTCGAAGCCGGCCTCTCGGAGTCGGAAAACATGGACAGCGGCGGTGACACCGAAGACGGTTTCACGGCCCGTCTGGCCATGCGCTACCACTGGGACTAAGCGCCGTCGTCTCCCGTATATTCGAGCCCAACTCTACCGTTGGGGGATTAGCTCAGTTGGCTAGAGCACTTGCTTGACATGCAAGGGGTCACAGGTTCAAGTCCTGTATCTCCCACCATCCGAAAGTTCAAGGCCACGCTACTGGCGTGGCCCTTCTCATTCAGGATGGCAGGCCATGGACCAATCTTCTTGTCGTTGTTGCCAGAGACCGTCACTATTTGTTTGTGAAGCTGTCGTATACATATGTGCTAAAGTGTGTTGATGGAGACATGTATATTGGCTCAACGGATGACTTGGAGCGTCGTATGCGTGAGCACGCTGATGGTCAATGTGATAACACCAAAAAGCGTCTGCCTGTTCAAATGATCTATTATGAAGCCTGCCGCTCGCTTGATGCTGCTCGTGAGCGCGAGCAACAGCTCAAAACGGGATACGGACGTGGATATCTGAGGAAGAGATTGGCTTTTGAGTTTTCAGATTCTTGACATTTATCCTCCCGCTTGAGAGCAAAGCGACCTTGCGGAGGATGCAAGGGGTCGGAGGTTCAAGTCCTCTATCT
>CAZHDS010000588.1:0-1645 GCA_964531495.1 uncultured Ignavibacteriales bacterium
TCATGAAGGATCACGGGGTCAGGTGTATCTCATACGGCGGTAACGGTTACGTCGTAGATGCGGCCGATTGGGCAATCAACGATATTGCCGCCAATAAGAGCGATCGCGGCTTCTTTCAACATTTTGTCAGGGACACCGAGAATGAGCCAGCCCTCCGCTCTGATATTATTGAGAAGGTGAACGGTCTGATGGACAGTCGGATCAATGGTTCAGCTAACGATGTGGCCCGTTTCGGCGCGATGGCGGCCGAGGGGCCCAATCCCATTATTGTGAGAATCAAGCAGTTCAAGATCGACAACAAGAAGGTGTTCGGCCTTTTTCCCAACGTGATGTGGGACAATGCCACGACCTTCAAGGAGTGGAACCGAGTTTTTGACTCACCTGTCGAGTGGTTAATCGAGACGGTCAGATATGTTGCCCAATCCGAGGACAAAGCGCTCGTTATTAGAGTGCATCCAGCTGAGCACTCCTGGATGCCCGTGCGCAAGAGCATTGTTGATATACTAAGGTTTCACCTCGGGGAGGACATCCTGTCGTGTGAGAATCTCATAATCATTCCCCCGGAACAGAAACTGTCCAGCTATAGCCTGTTTGATGATCTTTCCGGTGGCATCGTATACAATGGGACGATTGGGCTCGAGCTGATTTACAGGGGAGTACCGCTGATTATTGGTGCAAAAGCCGCCTATTCCGACAAGGGTTTCACGCTTGATATCACCAGCCGCGAAGAGTACTTCACCTGTCTTGATCATACCCACGAGATACGGCGTATCCAGAACGACAACATTGAGCTGGCGAAGCTCTTTTTGTACGAGTATTTTTTTCTGCACGGAGTACCAGTGCGGTACCTCTCAAGAGTCAGGCAGTACAGTCCCAATTGGGAGGGCGACAGCCGGGAAATGTGGTTTGACGAGAACCTCGATCACATCGTGGCCACTATCATCGGAGAACGGGAGTTCTTTCAGGACTACGCCAAGATGCGGGCGTCGCTGTGTGCCACATGAAAACTCACAGGACGCTGATTGTCAGCGCCCAGGAGGATTTTGTTTTTCCTCTGGCCGAGGCGGCTCGCAAGCAGATATTTGCCGAGGCCTGCCACCAACGTGATTCGGGGCGCGAGGCGCACATCCTGATAGTGTCTTCAGGCGAACCTTGCCAGACCGTGGTGGACGGGGTCAGCATCCGGCTGGTGAGAAAGTCCGGACTGTGGAAGATGACTAACTACCTGGCCGGATTTGATGCGGTGCAGTTCTGGGGCTCGATCGGGCTTGTCGCCTTCATGGTTGCCCTACTTTCTCCCAGAGATGGGAGGACCTTCACGGCCACCGATGGTGGCGTATTTTCAACCGGCCAGAGGGCCTCTCTCAGAAAACTGATAGCGAAGTTTCTTCACAGGCATTACGGTGAATTTCGCGTCTATACCGAGTACCAGAAGAAGATCTTTCTAAGCATATCCCAGAGATACGCGGGCAAGGTTGTTAGGGTGCGGCCCCATCTTGAAGACCGGCCTGATCTGATGGGCAGAAAGAGCAAGCATCCAAGCTTGTTGTACATGGGGCATCTCAGTCACTTCAAAGGAGCGGATATCGTCCTGCGCGTGTTCGAAAACCTGTTCAGCGAAATTCCGGAACTGCGACTTGTCATT
>CAZHDS010000589.1:0-1644 GCA_964531495.1 uncultured Ignavibacteriales bacterium
TGCGCATGGTTCGCAGCACCTCCAGCGAACGCAGCGTGGTCTGGTCGATTTGCAGGAATTGTGTGTGGTTGATCTTTTTGATTGTGCGAATATGATTCAGCGCGGTCTTTTGCGTTTCGTTCAGATATTCGAGTATCGCCCCGGCAGCGCAGATGCCCTCAAAGCCGTCTTCGATGCCGAATCCTTCCAGCGTGGCCACAGCGAAATGACGCAGCAGCTTTGTCCTGGCGGTGTGCGGATCGAAATACCAGCCGGGCCTTTCCGTGATGACAGCGCCGGTCAACGTGCGAATCTCTTTTGCGAACTTCTGCGCCTCGGCAGAGAACAATTCGCCTTTGCGCTCCGCCAGCAGACATTCCTTCGGACCCAGCCGCAGCAGTTCGTCTATGACATATTTTTCGTTGACCTGCTGAACGAAGAAATGGCCGGTGGAGATATCGACCCAGGCGACGGCGCAGGTCTTTGTGCCCAGGCTCACCGCTGCGAGATAGTTGTCCTGCCGTGAATCCAGCAGCATGTCGTCGGTCAGCGTCCCCGGCGTGACAACCCGCACCACGTCGCGTTTTACGACGCCCTTTGCGTCCTTTGCGTCTTCGACCTGCTCGCATACGGCGACTTTGTAGCCAGCCAGGAGCATCTTTTTGAGATAGTTATCGAGCGCATGATAGGGGATGCCCGCCAGCGGAACCGGGTTTGGCCCCTTGCTGCGGCTGGTCAAAGTTAGCCCAAGCACACTGGAACAGGTCTGCGCGTCCCGATAGAACGTCTCGTAAAAGTCACCCATCCGGAAAAACAACACCGCGTCGGGGTGCTTCTCCTTGAAGTGATGATACTGCTTCATAGCAGGTGTAAGTTTTTCGCCGACATTGGCCATCGATACCTTACCGTCCTAAAAAGTGTTCCTGTATCCACGATTATCCGTAAGATAGCACGCAGGGTGCGTTTTAACGCACCGTTACTGTACCGGACAGGGCCGGATTTGCCTCCGGGGTGATTATACAGGCTGGCCGTCGTTTAACAACCGCGCGATGAGTGTTTTTGCCCGCTGAGATGTTTTAACGGCTGAAATGGCGGTCACGAGTTCGTTCTGACGCGCCGTAAAGCAGACTGGTCCGGCGATGTCAAAACCGTCAGCGCCAGTGACACGACCGATGGCGGCGACTAATTCGTCGATGCCGGTGTTGTCCCTGGCGCTGATGGATACACAGTCGGGGCAATCGAATTGCAGGTTATCGGCACTGAGTCTCTGCGGCAGGTCGGATTTGTTTAACACGATGATGGTCTTTTGGCTGGCGAGGGCATCACAGCGAAATTCTCCGCACGGCCTGCTGCCGTCCAGCACTAACAGTACCAGATCGCTGTCACGGATGATACGCCGCGTCCTGTTTTGCGATTCGGCTTCGATGGCCTCGGCAAAGGCCATATCTTCGTCCAGCCCAGCGGTGTCGGTCAGTTCCAGTAGCAGAGATTCAACCCGGCAGGTGGCGCTTATCCAGTCGCGGTGGTCCCGGCGATGTCGGTGACCACGGCCATGTCCCTGCCGCACAGACAATTCAGCAGCGTGCTTTTGCCGCTGTTTGGCGGGCCGACGATGGCGACCTTGCAGCCGTGTATAATCAGCCTGGCGATCTGGCTGCCGGCCAG
>CAZHDS010000590.1:0-1643 GCA_964531495.1 uncultured Ignavibacteriales bacterium
CCCGTATCCACGCCACATCGGCAATAGGATCCAGGGCTCGCAGGAGCGTCGTGAGCGAGGTCGGCGGTTTCAGATCGCGACCGTACAGCGTGGTATCCTGCGAAACCAGAATAAGCTCGCGCTTGCCACGCAGGGCCAGGAATTCAGCCTCCTTGACGATTTCTGCCACGGAACGACTGCGAAAGTGACCCCGGATTCCTGGAATCGCACAGAAACTACAGTTGCGGTTGCAGCCATCCGAAATCTTGAGGTACGCATACGGTTTGTTGTCCGAGATAAATCGCGCCGGACCGCTGAGATAATCAAGGCGCTTGGCCTCGGTGACAATGAGTTGCCCCTTCGTGTGGGATGGGTCGAAGGCCTCCGCTATCGCGTCAAGCTGACCCAGGCCGAAAGCACCGTCAATTTCAGGAATGTCATCGATCAGGTCTTGCCCATAGCGCTGTGAGAGACACCCCGCGACCAGCAACTTGCGCAGTTTCCCGGTTTCCTTGAGGCGAGACAGATCCAGGATCTCATTGATCGACTCCTCCTTGGCATCCTGGATGAAACCGCAGGTGTTCACGACCACAACTTCGGCATCCTCCGGATCATCGACAGCCTCGTGCCCGGCCGCCACGATCCGAGCGGCGATGTAGTCGGCGTCGACATCGTTCTTGGGACAGCCCAAACGTCGGATAAAGAATTTCATCTTAGAAAAGCCTGACCCTTTCGACTGAGTCCGGGAAATCCGGGACAAAGAGCTGCTCTCGACAGGTCGTCCGGAGCTCTTGTCCCAAGAGGATCAGTGCATTGTGATCATCATTGATATCGAAAAACTCCAGCCGTTCGATGCGTTGGTGGTCCTCATCCAGCCAGACTATCATCGTATCCGGCAGATCACTTGAGGTGCTGTCCCGCCGAACGAGTCGGTAGCAGCCATCGGTCTTCAGATCATGGGTCTGATAGATCTCGTCCAGCCGCGTGAGAAACGACACTTCTTCATCGATACCGCCGCTACTGTCATGCGGCTCAATGGTCACCTGGTTGTTATCAGGGGCATAGCAGAACAAGAATTCGCCATCATTCAAGTAAGTATCGGGGCCGATCTCAATACGATACCGCCCGTCTCTGGCCAGAACGGCCATGCCACCGGTCGAGTCGATCACATCGAAAATGTCAGACTCCACGACGCTGATGAAGTCGAATTGTACGCACGGGGCTTCGGCGAGTTGGTCCTTGATGGCTCCAAAACGGTCTTCGGCGGCAAACGATGTCACACCAATCATGGCCAGAATGGCTGCATATCGCCAATAGGTTTTCATAAGCTATTATACGCCGCTTGGCAGACTCAGTTCTTTTCAACAACCGGAGTTGGTGGAGGAGCTCCGGGCTTGGCGAAGAGAGCATCGATGTAGGTCTTATCGACCATCACCTCGCGGGCCTTGGAACCATCGAAAGGCGACACAATCCCAGCCTGCTCGAGCTTGTCAATGAGGCGCGCCGCGCGCTGGTAACCGATCCCGAGCCGCCGCTGCAACAAAGAAACCGAGCCTTGCTTGTGCCTGACCACCACGTCACAGGCTTCCTTAAACAGCGGCTCACCGAAGTCAATATCCGACTCGGGCGGCTCTCCCGTGGCCTGCGATATGCCATCGAGTTTT
>CAZHDS010000591.1:0-1642 GCA_964531495.1 uncultured Ignavibacteriales bacterium
GATAGCGAGATGGCCTATGCTCTCCTTCTCCCTTGATGCCGGAGTTCCTGAAATGGTGGGCCTCATCAATGATGACAACGTCTGCCATGTTCTTGATTCCTGCCAATCGGGCCGGGTATTTGCCCTCCCGGTTGAGGTCGGTGTGGTTGAGAACGACAAGACTGCTATAGTCCTGACTGCCGATGTGGGGTAAATAGCGGGCAATGTCTCTGTCCCATACGTCCTCCCTAACCGCTTTCGGCGCGAGCAACAAAACACGCTTGCCCTTCTGCAGCACCAAACGTTCTATCAACATCAGCCCAACAAAGGTCTTGCCGAGACCCACCCCGTCACAGAGAAATGCGCCGTTGTGCCGTCGGGCTATTTTTAGCATGGCGTGATACCCGTCCTGCTGGTAGCGGTCGAGACGCGGGTACATGCGAGATTCGTTTTCCTCCCATTCCTCGGCTGTCATCTCATGACCACGGAAGAACTCCTGCAACGCCTTCGCGTAAACCTCGAACGGAGAGTAGTCCCTCGTATGGCGCTCGATGACCTTGAGCATGTCCAGAGTCACGTCCTCAGCTTGTTCCCACATATCTTCGTACCATACCTGAAGCTCTGCGACCTCGCTCTTAACTTGGACATTCAGCTCAATGTTCTCGGTCAAGCCTGGGTAAGTGAAATTCGAGCTTCCCACAAGCGCCGCCGATCCGACGACTTCATGCTTGGCGTGTGTGATATAGCACTTGGCGTGAAATTTCTTCTTGGTGAAGACCCGGCATTCTATCTTGCCGGAGCGCATGGCCTCAACGATAGCTGGTACACCCGTGAGGAAATCGTTCTTCTCCTTTTCAACCTCGATGCTGCCGTCGAGAAACTGGCCGAGACTGCTCACGGCCTCGGCAATTGCCTTCTTGGTCCGCTTGGTTACCTCGTCCCCCATGAGTATGCGCAACTTGCCCAGTTTCTGCCAGTCTCCGTCAAGAGCAAGCAGGGAGCCTATTTCGAAATAGCCGGTAGCGATATCGAACGCTCGTGAAATATCAGCCCACTCACGCAGGTAGCGCAGTACCTTCCACTCGGAGTCGCTATTATCGACGATGAAGAGTTCTCCGCCTGAGCCGCGCTTTGCCATCCTACATCTCCTGTCTCACAGAAAAGAAACCATCATCACAACGTTAAAAACATTAGCAACTGTAGATCTGACAGGAATTTGCTTTCTCGTTCATCACTCACCTGACCTCCAAATAGCTGTCAAACACGCTTTATGCACAGATACTATGTGGATAGCAGAACAATATCAAGGATGAAACAGGCCTTTGTTGCATCCGACCTATGTGATTTAAACAAAGTGATACTGCGGGCATGTTTGTCCCTCGTTCGAGGATAAACGCCTACTTCGCCCCGGGTGGCTACGTTGGGTTTCGTTGCCGCGTACAAGGGTGTTCGCAAGGCGGCAGAGCAGAACTCATCTTCAAGCGACTCAGAATGCCGCGCCGGTGATGTGAAGGTTAGGTTATTCCAGGATCTAATACAGGATGTCAACTTTGTCAACCTGCCCTTCAAAAGAGCATCTGGGTCTGCTTCTTGCGCAAATCCAGGGCCATCCTGTACTGTGCTTCCTCGACAAAATGGTGTGGTTGTGGTGTGGAATTAGAAT
>CAZHDS010000592.1:0-1640 GCA_964531495.1 uncultured Ignavibacteriales bacterium
AGGCAGACTTCCTGGCAAATCGCTGACGACCAAGAAAATCCCATGGTCCAGACAGTGGACACTGGATAGAATTTCCGAGAACTGTAAAAAAACACCCTCGCCACGCCAGAGCTTCCTGACTTCAGACAGAGACCAACCACTCGCGTCCATCAGCTCAGCGACCGTAATCTTGGGCTTGCCAAAATATGGCCACATGCAACGCGGAGCCTTTAGTTGATCGAACATGCATTGACCATCACGCTTCGTCATACGCACTGGGTACGCAGGAGAGGCTTCAAGATCGGCCAACTGTGTCGGGCTAGCAAGATAACGCGGCTTCGGAGGTGCGACGGCAGCTTCAGACACATTCTTGCTATGCCAAACGCACCGCTGCCTGTCATCCTTCTTTGCCACGGCGAAAACGGTCCCACCTCCCACGATATCATTGAGCAAACGTGTCTTGCCAGACTCCAGCTCGCGAATGATGAGACCCAAGTACTCTCGACGTTGGCCAGCCTCAATCTTCGGCAGGTCACGAAGACCTTCGTGCGGAGCTGGGAACAACGACTTGGCCGACGACAAAGTCTTAGCCATGTCGCCTGGCAGATACGGAGATGGATCAAGCTGACCGCTACAAGGCAACACGTCACATTTGTCAGATCGGCACCGTGTTCGCGCTGCAACCACCAAGGCCACCCACCAGCTTAGCAAGGCAACAACTGGAAATATCAGGGGTCTGAGCCGACGCCAAGCGAACATACATGCGAATGCATTTTCCAATGGTATTTCGATAACCTTCCGCTGAGCCGCCGTCGGTCTTTCCACGGAGTTGGGAATGGCGGCACACCCATACAGGACATTAAGCCCTGCAAGACTGGCAGACACCATGGGGCACAAGAAATCTGCTTCAGAGAACTCACCCAGAATGCTCAACATCAACGCTGGCGTGCACTGCGGAAGAGGAAACAAATCCCGCTTACGCCCACTCATCGACGCAGTGCCCAGTCCAGAGCGATCCGATACGAGCAAGTGTAGATCGTCAACAAAATCCCTTGGCACATCTCCAAGCCCCTTTACAAGACTATCGAGCCAATCGATGCCCCCGTGACCAACCTGTGAACCAGGTTTCACCGCAACGGGCCGAAGCTCATCTGCAACGGCTGCTCCACCCCCTTCAGGAAGGTCGGTGGGGGCACATAGCTCACTTCTTGCTAGGTTCGCGTGAGCCGAATTTCCTTCCACTCGGCCGAGCGTCAGCCCAGCTTCTCCAGACGGTTTCTGCAAATGTGCACGTCGTCGGCGATCGTTGTAATACGATCTTGAACGTGATGCATGCTTCCGCAATACCGCAGGAGGTTCGCATATGAATAAGAAAGGCAGCACAGTGGATGCGATAGAACGAAACATGAAGGGCGAGATAAGAAGGGCGGTGAGCCAAAACCACAAACAAACCTCATAAAATTCTAGAGCCAACAACAATGTTCAATGTGTTGCGATGCTTCTCACAACCTCTTCGTTGCAATCTGTGGCTATCGTTATTACAAGACTACGAGTTGACATAAAGAAAACGATAGTTGTCACATATACGTTTTTTTTTGTGTATATTGAGCTTCTTTCGTCGCCTCCCCCAATTCTAAGAAGAGAAGCAAACAAGAATGGCC
>CAZHDS010000593.1:0-1637 GCA_964531495.1 uncultured Ignavibacteriales bacterium
CTTTTGCTGTCTGAGCCGGTCTATGCTATCAGCGCAAAAGTGTCTTTGGCGGTCATGCCCTCGGTTATGCCCAGGTTCTGTGCGTTTCGGTTGGCCCTTGTGATTTTTCGTTCGCAGAACCTTTCCAGTGTGCCGATTGGGTTCTCGGCGGTGCTTTCAACGATGGCTGCCGCCTTACCGTAGCCCTGGCAGGCATCGACGTCGATAGCGGGACACGCCAGAAAGCCCCTGCCGCCGATCACCGCCAGGATACTGAAGCCCGGCCACCTGACACAAAAACCCTCTACCATGCCGTTGGGGGTCTCGAAACTCTTTGTAAGCATTTCCATGATACCGTCCTTTCACCGGTTTTTACGGCAGTCTATTCAGGCCCGGAGAATCTGTCAACATCGCATCGGCGAATATCCGTAAACGGCAGAGTAAAAATGTACCACCCACCCACTCACTATATAGCCGAGACCGTGTCGGGGGTTTTGGCCTTTACTTTGCGATTGCCGATACCTATACTGAACCGTTCAGGGTGAAATTGTACAGGATCAGGTATGGAAAAGGTAAAAATCTACGATACGACACTGCGGGACGGCACCCAGGCTGAGGGCATTAGTTTTTCGCTCGAGGACAAACTGCTGATTGCCCGTCGGCTCGACGAGTTCGGCATGGACTACATCGAGGGCGGCTATGCCGCGGCAAGTGCCAGAGAGATGCAGCTCTTCCGGCGGTTACAGGGCCAATTGAACAATGCCCGGCTCGTCGCGTTCGGCAGCACCCGTCGTGCGGACAAATCCGTCGAGGACGACGCCTCACTGCAGGCGATTCTGCAGACAAAGGCCCCGGCAGCGGCGCTGGTAGGCAAGAGCTGGGACCTGCACGTAACCGATGTTCTGGGATGCAGTCTTGCCGAGAACCTGGCGATCTGCAGTGAGTCGGTGGCGTATCTGAAACATAAAGGCCTGGAGGTGATCTTCGACGCGGAGCACTTCTTTGACGGCTACAGGAACAATCCCGAGTACACGATGAAGGTCCTGCACGCCGCCGTCGGGGCCGGGGCTGATACAATCGTGCTGTGCGAGACCAACGGCGGCTGTCTGCCCAGCGACGTATATGATATTACCCGGGTCGTTTGCGGCGAGTTTTCGGGGATCCAGGTAGGGATCCACTGCCACAACGACACGGGCTGTGCGGTGGCCAGTTCACTGTCGGCTGTCTCGGCGGGCGCCCGGCATGTGCAGGGCACCATCAACGGGCTGGGCGAGCGGACTGGCAATACGAACCTGTGTGCGGTCATCCCGAACCTGACGATCAAGATGGGCATGGCGACCGTCGGCGCCGAAAAAATGGCGTCGTTGTCGGAGCTTTCGCGATTTGTAACGGAGGTTGCCAATCTTAATCCGGTGATGAACATGCCTTACGTGGGGCGCAGCGCCTTTGCGCACAAGGCGGGGCTGCATGTGAACGCACTTCGTAAAAACAGGACCACATACGAGCACATCGACCCGGCGATAGTGGGCAATGAGAGCCGGTTTCTTATCTCGGAGTTGTCGGGCGCATCGAATGTGCTGGATCGGCTGGAAAAGCAGAAACTCTCCGACGACAAATCACTCGCAAAGAAGCTCCTGAAAACGGTCCAGGAGTTGGAG
>CAZHDS010000594.1:0-1636 GCA_964531495.1 uncultured Ignavibacteriales bacterium
ACCCGGCTTGAAGTGCCTATGTTACAGCATGGTTTCACATAGACCGTAGCCCTTCACTTTGGGTCTATGAGGGTCCGTTGGATCGGAGATATAGTCGGGAAATGGTGAAACAGATTTCAACGGTATGGAAACTGGGCGCAGCTCTGGTTGTCGTTCTGGTGCTGGCCGTGGCGTCATTGGAGTATCTGCACAGTCTGGATACGGCTCCGGGAGCTTATCAGTTCGGCCGAATGTTGTCGGTGGTTCTGATCGCCGGTGGTGTGGGCTGTGGCTTGGTCTGGCTGATTGTCAGAGTTTTCGTAAAACGTCCGATCCAGGATCTGGTCGATGGCATGAATCGACTGGCCGAGAAAGAATTCGAGTTTCGCCTGGAGGAGGACGACGATTCCGAATTCGGGGCGATTGCGGAATCGTTCAATGACATGGCCTCCATGCTGTCGGCCTCACTCACCGAACTCCGCAAGAATCTGGATTACGTTCGCAGCATCCTCGACAGCTCGGCCGATATCATTATCACGGTGAACCCTTCGGGTCTGATTCAGACGATCAACTCCGGCGCCGAGAAGGCTCTTGGGTATGGGCGGCGCGAGGTGGTCGGCCAGCCGATTGATATCCTGTTTGTCGATCCCCGCGAGCGGACGGTAGCTATCGACAAACTCAAGTACACTGACAGCGTCGTGAACTATGAGACCCGATTCCATACTCGGACCGGCGAGGTTCGGGATGTTCTGCTGACGCTCTCGCGACTGCGCAATGCTGCCGGGGCGGTCATCGGAACCATAGGCATCAGCAAGGACATCACTGAGGAAAAACGTCTCCAGGCGAAGCTGATTCAGTCGCAGCGCTTCGCGGCTATTGGCGAAGTGTTCACCGGGATTCAGCACTCCATGAAAAATATGTTGAATGCCTGTACCGGGGGCGCTTACATGGTTCGGACCGGTTTAGCCAAAGACAATCGCAAGATGCTAGAGGACGGTTGGGAGATGGTCCAGGAAGGCATCATGAGAATGACCGACATGTCCCAGAATATGCTAAAGTATGTCAAAGAGTGGAAACCGAAGTCGGGCCGGATCGATTTAGCCGAGCCGCTTTCTGACGTCTACAACGTCATTAAGCAGACCGCCAAAGATAAGGGGGTCGGTTTCCGTCTGGATGTGGCGGCGGACCTTCCCGAAGTCGTCGGCGATGCCAGAATGTTGCATACGGCGGTGATGGATATCGCCTCGAACGCGCTCGACGCTTGTCTCTGGAAGGTTTATGACGAAACTGAAGTGCCCGAGGTGGTCATGCGGGCGTACCTGGAGGACGGCGGACACGAGGCAGTGATAGAGATCAAAGACAACGGCTGTGGCATGACTGAGGAAGTGAAGGCGAATATCTTCACCCCGTTTTTCAGCACCAAGAGCAAGGCCGGTACCGGCCTGGGACTAGCCATAACATCAAGAATAATAGGTGTGCACGGCGGACAGATTGAAGTGGAATCGCAACCCAATCAGGGTGCGACTTTCCGCATCAAGCTGGCCGTGGACGGAACTACTACAAATAAGGAGGGCCTCGATGGCCAAGAAAGTACTGGTAGTTGACGACGACCATAATACAGTGAAATTCCTGACCACGGCGCTGGAAGAAAGCGGCT
>CAZHDS010000595.1:0-1635 GCA_964531495.1 uncultured Ignavibacteriales bacterium
AATCGTAAGAAGGTGGTAGTAATATGAGAGTCGAGTCCCGAAAGGTAAGACCAGCTTGGTGGTGGGCACCTGCCATCATCTGTGCTGTATTCATCGCTTCAGTACTTCTGAAGAGTTGACGTCCAGCCGTCCCTCCCAGCCTGCGTGCCCCAGCCCCCTGCGGTGGGATTTAATTCGCGAGAGATTGCCGCGCCAGAATAGTCCAACTACCTGTCAGGGGCAGACGATGACGTCTGCCGCCCCCGCCGTACCGGACTCAAATATCTCTGTTATTACCGTGCTGTCAGTATTACTTTGCCTATGAACCAAGGAGGAACACACGATGCAAGAGAACCCGACGTATACCAGTTCGTGCACGGCAAAAAGTCTGTGGCAGGATTACTCGATCTATTCCGACCGGGTCGAACTGAAAACCCACTTCGGTACGTTAGTGATACCGTTTCCCGAAATTGAAAGCGTACTGGTTCGCGAATCCGACCTGAAGGGGTTGATGCGAGGAGAACTGCACTTGAAGGGATTCCGTCCGGCCCTGAAACTGGATTGGGCGAATTTCGTAGAACACGTTGTCATTGACAAGAGCGAAGGGAAGATTAGACGAATCCTTTTCACGCCTGATGACCCCGCGGGCTTCAAGGTAGCGCTGGACAAGGCTCTCGCCCGGAAGTCGGCGTAAGCTGGCTGCCCTATCCACCGGGGGCAGGCTAAGGACAGGCGTTGGTTCTGGCCGCCGGGGATTGACCTGATTCGCCCGGATTATTATTCGTCGCTCAGATCCAGTTGCATCCAGACGACGTCAAAGTCCTGATCGAACTTGCGGCCGATATTCTTGAAGCGACCGCATTCTCTAAAACCGCGCTTCTTATGAAAATTGATACTGGCCTCATTCATGGATGAAATGCTGGCCAAAATCACGGTTAGACCACGCTCTTTGGCGTCGTCGAGGAATTGCTTCAATATTTGAGTGGCCAGACCTTTCCCGGTATGCTCGGGCATAATGAAATATGTGATCTCAGCAGTCTTAGCAAATGACTCGGCTTGGCTATAGGGGTGGAGACAGGCAAAACCGACAATTTCACTTTCGTCGTGGACAATTGCTACAAAGGGACAGCCAACCGCCATGTTGTAGAAATTATCAAACCACTCTTCGCCAACCGGAGTAGTGGGGTAGGCGGAATAGTCCGAGATTACATAATAGTTGAAAATATCCAGTACTGCTGTCCTATGCTTTGGCGTGACTTGCTCAAACTTATATGACATCCGGTTCCTCCAAGAGATGAATTCTTGAACAAAGTAGAAATAGCCATACCTGTGCACAAGCACTGTCTTAGGGCGGCGTTCTGTCTATTATTCGCTGTGTGTTTCTCGAAGCCCATGTCGGTTCAGGAGTCGTCGCGGATCTGGTCGATAAGAGCTACGATCTCCGAGATCACTGCCTCCGGTTTGTCGCGATGGGCTATTTCTGCGGTCCAAACTCAGGTGCCCTATCGACCTTCCTCGTGCACGGATGCAGAGAGACGTGCAACATCGCGGCTGGAGTGTCGGTCAGATAAGGCAAGAGAAACTCTCTGAGGATTTGTCGATGGAAAAACATATCAAGCTCATTGGCGTGCTGAATCTGGTGTTCGGTCTTATGGG
>CAZHDS010000596.1:0-1633 GCA_964531495.1 uncultured Ignavibacteriales bacterium
AAAAAAAGGGTAACATTTTCCAGACCTGCTGTATCTCCAGGTAGTGAACCATGATGACAGCTATGTGTTGCCGGAGAGACTCTGTGTTGCTGAAAAGTGAATAATTTGCTGGGAGTTTTCACCGACTTCTGATAGAATACCTATTCGTATGAAAACAATGTTCAGGCTCCTTATGGAAGAATGAGGTGCGAGAAGCCATGGAACAAGTGACTTCGCAGACACTCAAGACAGGGCACGCCGTTGGCGCAATCGACGAGAGCCAATTAGTGGCCCGTCTTCACAAGGGTTATGCCCGCTTGAAGCAGGAGATACACCAGGTAATTGTAGGCCAGAGCAAGGTTGTGGATGCGGTGCTCTGTTGTATGCTTGCAGGCGGCCATTGCATAGTTCAGGGCGTTCCTGGGTTGGCAAAGACGCTAATGGTGCATTCGATCTCGGATGCTATGAGCCTGAAATTCAATCGCATTCAGTTCACACCGGACTTGATGCCGTCGGACATAACCGGGGCCGACATTATACAAAGAGACCCGCAATCCAAGAAAAGGCGGTATGAGTTTGTCAAAGGCCCGATTTTTGCCAACATCGTGCTCGCAGATGAGATAAACCGCACGCCCCCCAAGACTCAGGCGGCCCTCTTGCAGGCGATGCAGGAGCGTGAAGTGACGATTTCGGGGCGGACGTTCAAGCTGGATGAGCCTTTCTTCGTTCTGGCGACGCAGAATCCGATAGAGCAGGAGGGGACATACTCGTTGCCGGAAGCGGCGCTGGATAGATTCATGTTCATGGTGTATATAGACTACCCGACGGCCAAGGAAGAATACGCCATGGTCAAGCAGACCACGACCGGTAAGACGAAGACTGTACGCAGTGTTCTTGACAAGAATAATATGATGTTGTTTCAGGAGATTGTCCGAGCGGCGCCGGTCAGTGATGTGGTGATTGCATATTGCATAAAACTGGCGCGTGCGACCAGGCCGAGCGATCCGAAGGCCACCTGGATGGTGAAGAAGTACCTCAAATGGGGCGCCGGTCCGAGGGCGGGGCAGTTCATGACGCTCGGGGCCAAAGCAAGGGCCCTGATAAAGGGTCGGATCAGTCCGAGTATCGACGATGTCAAGGCCATCAGCAAACTTGTGCTCAGGCACCGCATAATTCCCAACTTCAACGCTGAGGCCGATGGTATCAGTGTAGAGGCGATTCTTGACGACCTCGTTGAGCAGGTTTCACTGCCGAAATAGGCCGGCTGCGCACCCGGGCAGGTTGATGAGCAGCTTTCTCGGTCAGCCTGTGAGGATACCATGACGAAGGAAGGCTGCAAATATCTTGATCCTATTTTCTTGAGCAAGTTGGCGAACATGGACCTCGTGGCTCGCTGTGCGGTGGAGGGCTTCTTCTCCGGGCTGCACCCGAGCCCGTTGCACGGGTTTAGCGTTGAATACAGCGACCACCGTCAGTACCATCCGGGCGATGAACTCAAGTTTGTTGATTGGAAGGTTTTCGGCCGCAGTGATAAGCTTTACATAAAGCGCTTCCAACAGGAAACCAATGCGACCGTCTATATACTGCTGGACAACAGCAGGAGCATGTCTTTTTCCGGCGATGGTTCCGTCAGAAAGATTGATTATGCATGTTT
>CAZHDS010000597.1:0-1629 GCA_964531495.1 uncultured Ignavibacteriales bacterium
AGGAACGGGTACTGCAAAGTCGCTCCATCCATGATAGCCTGAGTCATATCGATCACCCCAAAACCTAACAAAGAACTCATCGCCGCTTCCAGTAAATGCTGTTATCGACGTAGGTAAACTAGATGCGATTGTTGAACTAAAAGAAACAGTAGTCACAGTAGCATTAGCAACCGGAACCGGCTTCCGCATATTATTAATATCAATCCCAAATGCCGAAGACGCTATGGCCATCAGCGCAACTAGACATAGAATCTTACGCATTTTTCTTATCTCCATTAATTAAAGTGAGGACACTTACGCCCTCGTCGTTCTCTTCCGGCGGCTTGAACCCTGTATGGTTCACCGTCACGCTTTGCTTGTCTGACCATTCATCGGCTGCGCGATTGGTAAGGAATACCTTGATCGCAGTCATGTTCCCGGCCTCTACGTTCTTCATCAACTCGTTCTCTGCCCTCGCCACGAAGTTCAGCCGCCCGCGCTCCTTCTGAAGCTGTAGTTCGTCGGATGCCTCTATCATCTCCAAAATATAGTAAGTGGGAAGATTCAGACACAAACCGACTTCTACAACATTGCCCTCGTTCTCGATAAGGCTAACCATCAGAGCGTCAGATACGGATGCCTCCTTTTCATCAGGATCAACTGGCCAACTCTTGCGAATTAAGCGGCTGTCCTTCTTCTCTTCTACTCGGCGAACTTCTCCCATGAGATCGTCTGCCTCGTATTTCTTCTGGGCCTCTTTGGCCCTCGCGGCAGTGTACGCATCGGTACACTTCTTATCCTTCGCCGTGATAGCCAACAGCAATTTAGTGTCAAGTGAGTACATCCGCGCAACCGTCTCTATGTTGGCACGAGCTGCCCTGATCGAAGCTGGGAAGGTCTTACGAACCCGCACCACGAAATCGGCCTTAGTCTCGTCCCTGCGCTGTTTCTTGACGCCCTTGCGTATTGCTGATTGGCTAGGTGTCGGCATTATTCAGCGTATTTCTTATTCTCAATGGCGACGAGAATAGCGGAATATGCGCCTGGAAGTTCATTAGCAGCCTCAACCAGCCCGCTAATCTCCTCATTGGTCAGCACGCCATCGCGCAGCGCCTCGCCGGCAAGATGCAGCACATCAGCCAACTCATTCAAACCATCACCAGCGGCCTCAAAAGCATCTGCCTTGCTAGACATGAAGCCCTGAATATCTACACCTGTGATACTGGATATTAATGGCAACAACATTACCTGCAATGCGCCAAGATCCATTTTCTCAAAAAAACTCATTACTCGCTCCTTTGTATGTCATCGGCGAGAAATTTCGCCAATAACTGATCCGCATCTATGTCGTCTGGGAATACAGGCTCCTCGTCGTTGAGGAAAGCCTCTACCGCCTTCTTACCAGCCTCGCGCTTGTATCCCTTAAATGGGTCGCGCTTCTTCGTGTACTTCGTCTGACGGTGCTTGCGCTGCCCAGGCTGGTCCATATCATGCTGCCGCTGGCACTGCTTGCAATGGCTCTGTAGCCCGTCAGACCGACGCACATTGCGCCAGAAGCTCTCTATAGACCGATAAGCCCCTGCGCCGTCGTTGCATGTGCTGCACCATTTCGACGGCTCTCCGTCCTTGGCGTCTTCGCTGACGTGGTTA
>CAZHDS010000598.1:0-1621 GCA_964531495.1 uncultured Ignavibacteriales bacterium
CTGCGGCCAGCAAGCTGGCCTTGCCCCTCCGGGGACTGGTCAACAGGCATCGTTATGAAAGAGATGATCATAGTAGTCATTGCAGCGTGCCTCGCCTTGGTCGGCTGCGTTGGGCGATCTGAGCCGCAGACTATTGTCCGGGACTTATCAGATTCTCATGTTGTGCCCAACTGGGACACCCCACTGGAGGCACTTCGCCAGACAACGAATTCAGCAGCGTTCGCAAAGGCCAGGATTTGGGAGGTTGAGAACACCGTGGTCACGGGACTGTTTCCCAAAGCACAGATCAGACTCTATCGGGCGAACTACTGGTACAAGCCGGGGCACCCCGAGGCCAAAGGGATAATGACCCAGCAGCAGTATATCCTGCGCCAAGGTGACACCCGGCTCTATCGTTTCGGCAACGCACACGACATGATCGCCCTGGCCAAAGCAGAGGGACTTGCACTGTTGGATGAACAGAAGGTGAGAGCTTTTGCTGGCATAGCCTGCCATTCAGATGAGGTCGTATCAGCGGGCGACAGCAAATGGGAGTTGACCCAGTTTGGAAGCGGACGCCCTGTCAAATGGGTGAGAGTTCTGACCATTGACAAAGACGGACTTCCGATCTCGATCACTGAACCGCAAGAACTCCTGCTTGGACTGGAGAAGAGTTTCATAACAAAGGATTCCACTTTATCAACTGAAGGCGCGCCTTCAGTTGAAAAGTGAATCCGGTCGTTATGAGGAAGAAATTATGAAAACACTGCTGCTCATGTTGGTGCTCGGTTGCGCCTGCGTTGTCCTTGCATTCGCGGGTGAAAAAGACACGCCCCAGTTTGAGAAGAATTACGCGCTGGTGGACAAAGAGCTGAACGATGTCTACCAAGCGGCCATTCAGAAGATCAAGAAGTCAACGTTACCTGCTGAGGCAATCACAAAGCACATCGCGCAACAGCGTAGCGCACAGCGTGCATGGCTTAAGTTTCGTGACGAAGAGGCCAAATTGTCAGAATACAAGGTTTGGCGTGCGGCCACAGGCCGACTTGAGCATATGGACGCCGTGATATGGAAGACACGTCTCACAAGAGACCGAGCTCAACAGCTCCGTGACAATTACGACATCAAGGAGGAATCCTCATAACAAGCAAATGGAGAAGTATTTGCGCTTAGCCGCGCAAAACTCTCATTTGAATCGTTCGGTGAATGAGATGAATATCAGACGATACAGTTCAGTCATCCTGCCAGCAGCGATCCTCTTGTTCTATCTTGTCGCCGTGTGGGCGGAAGCCGCCTACTTCGCCTCCGCCATCGAGTTTAACGAGTTGCTGACTCACCACAAGCTACTTCCGGCCTTCGCTGCTGTTCGTTGGGTCCACCTCCAGAAACTGGCAACGGTTTCGGTCCCAATGGAGATTGTCACCGTTGCGGGTCTTCTGGTTGCCATCTCTATTGGTCTTTCCTCTCGATATCAACCGACACGCGGTCTTGTTGTTCTTTACACTGCCGTCCTCCTCCTTGCGGGAGGATGGATGGGGTTGTTTGCACTCCCCCTGATGTTACAACCGTGGGATGGGGAGTGTTTGGACGAAGGCATGACTCGCATGGCGGTCTGTGGCATATGGGCACTCGTACTCATCAT
>CAZHDS010000599.1:0-1619 GCA_964531495.1 uncultured Ignavibacteriales bacterium
AAGTTATGAAGGATGTTCAGGAGATATTGAATGTTCAGACCTGACCCCAGACATCCACAAGAAGACGCTGGAGAAGCTACGGGATTCCGAGGAGAAGCTGCGTTCGCTCGTGGAGCACGCGCCGGATATCATCATGACAGTCGATTCCGATGGCACCATCCTGTTCATCAATCGCCCGATCCCTGGATTCGCCACTGAAGACGTGATCGGGACGAAAATTTACGACCACACGTTTCCAGAGTTCCATGCTGACATGCGAAGGTGCCTTGAGGAAGTCCTCGAAACGGGCAAGATCGGCAGTTACGAAACGGCTCGAATGGGCGCGGACGGGGCCCGGTTCTACTATTCGACTCACGTCTCGCCCCTGCTGCACAACGGGAAGGTTGTGGCAACCACACACATCTGTAGGGACATCACCGAGCGTAAGCAGGCGGAGGAAGAACTGCATGAGATGAACTTACGTCTGGAATGGTCCATAGATAAGTTGAAACGGACGCAACAGAAGATAATTGAGCAGGAACGTTTGTCCGCGCTCGGACAAATGGCAAGCGGGATTGCCCATGACTTCAACAACGTTTTGATGCCGATTGTGGGCTTCAGTGAACTTCTGGCAACAGACCCGACTATCCTGGATGACCGAACGGAAGTAAAACACATGATAGATATGATCCTTTCGGCAGGCAATGACGCTCGACAAATAGTGCGAAGGTTGAGATCAGTCTACAAGGAGGATGATCATGCTGAGTACGAAATGGTAGATATTGCCAGAATTGTGGAAAGTGCCATATCGTTGACAATGCCGAGGTGGAAAGAGGAGATGAATGCCAAGGGTGTGACCATTGAGATTGCGACTGACTTCCAACCTGTTCCACGAATTCTGGGCAATACAAGCGAACTGCGCGAAGCTTTGATGAACTTGATTTTCAACGCGTTGGATGCCATGCCGAAGGGTGGCGCCATCACGTTCCGTATCTACGAAAATGACAGTACAGTTGTCTGCGAGACGATAGACGCCGGATCAGGCATGGATGAGCAGGTTGCTATGCACTGCATGGAGTCCTTCTTCACGACAAAAGGAGTTCAAGGATCCGGTTTAGGGTTGTCGATGGTACATGGTATTGTAAATCGGCACGGCGGCACCCTTGATATCGAAAGCAAGCCCGGCGCAGGAACAACGGTTCGGATGCGGTTTCCTGTTCCTGTTGCGACCGAAGACGTAGTGGTACCGGCGAAACTAGAACAACTTTCGTCTCTGCACGTGCTGGTGGTCGATGATGAGGAACGTTCTCTCAATCTTATTGCCAGACTGCTGGAAAGTGATGGCCATCACGTTCAGAAGGCAGGCGGAGGCCGGGAGGGGTTGGATCTTTTGCGCCAAGGTACATTCGACCTTGTGTTCACCGATCGTGCCATGCCAACAATGTCTGGTGACGATTTTGCCCAGAAAGCGCAGAAGATCCAGTCCGGGATACCCCTTATAATGCTGACCGGGTTTGGTGACATCATGAATGACAGCGCCGAGCTTCCTGACGGTGTCAGCAAGGTTATGTCCAAACCGGTAACGACTGATGATCTGAGATACGTTATGGCAAATGTTATGGCGAAGACAGGTGGGGAAG
>CAZHDS010000600.1:0-1616 GCA_964531495.1 uncultured Ignavibacteriales bacterium
TCACCGGGAGCACAGCCGGCAAGTCGGTGATGTGCGAGATCCACAAGGAGATCATCCCGCGGATGCGGCATCTGGAGAAACTGCAACTGGACCGGGCAAAAGCCGAGAACCGAAAACCAAAAGCTGAAAACCGAAAGCCGAAACCTGTTCGCCGCTTGAAGAAGAGCAAGAAGCGATTGAACGAGATCAATAAGCGGGGTCTGTTATGAGATACGCAGAGATGGGCTACCATCTCGAGGTCGACCTGGCCACGGGCAACATCGAGAAGGTGGAGACCGACCCGAAGTTGACCGAGCTTTACCTGGGCGGATTGGGCACCAGTGTCAAGCAGCACTGGGACCGGGTCGGCCCCGAGGTCAAGCCGTTCGATGACGAGAACCTGCTGATCTTCAGCACCGGACTGCTCAACGGCACCCCGGCCTACAGTGCCAATCGCACGGTGGTCACCTTCATCTCGCCCCAGTCGGAACTGCTGGCCTACCCGATGATGGGCGGCTTCTGGTCGGCGGAGCTGAAGTACGCCGGCTACGACAAGATCATCTTCAGCAATAAGTCACCGGACTGGGTCTACCTCTGGGTCAAAGACGACAAGGTAGAGATCCGCGATGCCCGCCACTTCAAGGGCAAGGGTGCGCTGGAAGTGCAAGACCTGATTCGCGACGAGTTGAAGGAGCCGAACGCCCAGGTGGCCGCCATCGGTCTGGCCGGGGAGAACCGCTGCTTCACCGCTTCGATCGAGCAGTCCCGGTCTAGCGCCAGCCGGTTGGGCGGCGGCGCGATCATGGGCGACAAGAAGATCAAGGCGGTGGCGGTGCGCGGAACGGGCGATGTTCACCTGGCCGATGGCGCCAAGTTCATGGAACTGATGGAGGATGTCACCAAGTACATCAACTTCCGCAACACCCACCCCATTCCGGACGTGATGACAATCCTCTCCGGGATCGGTTCACCGCAGGAGATGGTCCACACCGACGAGAAGTGGCACACCGAGAGCTTTGCCTGGGGCAATGCCCGCGGGCGGAGGAAGAACTTCTGGACTGATGACATCGAGAAGAGCTGGGAGGGTTCGCAGGTTTCCGCGATCAAGCGGCTGATCAGTTGCTACAACTGCCCGCAGAGCTGCGGGGCCTTGATCGACGTCAATGATCTCCCCCGGTACATGATGAAGTGCTTCTCCAAGCTGACTTACAGCATGGCGGCGTACGTCGACAACCTCGATTTCGGTTTCAAGATCGTCCAGCGCGCTTCTGAATACGGCGTGGACGGCTTTTCCACCCCGCAGATTCTGGCCTTCGCTGTCGAGCTCAAGGAGAACGGAATCCTCACGGACAAGGACTTCGAGGGCTGCCCGCCTGACGAAGACAAGGAGGGTCGGTTCTTCTGGCTGCTCGACCGGTTGGCCAACCGGGAGGGGATCGGCGACGTCCTCGCCGACGGCACTTACTGGGCAGCCAAGCGGATCGGCAACG
Organism: uncultured Ignavibacteriales bacterium; assembly: GCA_964531495.1. GTDB lineage: Bacteria > Zixibacteria > MSB-5A5 > GN15 > FEB-12 > DAOSXA01. The sequence goes on from CAZHDS010000600.1 coordinate 1,470, forward strand.
GCGCCGAAGAGTTTGCCCACAACAACATCAAGAAGCACGAACAACTGCCGATCAAGCTCGGCATGCTTGACCCCCTTTACTACCTCATGTACAGCACCAACGAGAAGATCAGCATCACCCAGATCGAGGGCAACTGGCCCCAGGCGC
>CAZHDS010000601.1:0-1612 GCA_964531495.1 uncultured Ignavibacteriales bacterium
CCATTCATGTTTTGCTGAGCCATAATCGTCTCAACCAGTTTAGTCAGTCGAGTCACATCTTCTCTAAGTTCGCCAATTTCTCTGGCGTGCCCTGATTTTAGATCATCTATCATTATCTGTTGTTCTTGAATGGCATTGACCAAGACTGGCACCAACTGATCGTACTTCATTCCTAGTGTCTGGTCATCATCATCACCGACTACTACCGCCTCCGATACAATCGGTTGCACTTCCTGAGCAATAAAACCCAAATGGGGTTCGTTGTCGCTGAGTTCTTTCCACTTGAATGAAACCGGCCTCAGCGAAAGAACCTCGTCGAGTCCGTAGTCAAGATCGGAAATATCTCTCTTTTGGCGTTCATCGGAAGTCTGAATCGTGCCATTGACAGCCCAAACGGTCGACCAGCGGTAGGATGAACTTCCGATATTACCTGACCCATTGTAGAAAGGCAGAATACTGGCGCGGACCTGCAGGGTCATATCCGGACTTTTGATCAACTTCATCATAGTTGTTCCATCGAGGCCCCACGAGATATTACTTGCAGTCCCCATGTTGTTAACGAAGTTCATGGTACTTCCAACTGATGGATGATCGGCATCATAAGCAATGATGGAACAATAACCGTTATCGTTTATGAACTGGATGCTCTCAGACGAACCTGCGCCGGCGTTTGGATTCTCAATAGTAATTCCAATACCCGCGTCCACGTCCTGAAAAATGTGAACATTCCTGCTAGGGCTGGCCGTGCCGATACCGATATAATCAGTAGCGGTTTCAAGACGCACACTGGTACCGTCATCGACCCAGCCACCGCCACTCCCACTTCCGGTAGCCGCCGTTGTCTGCAAGGTTCCATCCGGGAACATTATGCCATCGACTCCGGCAGTACCACCTAGTTGCAGTTTTGCCGCAGGATCAGAATCGATGCCCACTCCAAGTCGATTGGTCACCACGGCGTCTCCTTCGAACCATGCCGCAAAGCTGATTGCGTTATCGTGGGCTGTACCATACACACCGATACCATAGCCATCAGTGACGTCGTAGGCCTCACCGTATAGTCCCACTGCAAACGAATCGGCCTCGAATGCCACTCCCCTACAACCGTATCCCTCCAAACCTTGTTGGGCTCGCCCGGATACTCCGATTGATGACCCTTCGCCTGTCTGGTCTCTGGGATAGGCCAGAGCCGAGACACCGAATCGCTCCGGTGCATCTGAACTCGCTGAGGCGGACACGCCGGTCGCTCCACCACCACCAGTGTTATGAGCGTTTATGTGCACACCTGTCAACCACCCGGTGCCAGAATTGTTTACAGCAACTACTACGCCACCTTGCGAATCATCCGAATCATACTCTCTACCGGCTCGAACTGGTGCCTCTGCAAGCCACAATGGAGAGGCTCCGGCAATCAGGCTGGATCTGACCTGGATATTCCCGTCCACATCGAGTTTCTCCTCGGGGGATACAGTGCCGATGCCAACACTGTCATCAATGTCACCGAGGTATGTATAGTTGGCCGGGCACTCCCAGCAGTCACCTCCGCCGCCCGGAATCGGTTGCCACCAACCTTTTCCTTCCGGGTCGGAAGTAAGCACATAGCCATCAGCGGCTC
>CAZHDS010000602.1:0-1611 GCA_964531495.1 uncultured Ignavibacteriales bacterium
AGTCAAACTGAAGGCAAACCCAAGCGCGTCAAACGAAGAGACTGATGAGGTAGTGGTCACGGTAATCAAAATGGAGTTTGTCGTGCCCAAGGAGTACGATGACGAGACTGGTCTGCCCAAAGGCGATGACAAGGAACCCACTGAATTCGTGGGCGTGTCAGACCCCAAGCCAACAGTGATCCTTGATGCGGATGACTGTTACGCCAGTGGCGGGACGGTGTACTTCTCCGGTTCCGTCAAAGACCCTATCCTGGATAACCTGCCGGAAGACGTGCAGGGCCAGTATCTTACCGAATTGAGCGTGAAAGTGGATAACCAGGCAAAAGACCCGGTTGATATTTCCAAGGGCGTTGACAAAGACGAAAATGGCCAGCCCAACAAGAGCTTCTGGCGTCAGCATCCGTACCTGGGCTCGTTCAGCGGCAGTGTTGGGATTGATATGGAGAGCGAAGGCTCGCACACAATCCATCTGCAAACCGATGACAACCCCGCAGGTAACAAGGGATCTGCCTCTTTGCAGGTCACGGTCACTGCTGAGCCTGTGCCTGGAACTGGCGGCGGTGGTGGCGGCGAGGGGCCGCTTTACGCAAACCTTTCAATTCCTAAAGATACAACTGCCGAGAAGGCAGATCAGTTGCAGTACTATTTTGGCGAGGGTGCCCCGTCGCCCACGGATCCGAAGCTCGATGAGAAGCTTGATCCTGGCACCCCTGCTGATGAGCCGGAAGAAATACTGATGCTGCACATGAACAACCCTGAGCCATCGCATGTGTTTGTGGATGACAGTTCGTATCATCACCAGGTAGATGCTATCGGAAATCCTGCTCCGTGGCAGCAAAAGCATGCCCTGGGTTTTGGCAATAGCTGCAGGTTCGAGAGTAGCGGGTACCTACAGGTCGCCGCAAGCAATGCCTTTGACTTCAGCAACAAGGACTTTGCCATCAGCTTTTATGTCTACAGGCATGCCTCAAGCGACGCGCCGCTGTTCTCATTTTCGATGGGAGAATCTCTACAGATCGAATGGCGTCATGATCCAGCTGATTTTGAAGTGCGGATGAAATGTGGCGCCAAAACGCACACGTTGCTGTTGCCTGGCACGTCTCCGCACCGCGTGCCTGAGTCTACATGGGTGCATGTGGGCGTGGTACGGAGAGGCAATGTGGCCCATCTCTATATCGATAGCAAGATTCGCGCAACTGTGAACATGGGAACTGATGCTGTTGATTTCGCGCTCAAGCCCCTCTTGATTGGTCGCACTGGCCAAATCACTGGAGCTTTCAACGGCGGCATGGATGAAATACGGATTGTGCGCATGGTTAGCAAGAAACAGCAAAAGGACGACCGCGCATCATCGCTGGTGTTTGTTGGGGAAGTCGAAGGCGCAGAGGCCACGGTCGCCATCACCGCAGTCAAACAGGACGGCCAATGGGCCAAGCCAATCAACGGTGAAATCACCTGGAACCGCAAGGAACCAGAAGAAGTCAGAGCGAACGTCCGCTACACCCTGGCTAACGGCGCGGTCATGCGCTTTGACGGACAGGTATTTGTGGAGACGGCACCAGATTCTAGGGTGTTTCGGGTGACGCTCCCAGTTAACCAGGGGTTTGGTGA
>CAZHDS010000603.1:0-1610 GCA_964531495.1 uncultured Ignavibacteriales bacterium
ACATGAAATCAGTAGAGGCAAGGAAGGCGGCAGGGGTGATGTGGTCCGGAAAGAGATCAGCACGTGAGTGTTTCGAATTCGGCTGGAAAGCCTTCGATGTTGCTGAGCGCGTCCAAACCCCTGTCTTCGTGCTGAGCGACCTCGACATCGGTCAGAACCAATGGATGAGCGAACCCTTCGAATATCCTGATGTTCCCATGGATCGCGGCAAGATACTCTGGGAAGAAGATTTTAAAAAATTCGTTGAGAAACACGGTGAATGGGGACGTTATAAAGATGTAGATGGAGACGGTATTACCTACCGCACCGCTGCCGGTAATCGTGCGAAGGGCAGCTCCTATTTCGCACGCGGCACCGGCCATACTGCCTTCGCAAGATACAGCGAAGATCCGGATGACTGGATGGAAGGCATGAACCGCTTGAGTCTGAAATATGAGACCGCCCGCCAATACGTTCCAGATGCGATCGTCGACAATACAGATGGCGCAAAAGTCGGCATCATTGCCTATGGTTCAGTTGACCCCGCTGTTGCTGAAGCACGCGACATGCTCGAAGCGGAAGGATTAAAAACCAACTATATGCGCCTGCGTGCTCTGCCTATTACGGATACTGTCAAAAGTTTCATTAAAGACAACGATAAGGTTTTCATTGTAGAAATGAATCATAATGGACAACTGCGCGAGATACTGAGCGTTGAGCTCCCTGAAGAAAGCGCCAAACTAGCTTCATCCACTCTCAATAACGGTCTCTCCCTGACCGCTAAGTGGATCAAAGACGACATTATGGCGAAGAAGGAGAATTAAAATGGCTGCTACAAATAATATTGGTTTATCAAAAGCAGATTACAAAGGTGCCCCTACCACTTTATGTCAGGGTTGTGGACATAATTCTATTTTGAGCCAAATCATCGCCGCCTGCTACGAGCTGGATATGGCCCCCGAGGATATCGTTAAATTCAGCGGCATTGGCTGCTCAAGCAAAGCTCCCTCCTATATGCTGAACCGTTCCTTTGGCTTCAACGGTCTGCATGGACGCATGCCTGCTATCGCCACCGGCACGATGTTGGTTGACCCAACCTTGACCGGCATCGGCATGAGCGGTGATGGCGACTCTGCCAGCATTGGCATGGGACAATTTAAGCATATCATGCGCCGCAACCTCCCTTTGGTCTATATCATCGCCAACAACGGCACCTATGGTCTCACCAAAGGTCAACTCTCAGCAACATCTGAAGTCGGTTTATCACTCAAGAAACAGGGTACGAACCTGCTTGAGCCGATTGACATTTGTCTCGAAGCAATGGCATCTAAAGCAACCTTCGTTGCCCGCGCTTTTGCCGGTGACGCGAAACAGGTCAAAACCCTCATCAAGGCCGCCCTTCATCACAACGGCACTGCCATCCTCGATATAATCAGCCCCTGCGTGACCTTTAACAACGCGGACACTTCTTTACACTCTTACACTTGGGGACGCGAGAACAAATCCCCTATTCATGATATCTCTTTCATTCCCGCTCGTGACGAGATTATGATCGAAGATTTCGAAGAAGGCACCACTCAAAATGTAACAATGCATGATGGCTCTCTGATCAGCTTGAAGAAGCTCGAGCG
>CAZHDS010000604.1:0-1601 GCA_964531495.1 uncultured Ignavibacteriales bacterium
AGAGCAGCGGCTTGCAGGGCAAGAATTGGGCAGCACCCGGGGTGGCCACCGCCTCGATGGATGGCGAAAAGTCGGCATTGGGCAGTTCTCTTGCGTGCTCAGGATGACTGAGTGCCGATCAACACGATGGCGGGGAGCTCCCGTGCCCGAAGGTCATTCCAGTCTGAGTTGACAGGGCCCAGCGGCGATCTGCCGTAAGTCCTCGGCGGCGATCCACGGGCTCGCGATGGTGTTTCGCACGAAAGCGATGAGGCCGCGCACGCCAAGATCGCGGACGTATTTCGCCAGCGCATAGGAATAGCGGGCCAGGACATTGAGCGCATGACCCAAGCGCATCAGGTAATGGTAACCACACATGACCTTCCAGTCATATGAGAAGCAGTGCTCATATTGGTAGCCCTGATGTTTTTCCACCAGAATGCCGGATTCAATGCCCCAGCGGTGCCGAGCGCCCAGATTGCAGCGCTCATGCACGGTGCGCTTGTGCAGCGGCTCCGCTGATATCCACACATGTCGTGATGTCTTTGTCACCACTTCTGTGGAAGCGGGTGCGATCTCTTTCCAGCTTTCTTCGCAGATGACCACATGCACCAGTTGCTGCTTCTCCTTCTTGGTTACCGCAGAGATATACCGGTAGTCGATATCTCTGACCCACCGGAAGCGTTGCGTGCGATTCCCCCATTTTTGACAGAGGCGGTTTTCTTTCTGTAGGGGTTGCAAATCCTTGATTTCTTCCCATACCGATGGCAACGAGTCATCCTGCAGGACGATCATATAGTCCCAGTGGTTCTCGCAGCATATTTCCATGACGGGACCGTTGGCATAAAGCCCGTCGAGCAAGACCATGATCGGTAGACGAGGAAAGCTTTTCTTGAGGCGTTTGGCCAGCCGCTTGAAAGCTCTTTGTTCGCAGTCCTGCTTGTTCTTGTCGTTGTCCCCCTCCGTATAGCTGAGGATCTCGCTGAGCAGAGGAATGACCATGCCATTCTGAAACGCCAGATTCGCCTCCAGCACATAGACGTAGTACTGTTTCTTTTCCTCCGGCTCCTCGGCGTCATCTTCGTCCTTTTTCGGGGTTCTGACTTTGCGCTCCAGGCATGCTTCGTCCCATAGATCAGAACGTTTGAATTTCTGGGTTCCGTCTATGGCGATCGGATAACAGCCTGCGATCAGATAGCGCAGAAACTTCTTGCCGCGAATCAGATGCCGAATCATATCGAGATGCGCCTGCTCAAGATCAGTGACATCGATCAGCGCCAGTAGACGGGCGAGTGTGTCGTGATGCGGCAAGGCTTCAAGCTCGGGGAAAAGGCTGCGCAGATTAGCCATAAACATGGGGCGGGTCATCACACGGGTCGCTTCACGCCGCGAGGTCATCTGAAAAGCAAAGCACAGAATCCCGTAGATCATCAACACGGTCACCTTGTGCTTGATCTTCTTCGGGTTCCTCGGGTCCTTGATTTTGCTCAGGCGTTCCAACAGAACCGGCAACTCAGAGCGATACGCTCCGATCTGTTGACTCACGGCGTCCAAACGCGCCGACCTCTCTTCCTCCTCGGTCTTCTGATCACATTTACGGTTTGAGATGGTCGCCGACGAGG
>CAZHDS010000605.1:0-396 GCA_964531495.1 uncultured Ignavibacteriales bacterium
ACAATTACCTACCCCTGTCGGAGATCGTCATTCCACTCTCGTGGGACGGTCCTCTGGACGTGCGGTTTGATTCGATTTCGGTCAACGGATTGCGGACGGAGTATTTCGACTTTCACGCAATCATCAGTCTGCTGACGGTCCGGCGCGCGGCGACCGTGAGACTGGCGGCCGGTGCGCAAGCCTCGCTTGAGCCGGGCATCGGGCCGATCGTCTCGTTGCACTTCACCCTCCTGGGGGGCGAAGCCTCCGGACCGTCTCCGATCAGGTTCTGGAATTACGATACGCGCGAACTGAGTCTGTTGTGTCCGGCGGGATACTATGTACCGGAGACTATCGATGGCGCCGTGGCTTTTGATTGTTGTCTGGGGCGAGTCGGTGACGCCAATGGTCTGGGGG
>CAZHDS010000605.1:406-1601 GCA_964531495.1 uncultured Ignavibacteriales bacterium
ACGAGCCGACAATTGGCGACGTCGCTGTCATGATCGATGCCAAGTTTATTGGGGGCTACTGCGCCGGCATCATTGAGTGCTTGGCCGAAAGCGATATCAACCGGTCTGGCGGCGTAGCGCCGACTTGTGAAGATATCACGATTGGAGATGTTGCTATTCTGATCGACTACCTGTTCATCACCGGCCCTTCGCTCGGTCTACCCGATTGCTTATGATCCAGTAGGTCCGGTTGCCTGCAACCTGACAAATGTCCGCCTTCAACAGCTTTTTTGCATTGACAGAGCGTGAAGAAAGCATATCTTTCTCATGGATAAGTTTATTTAGCACAAGAGGTTGTCCCTTGAGTTTCCGATCCCCCATCGTTCTGTCGTCTCTTCTGTTTGTGGTTTTTTCGGCACCGGCTATAGCCCAACTGGATCAGGTGACGATAGATGCGATGCAGCAGCAGGCAATCAATGAAGATTGGACCTTTACCGTATCCGCCAACCCGGCGACGCAGTACTCTATCGATCAATTGTGTGGCATGAGGGAACCCGCGGACTGGCAGTCCAAGGCGCGCTTTGATCCGATGGAAACCACTTCCAAGTTGGTGGTGCCGTCGGCTTTCGACTGGCGCGATTACGATGGCTGCACACCGATTCGGAATCAGGGCGGATGTGGCAGTTGTTGGGCCTTCTCTACGGTTGGAGCCCTGGAGTGCGCTATCAAGATACGCGAGGGGACCTCGGTCAATCTGTCTGAACAATGGCTGATCAGTTGTAACCGGAGTGGCTGGGGTTGTGACGGCGGCTGGTATGCCCATTCTTATCATGGCTGGCTTACCGATCCCTGCGGCGGAACCGGGGCTGTGCTCGAATCAGATTTCCCCTATAACGGTACCGACGGTCCCTGTGGCTGTCCGTACACGCATCACTACACTCTCAACAACTGGGCCTATATCGGCAACGGCAGTTCGGTGGCCGGCGTGGAGGCGATGAAGCGAGCTATTCTGGAGTACGGTCCGATTTCGGTCTCGGTGTATGTCAGTGGTCCGTTCCAGGGGTACGACGATGGTGTTTTCAATTACTGTACCGTGGGAGATATCAATCATTCCGTGGTGCTGGTTGGCTGGGATGACAGCCAGGGCGAAAACGGTGCCTGGATACTGCGTAACTCGTGGGGCACCTGGTGGGGCGAGAACGGCTATATGTGGATT
>CAZHDS010000606.1:0-1600 GCA_964531495.1 uncultured Ignavibacteriales bacterium
CGGCGCTTTGCTTGTGCTGAGCTTGCCGTAGTCCATCAAACCGCTGGTGAACTTCGTCATGCTCACGACATGGTTCTTGATTTGCTGAAAAGTTGAGACTGCCTTTTCAAGATCACCACCGGACATTCTCACTTCGGCCAGCTCGACCCCGCCCAAGATCAATCCGAGAAAGTTATTCAATTCGTGCGCAATACTCGACGCCATAACGCCCTTGTCGGCGAAGCGTTCCAGGTCGAACATCCGGCGCTCGTTTTCCAGCGTTTCGGTCACATCATCAAGGGTCACGATAAAACCACCGTCCTCGATTGATCCTCCTTCGATACCCGTAACCTGAAGCGTGAAGATCCTCTTGTAGCTACCCTTGGTAGCCACCATGCCCTTGATTCTTTCACGGCCACGCCGCGTGCGCATTTCAAGCAGGCGAGCCACCCAGCCTTTGAAGGTCAGGTCGGGGAAGATCCAGTCGAGGGGCACATGACTGAGCGACTCCGGACCCGGAAGTTTGGGTTTGAAGGCCCTGAGAATCCGGTAACCGGCCTGGTTTATTTTGGTCAGCTGGTTGAACCGGTCGAAAACAAAGACTCCCTGGCGAACCCCGTTGAGAATCTCCAGATACCAGCGCCCCATTTCGGACATCTCTTCGAAAAGGAAGGCGTTGGCCATGAAGGGGGAGAGACTGGTTATCATCGCTCCTAGCAATTCCATGTCCTCGGCTTCGAATGGTTTCCGACTTGCTTTTTCGCCCAACCCAATGATGCCGATCAATCGGTTGGCGTGCAGGAGCGGCACGACTACGGCGATTTCGCACTCAGCCAGACAGAAGCCAAGCTTGGAAGTGTTATCCGACATATCAAAGCGCTCGACGAGCTGCGGATCGCTGAATTCCTGGAAGTAGTCGCGATGCTCATGAGTGAGATCAAGCCTGGACAGCATCTCATTGTGTCGCAGCTTGCCAGTGCCAAAATAGAGTAACTCTCGTTCCCGCGTACCGGGGAGACGGACCGACGCGAAGGCGTGGGGCGTCGCGAATTGCCCCGAGAGGGTCAAGACGAGCGATTCAACCAAATGGCTGAATCCGGGTTGCTCCGAAAATTGTTCGGCCAGCTTGGTCAACGCTGACAACGCCAGCGACTGCCGGTGGGCCGTCAATTGCTCCTTAGGAAGGGTCAGAGCTCCAGTCTGGTTCTGCTGCTCTCGGACAAGTGCCATCTTCAGCCTCTCGCTACCCCACAGGCAACCGCCGCTTCGCGTTGATCCGCCATGATCGTCAGATAGTCGGACAGATCAAGAACTTCCAGAACATGGAGGATCGTCGGCGAGGCATTGCACAGGATTATATCCCCACCGGCTTCGCGCGCCGTTTCCACCGTCCCTAGTACCGAACCTACCCCGGCGGAGGACAGAAACTCAAGCTGTTCCATATTCAGAATAACGTTATGATAGCCGGCCTCCAAGGCTTCGTTGATGGCTATCACCATCTCATGGGCATTGTTGTTGTCAAGCATGCTCCCGGTATCTATTCGCAGAACATTGTCCTGTAAAACTCGTTTGGCAAAAGTGTCTTCGCCCATCATCGATCTCCGTATAGTTTGGTAATGGA
>CAZHDS010000607.1:0-1598 GCA_964531495.1 uncultured Ignavibacteriales bacterium
AACGTGCTGCAATGAGTGTTTTGCGCGGTACGTGCAAATACACTCAATTGCTTTGTTATCCCTCCTCCTTGAAGAGGCTGTAGATTCGGAGAAGGGGTTCTGGGTAATGATTTGTCTGCACAGGAACATAGTTTCTGCTGCAATATTCCTGATACTTTCCGTCTGGTAAGTCTTGCCACAACGTGACCGCAGCTGAAGGAGTTCCGGCCTTCTTGTTCTGCTGCTGTGTGATGCCACGTTCGACCGTGAGATACAGCCTAGTATTCTTCTGGCCGTGAGCGACTCGGATCTGAAACAGGGGATTAGACAGAGTGTCCTGTATACGAACTTCGTCCGAGGCGATAAACAGAGCGAACTGCTTGGCAAACTCTAGGACTGCCGCTCGATTCGTAATGCTTCGCGTTAGTATTTGTGGATCGAAATGTGCGATATCCATCCGATCAATTTCCACACGCGTGATCGTGTGGTTCCCATCAACTCGCCAACCTGGCAAGCCGACGCGAATCATCTCCGCGAATACGCCGGTGACACAGGCAAGCACGCAAGCACCAACCACTGCGGCATGCGATGGCTTCATTCTTTTTTCTCCATGGATAACGTTCACCTTCACCTTTTGCCTGAAGGCGCGCCTTCAGGCAATAAGGTGCAAGGTGTTGTTGGCGATTCTTTCTTCAGTTTCACTGTGATGTTGGTTGACTGAGGTTGATGTCCTCCCCAGTGACCAACGGTGGTTACGTCAATCGTGTACTCTCCCGATGATGGCAGAGCGGCCCGAGCAGTATTGCTGTGTGGCTTCTTTGTCTTGGTCACGAAGACAAGCTCATCATCCTCCACCAGTACCACCGCGTTCGTAGAATGCGGTGGCAGAGCCCTCGTGTCAAAGGGGGGATACATGAGGAACGACCGTTTGGGAAAGAACTCCGCTGGTTTGCCGTTGACCTGCCAGGACACCGACGAAGCAACGTTGGTCTCGGCGAGAATGATCGGTCTGAGGTCAATGACTTTGTCTGTATTGTTCTCTACAACGACGGAGAACGTCACACGATCTGTTTTCGTACCAACATCAATCCGCACGGTCAGATCGCTCGCGTACGCTGCGAGCACCCCGCAAGCCAAGACAATCATGAGGATCAGAATTACTCGGTTTATCTTCATCTCTTTCGCCAACGTGTAAATCATGGTTTTTCGCGGCTACGCGAAAATACCATGCATTTTCTTGTTAGAAATTCTCCTCGTTCACCTCATGCCAGGGATTTGAAGAGCCAGGCAATGCTGGCTGCCGTCAGGCCAACGCATAGGAGGAGGACAGACGCACATCCTGCGCCTTGCGCCGACAGTGTGGCGTACTTCTCTGGATCCTGCTCTTTCAATGTGGGGATGAGGGCATCGATAAACTCTTTGGCTGCCTTCAGATCTTTTCCTGTCGCTCCACGATATATCTTGATCGCTTCAATCTTGCGACCGGACGCCAGAGCACTTCCGATTTCCTCAATCTGTTCTTGTGTGGGCTGGTCCGCCATTCTCTATCTCTCCATTTCTAACGCGGAGCTAAGGCGCGCGCCCTAGCGCGTCGCTTTCAGCTCCTTGTTCTGATCTCT
>CAZHDS010000608.1:0-1592 GCA_964531495.1 uncultured Ignavibacteriales bacterium
GTATCATTAGTTGTTCAGAAGAATTCCCGAAATACATCGGTTTGCCACGGGGTTGCCTTGATGATGCTCAGGAGTTTTTGCGTTCAAACAAGGTTGGCCTCTGTCTACAGGATGAACGTTTTCAAGGAACAGCTATTGATATAGGATTCCAAGGTCAATTGCGCAATGAGCAGTATAGTATTTCCAAGAAGCTGCTTGAGTATGACAATGGTATTTTGGTGGCTCCGACCGGGTTTGGCAAAACCGTGATTGCCTCGTGGTTGATGGCTCAGCGCAAAGTAAATACATTAGTGCTGGTTCATCGCAGATTGCTCATGGACCAATGGCGGGAAAGGCTCTGTCTGTTTCTAAATATTCCGCCCAAAGATATTGGAATGCATGGTGCTGGAAAGAAGAAGACAACCGGAAAGATAGATATTGCTGTCATTCAGAGTCTTCAGCGAAAAGGTGAAGTATTAGATCTCGTAGCAGACTACGGACATGTAATTGTTGATGAGTGCCACCATGTCTCTGCATTCAGTTTCGAGCAAGTACTCAAACAGGTCAAGGCGCGCTTTGTCTTTGGTCTGACTGCCACTCCGACAAGAAGGGATGGTCACCATCCGATCATCATGATGCAATGCGGACCAATAAGGGTACGAGTAGATCCAAGAAAGATAGCACTCGAGCGACCTTTCAAGCATACTGTGATCTTCAAGGATACCTGTTTTAAGATTCCGGAGAACATGACAGAACCGACAATCCAACAACTATATTCTGCACTTACCAGCGATTGCGACCGGAACTCCCTAATTGTTGACGAAATCCGGGCGTCTGTTAGAGAAGGTCGATCTCCTCTGGTCCTGACCGAAAGGACCGAACACCTCAGAGTTCTGGCTGAAATGCTCGGAGAATCGGCAAGAAACGTCGTGGTGCTGAAGGGTGGTATGGGCAAGAGGCAACGTGAAGCTGTCGTAGATCAACTGAAGGCAATTCCCGATGACGAAGAGCGTGTTATTCTTGCGACTGGCAGGCACATTGGTGAGGGATTCGATGATGCTCGTCTGGATACATTGTTCCTGGCTCTGCCAGTTTCCTGGCGCGGGACACTGCAGCAATATGCTGGACGTTTGCACCGCCTACACGACAATAAACGCGAAGTACGCGTCTATGATTTTGTCGACAGGCAGGTTCCTGTTCTTGCTCGCATGCATCGAAAAAGGCTGGCAGGATACCGGGCTATCGGCTATTCAACCAAGGATGAGATTGTCGATTCATAGCATGGTGTACCACAGTCCATTATTGCAGTCCCAAGAAACGGTTGAGGCATCACAACATGTACATACAATGTCATTGAGGTGTTCTTATGGCGCTACTGCAGGCATACGAGAACCTGTCTCGTTTCTGTTGATGTCAAATGTGTGTCAAATGACAGATGCCGGAAAGTGGTCGTCGCAGTAACGCGTTGTGGATCAAAGGATTAAGGGCTTGTATTTTTGGTGGGAACGCGAGATAATCTCGCCGACCGGTTAGCGCGTAAGTTGTTGCGGGACAACGAATTAAGCGGGGTTGACGAGACTCGAACTCGCGACCTCCTGCGTGACAGGCAGGCG
>CAZHDS010000609.1:0-1592 GCA_964531495.1 uncultured Ignavibacteriales bacterium
GTTGAAAACCATAACGAGCTGTCGGATTAGCCGAAAACCCCGGATATGAAAGCGACCAGCATTATATCCTATAATTGTGGTAAGGTCAATGCCCGGCCCTGAGAGACTCGAAACATCCTCTGTCTTGTGGGCAGCGTGGGATGGTTTGTCGGCAGCGGGGCTGCGTTTGTCGGCGTCTGGGCTGGGCAGTTGCGACTTGTTGAGGCATGATTTCGTGCCGGCCCGAAAATATTTTCTTGCCAGGTCTTTCGGCATCGATATAATCCGTTTGTGTGAAATATGTTATGGATGGGCATGTAATGGCGTTTTTGAATGTCAATATAGATCATGTAGCGACGATTCGTCAGGCACGTCGTACCGACGAGCCGGACCCTGTCTGGGCTGCGGTTCAGTGTGAGCTGGCTGGGGCCAACGGCATAACGGTCCACCTGCGGCAGGACAGGCGGCATATCTGCGACCGTGATGTGATAGTGCTCAAAGAGACCGTCGCCGGCAAGTTCAACCTGGAAATGTCCATGGCGGAGTCTATCGTGAAAATCGCCGAGAAAATCGTACCCGATCAGGTCACGCTGGTGCCGGAAAAACGCGCCGAGCTTACCACCGAAGGCGGCCTGGACTGTGTTGGCCAGGAAAAACGCCTGGCTCAGGTGGTCAAACGCCTGCACAAAAAGGGCATACTTGTCAGCGCTTTTATCGCCCCTCAGACCGAACAGATACTCGCCAGCGCAGAGGCTGGCTGCGACGCGGTGGAGTTGCATACGGGCATGTATGCCAACGCCAAAACGGACAGGAAGATCGAGAGGGCACTTAACGAGCTTCGCGACGGGCGGGATGCGGCAACCTCGGCTGGGCTGATCGTCCATGCCGGACACGGACTGACATATCGAAACATCGCCCCGGTCGCGAGAATCGAAGGGCTTTGTGAATTCAATATCGGACACAGCATCGTCGCCCGTGCGGTGATCGTGGGCATGCGGCGGGCTACCGAGGAAATGATAAAACTGTTGACATCCGGCATTTAGCATCCGGCATTTAGCATCTGGCATGTAGCCATGTTGCGGAAACGATAATTATCGTAGGGGACAGAACCATGTTTAGCGGCAGTATGGTAGCGCTCATCACACCGTTTCAGGAAGGACTGGTCGATTACAGTACGCTGGAGGAGCTGGTGGAGTTTCAGTTGGAAAGCGGCACCGACGCGATCGTGCCGACCGGTACAACGGGTGAATCGCCCACGCTGAGCCACGCCGAACAAAAAAAGGTTATCGAGTATGTCGTGGGCGTGGTGGACGGTCGGATTCCCGTCATCGCGGGGACCGGCTCCAATAGTACCGTTGAGGCAATCGAGCTTACAGCCTTTGCCAGGAAAATCGGCGCCGACGGCTCGCTGCAGGTCGCACCCTATTACAACAAACCCACCCAGGAGGGGTTTTATCAGCATTTCAAAGCCATCGCCGACGAAGTGGACATCCCCATCGTGCTATACAACATCCCCGGCCGATGCGGCGGTGCGGGCATAACGCCGGAGACTATCGCACGGCTCTCGGAGATTGAAAATATCGTCGCGGTAAAGGAGGCCACAGGCAGCATGG
>CAZHDS010000610.1:0-1588 GCA_964531495.1 uncultured Ignavibacteriales bacterium
TCCGCATTATTGTACCTATGTCCGGCAATGATGATTCTCAACTAGACGCCAGGGAGCTGACTCGCAGCATAAACGCGGCGCTATTGTGCGACCGGTCCTACATGGCAATTGCTGTGAGCACGCTCGTGAAGGCAGTGCGGTTCAAGCTCACGCTGGAAGTAGGCGGCCGTGGGAATCCGGGGTATGATGAGTTTATCCATATTGCGAACAATCTCGAGGTCAAGGTCCTGGAACACGAATTGCCAATGGTACTTGCGGAGAATGCGCTCAATTGGGCTTCGGATCACTCCACAAAGAACCTCCGCGCCTGGATACCGGATGTCGAACATCGTTTTGGCGACCTTCACGTCTGGCTTCCCTTCTGCTTTGAACACCATACGAGGCGGCTGCGGAAGCACGCTCCCGATTTCCCGATGCCCAAGGTAGACAGTCTGTATCTCTTGTTGATTTGGTCCGAATGTTTCGAAGGCAAGAAGTGCCCGGTATCGGCTCGTGTCCTCCAAGACCTGTTGGCATCGGAGCCGTTCGGATACATTTCCGCTTGCCGCTGGAACGAGGTCGGGATCGTGAACGACAAAGCTAGGACTCTAAAACTGCTGGCACACAGATACCTGGGCTTCTGCAATGGCACTGACGGGGTCGAGCTGTCCAAGAAATCGAATCTGATGAGACATCCTTTCAATGCAGCAATTCGCAAAAAAATGAACGCTATGAGTCCGTCGTACGGCGGCCGGGAGTCTGCTCCTCCGTGGCTTGTGCGCCACTATCAGTGGGATGCGGACAAGACCTCGGTAATTCTCAGGAACAGCCAGATGCTGAACTCGGGACCAAGCACGGTGGCCGGTTCCCCGGATGTGCTGAGGAAAGTGATTTCATGCCTGAACTACAGGCTGGACGGCTTGTCGGAGGAGGAAATTGCCGGTAAGATGGAGTTCAGCCTTCGCTCAGACTATGACCAGTGGCTAGCTGGCATAGCCCTGGACACCGACGACAGTCCATACCGACACCGTTACGACGACTGGATCGGGGACTGCGGTGAATTCGGTCTTGATCCAAGTGACAGTCTTGTTGACTCCCTTACGGCAGGCCGCCGGTCTCTAGGTGGGGACGCTGGCAAGGCAACGGCTGCTCAGGCGGATTCTGGCTCGAAGGCCGAGAGTTCCGAGACGGATGACCCCATTCCAGGATTTAGGCATTCCCTGGACTTTCGCTCGCTACATCTGCCGACCGATCGCACTCTGACTCTCACCGGCCGTCAATCAGATGTAATCGAGATACTCTTCCTTTCTCTGATGAACGATACTCCCGAAATCTCACAGACATTCATCATCAAGGACGTTTACGGCGACGTCAGTGAAACCCGCCTGAGACGCTTATTTGACGATGACGAAACTTACGATCTTCTGATAGGGGCTGGTTCCAAAAGAGGACTAGTCAAACTCCGGACCAAGTTCGAGTAGTCGATCTCTCTCCGACAGCAAACAACGTCTGATTTGGGCGATGGATCACCGTCCATGGGCAGCACCTCGTCAGAATTGCCCTTACCCCCCAGATAACTCCCGCTTTTTGTTCGTGAAATCGCTTTCCC
>CAZHDS010000611.1:0-1585 GCA_964531495.1 uncultured Ignavibacteriales bacterium
CCCCCCCGTACTCTTGGCATAGTACTTGGACTCATCAAATGCGATCCAGTCGTCAAGCGTGCCTGGTTCAACACTATTGTTCGGACCAGTGGGGCTCTCATCACTTTCGCATGTCGCCAGCACTAAGACGAGTAGAATTGCAGTACATGCGGCGAGTGCACCATGTCTTCTGTCCATTTCAATCCTCCAATAATCAGCACGATAGATCAAGAACCTTGCGGTCCTGACATTCTCACTCCTGCGTCACGAGAGCAATATAGGAGCTGACGGCCCCCAATGCAAGTTTTCCGTGAATAGCGCGATACTGCCATAATGGCTTAGCGACTGCCAGTTGGGCGTGTGGGCGCTGCCGTTGTGGCGCTGGTGGCTGCCATATTGGCCTATGCGCTCTGCCGCTATTTCATTCGCAATTTGCTATCTCGGTGCTATAACACGGCTTATAGCCGTTGGCACGGCGCATGCTTATGTTCTGCTCAGGTGAATGAAAACAATGACAACATCAACCGAAAAGAACGAGGTTAACAAAATGACTCATCTAGTATCACCAAACAGAATCAATCATGAGATCAATCGTGTGTTCCACCAAATGGTAGGCGGCCAGAAGTTTGAATGCGGCCACGGCGACTGCATGCCCCGGGTGAACATCCGCGAGACCGATGATGACATCAGCCTGGTCTTTGAGCTGCCGGGTGTCGATCAGAACGACGTCAAGGTCACTATCGAGAACAACGTCCTGACCGTGGCCGGCGAACGCAAGGCGGTCGAGTCTGACGAGAAAGTGACCTACACCAGGAACGAAATCGCTTCCGGGGAATTCAGCCGCTCCTTCACGCTGCCCCGCACCGTCGATACCGACTCGGTCAAGGCGGACTACAAAAATGGCCTACTGACGGTCGCTATGGCTCGCAAGGAAGAGGCCAAACCCAAACGGATCGAGGTCTCGATCAACTAAATCTCGAACTCCGGCTAGTCCGGATTCGCAGAACCTGTGATTAACGAACGAGGCCGGTCAGTTGATGACCGGCCTTAATTGTGAAAGAAAGTTAGAGGAAATACCATGTCGAAAATAATTGGAATCGATCTGGGCACAACCAACAGCGCTGTATCGGTGATGGAAGGAGCCAATCCGACTGTCATTCCGAGCAGCGAAGGCGGGCGCACGACGCCCTCCGTGGTGGCTATAGACAAGAGCGGCGAACGACTGGTCGGCACGGTTGCCAAGCGCCAGGCGGTGACGAATCCGCTAAATACCGTCTTCTCGATTAAGCGCTTCATGGGACGACGTTTCGATGAAGTCAGCGAGGAGATCAAGAACTATCCCTTCAAGGTGAAAGCCAACAAGGCTGGCGAACCTGTGATCGAAATGGGTGGCGAGGATCTCGCCCCGCAACAGATCTCATCGATGGTGCTGGCCAAGATGAAAAGGACCGCCGAGGAATACCTGGGCGAGAAAGTAGCTCGCGCCGTGATTACGGTTCCGGCCTACTTCAATGATCGTCAGCGTCAGGCCACCAAGGATGCCGGCCAGATTGCCGGGCTCAAGGTCGAACGGATCATCAATGAACCGACTGCGGCAGCCCTGGCC
>CAZHDS010000612.1:0-1582 GCA_964531495.1 uncultured Ignavibacteriales bacterium
GGCTGAGTACTAACAGTGCCACGGCACGCAAGTTCAAAACCCTCCCCACGGGAGGGTTTTTTCGTAGACAGATGTCTGGTGATGGTTCTTGCAACTCCGGTCTGGTTGCGGTACGGGTAAACTCGCTAGCGGCCTGGCGATGTTCGTCACGCATGCGCGGTGCAAGGGAACTGGAACGGGCGGCTCTCGAACAGCACAATGCCCATCAAGTGGGTTCCGAGATCGATCTCGGTGAGAGTCAAGTCGGTCTCATCAAGATCCATCTTGTCGACCATGAACCGAAACTCCACGATCTGATCGGTGGCGGCACCGATATATGGATAGATTGCATCAAACCTCGGAACTTCTCGAGCTACCACATCATGTACTATCAGCTTGTCCTGATCACGGCTGCATGCCATCAGCGTATCAAGTTTATCGATGTAATACAGGTTGTCCTTCAGGAAGTACAAACACCAGAACATGAACAGCTTGAAATTGTGTACTCCCAGCAGATTCGAGACGGGCGCGCGCACCCGTGCCAGATTCTCGATAAGCTTCCTGTCAGCATCATCCTCAATATCCAAGTGACGCGTCCCGCTCCTCAAGGACACTCGCGGCGCGGCAATCGATACCCGATGCTCTCTGACCTCCCGGAAGCCACCCGCTTTGTAGAACATACGCGCATCTTCGTCGGCGAACAGAAAGAAGAATTCGTGCCTCGGACGAGCCCATTCGAGGGCAATACGAGTCAGTTCTGAGTTGAGTCCCTTGCGACGATACTCCTCCGCCGTCCCCACGCCCGAAATCTGGGCCACTTTCTTGCGCTTACCATCAATCGTCATGTCCATCGAATAGACACAGAGGCTGGCGATTATGCGATCCTCGTCGAAGAAAGAAAAAGGCCGGTATTGCCGGTCCCAGTAGCCGAACTCGCCCCAGCGTGTCAGATCCAGTCCGTGGATCTCGTTGAGGAAGCGATTGAATTCCGCCTTCGCTTCATGGTCGTTCCAATAGTTGTCTCTGTATGTCAGGTCCATTGTGCGCCTCGCTAAGTGACAGAAGCATGCTCCATGACGGTTAGCCGAGTTTCCAAAGATAGGCTCGACCATTGCCTCTCGATCGAGTGAGGCCGATCTCATCCTCCAACTGCTTGACCCAGGTCGGACACGGACGGTCATAGGGCAAGTCAAGCTGAGTCTTCAACTCGTTCCAGGTCATTCCGCCTGGCTTCTGCTGCAACTCCTTCCGGATCAGGTCACGGAACTCGAGATACTTCATTCGATCCTCCAGCTACAATCACATTGGCCCCGACTGACCCCCGCGTTGATCTTCGGAGTTATCTCTGATCCTTGGTAAACTGGTCAACCGCGAAGAGTTTGTCAAGGTTCGCGAGTCGCTTGAGATATTGGGTTCGTGCGCAATATTATCGTAGGCAATCTGCTGACCACTCAGCATAATTGTGGGTTGGCGGCAACGAAAACCTAAGGCTCAATCGCGATCCAATATGGTCTCCAGGATACAGCGCACATCATTAGCCATCTCTCTGGTCATTTTTCTGACAGGATTCACTTTCCTCGTATATGAAGTGAGTTGGCATCGT
>CAZHDS010000613.1:0-1582 GCA_964531495.1 uncultured Ignavibacteriales bacterium
TTCATGTAGGTACTCGGCGGCAAGTGTCGCTCAAGATTTAGGGAGGTCGTCTAATGAAACGGTTATTCGTGTTGATTGCAGTTCTTGTTCTTCTTGTTGCCGGTACAGTCTCAGTTCTAGCCGATCCAATTCATATCGGAGGCGGAACACTAACCGCGACAACTCTCTCTCCGATCCATATTGGCGGAGGAACCCTCACCGCCGTTAATAAGATACCAGCCCATGCCAACGCGTACGGCCTTCGCGGCGAGGGATTGGCAGAGCCTGAAATGATTCTTCTTTCACCGATTCACATCGGGGGCGGAACATAGGCCGCAGGATTGCAACAAGTGATGCGAAGCGGCAGGTTCTGTCCTGCCGCTTCTTCCTTTGTCACTGAATGCCGCGGTACTTGTGATTGGCAAGGTCGACTATCGCCACAGAGGATCTGGCGGAATCGAATCAGTAGGGTCTGGAATCCGAATCGAGTACAGTCTCGGTATCACGGAGTCAAGTAGGTAGAGATGAAGCATTGGATAATCGGGCACCCGCTTGTAAGTGGCTGCTTTGATACTGAAGAGCTTTCCGTTGTCCAGGGCGGGGCTGAAACGAAGTTTGTTGGGAAGCGCGCCATGAAGCTTGAGCAGCTTGTGCAATACGGCTCGCTTGAGGTCACCCGTCATTGGATTTCGGCGGGAAAGCATTTCTATCTAGATGACGCTGACGATTGGGTAGGGTTTGAATTAATTTATGTTCTTAGTGGTGACGTTACTCTAGAGGCGGGTGAGAAGAAGCTTGATCTTGGGCCAGGCGACTATCTCCATCATCAAGGCTTGGCCCAACGGGCCTTCTTTCGTGTGAACACTGACGTAGAACTACTCATGGTGTCATCTCCTCCCAGCTATCACCTGATTCGAGAGGAGTTCCAAGGAGTGATGTCCTTGGCGAGATCCGTTGAGGAGAAGGACGAGATCACAGAGGGACACTGCAATCGCCTGGAGAGGCTTGCCATTGCAACAGGTGAGCGTTTGGGCCTTGGAGGGCAGCGCCTTGTTGATCTCTCCTATGCGGCGTACTTGCACGACATTGGCAAAGTGAAAGTGCCAGACGCCATCCTGAACAAGAAGGGCTCCCTTACAGATCCTGAACAAGAAGAGATGCGGCGGCACACGACCTATGGCGGGGCAATGTTGGCGGATCAAGAGTTTCTCGCTGACGTCTCACGGATTGTGGTCTCCCATCATGAGAACTACGATGGGAGTGGTTTCCCAGACGGTCTGGCGGATGGCGATATCCCCATCGAAGCGCGCATCATTCGTGTTGTCGATACCTACGATGCTATTGTTTCTGCCCGTCCCTACAAGAAGGCGGTTGCCAAAGAGGAAGCGCTGGGTGAGCTGGAAAAACACGCCGGAACTCAATTCGATCCAAGAGTTGTTCGTGCTTTTCTCCAAGTGGTCAGTAGTGTAGGCGATGAAGATGCGAGTGAATGTGCTGGATAGACTCCTTAACTCCCGATGGAAGCACATCATCCGCCTTGTCCCAATGGGCGCTGTTGTTGGCTTGGTAGCCGGTTACTTCTTCCAGGACATTTTTTTTGGCC
>CAZHDS010000614.1:0-1577 GCA_964531495.1 uncultured Ignavibacteriales bacterium
CGGAGGCAATCCCAAAGATATCGCGCGGATTTATGACGAATTCGATGACGAGTACAGAGGCGAGGTAAACTACTCCTGCTGGAATGGATCGCCGACCTGTGGTGCTACCGGTTCCCTAGCATTTGCAGATTCGCTCTGGAATGAGGTTGATGCTCATTATCCTTTTAACAGCGATTCCGCGCGTGTAGAAGTTGTTGATGCTGATCAAGATACAGACAGTCTAACGGTTGACAGCGTACTGGTACTTCTGGAGAGTGAGTTCGGTGATTACGAGTCCCTGTCTCTCCATGAGACCGGTATTCACACTGGCGTATTTCGCGGTGCGATGGTCTTCGATCCGCAAGTGTCTAAGTTTGCTGCTTGGCTCACGGAACGACATCCCGACGGACTCGAGTCCGAATCCAGGGAAGAGCGGCAGTTGCTGTTGGACGCCGAGTGGGAAGTGTGGCAGGATCAGCCCCAACGTCTGGCTTTCGCACCTGATGATGGTCTATTTCAGGTTAAGCCGGGCAACTCGATTGCAGCCACCTATGTGGATCCCTTCAATGAATGGAGTAGTGAAGACACCGTAGCGACCGAGACGATCTTTGGCGGCCAGGTCGGAAGTGTGGCTGGCACATGGACGGCTGCCAACAGCCCATACGTTGTTGTGGGAGACATCAACGTCGAAGCTGATTCGGTCTTGATTGTTGAGGCTGGCGTTGACGTGCTCCTAATGCCGGGGGCATCTATCTATGTGGAGACCAATGGACTCCTTCAAGTCTTGGGAACTGAATCAGACAGTGTCTTGTTCACGTCGTACTTTGAGGACCCGGACCTGACTGAGTACTGGGGGCGGATGAATTCCAGTTCGAACATTCATCGCGGTCGGGTGGATTTGAGCTATGCGGTTTTGCAGTATGCTGTCTATGGAGTATACGCATACACGGCCGCCTCTGACGGTGGTTCAAGTTTGTCGCACTGCCGGGTTACCAACTGCGGTTATTCTTACTATGCAGATGCGCTCACGGTATCGGACTCATCTGAAATCACAGACTGCGAAATTGTCAGCAACCCGACAACAGGCCTGGTCGCCGGAGGAGCTGGCACAATAGCGAATACCGTAATATCGGACAATCAGGCGATCGGCCTCTATCTGAGCTACTACACGGGCCTGATCGCCAATGTCTCTGCCATGAAT
The DNA here is from genome assembly GCA_964531495.1 of uncultured Ignavibacteriales bacterium. GTDB lineage: Bacteria > Zixibacteria > MSB-5A5 > GN15 > FEB-12 > DAOSXA01. Next base: position 1,181 of record CAZHDS010000614.1, read on the forward strand.
AACCATGAGCAAGGCCTCTACGTCGATCGGGGTCAGCCGGTGCTGGACAGTGTTCTCTGCCAAGGCAATGCCGGTGAAGGCGTCTACATTTACCGAAGCGGTGCTACCCTTGACAGCATTCTTGTGACCGACAACGGATCGCACGGTATTCGTGTCAGAAGCTATTCCGGAGATGTCAGTCCTGTCATTCACTACTCATCGATTTACGACAATGCCCCGAACCAGTACGACTTCTATAACCAAGGCGAGTTGGGCGTCGACGCGAGGTACAACTGGTGGGGCGACAGTACAACTGCTGAGATGGACCTTGGGGGCAATCCCAAGGACATCGGCCGCATATACGACCGATTTGACGACGAGTACAATGGTGAAGTAAACTACTCCTGCTGGATAGGTG
>CAZHDS010000615.1:0-1576 GCA_964531495.1 uncultured Ignavibacteriales bacterium
TATTCCAAGATGTTCGATATCCCGGTGGCCCAACATGCCGAAGATCATTATTTGGCCGGCGATGGAGTCATGAATGAGTCCTATCAATCGACAAGGCTTGGTCTAAGGGGTCGCCCTGCGGTCGCCGAAGAAATCGCCGTTCTTCGGGATATAGCACTCTGCCGCATGACCGGAGCGAAACTGCATGTTATGCACGTATCGACACGAGGAGCGGTGGAGGCAGTCCGCCAGGCCAAAGAAAGAGGTCTGCCGATAAGCTGCGAAGTATGTCCCCACCATTTTGTGCTCACTGATGACGAGATCGGCAAGGAGTTCAACACCAACCTCAGAGTGAATCCGCCGATCCGAACGGCTGACGATCGCAGAGCAGTTATCGAAGGACTCGTTGACGGCACGATCGATTGTATTGCCTCGGATCATGCGCCGCACTCGGATGAAGATAAAGACTGCGAATTCGATCAGGCGCCATCCGGCATGATCGGCCTGGAGACAACCCTTGGTTTAGTTAAAACCTACCTTATCGATCAAGGTTATCTCAGTTGGGCGGATGCCATCAGGAAAATGACCTTGAACCCGGCCCGGCTTTTCAAATTGGAGGGGGGCTCGCTGGCTGAAGGGTCGGTTGCTGATATCGCAATAATTGCTCCGGAGAGAAAATGGACGGTGCGTGCTGATCGTTTCCGCTCACGCTCCAAGAATTCCGCCTTCATTGGGTATCATCTTACTGGCCAGGTGACCAGGACGATCCTGGGTGGTCGCGTTGTGTTTGAGTTGTGACGCGGCCGTAATCGCAACAACGACAACAATTTGCGAAGTCGTTTGCGCTATCGAATCAGACAGTTACCAGCCAATGCCGGAGAGGGCAGAGTGAAGCTTCGATGCCAGTGACAGACTCCGACCACCAGCCCGCCGTGCAAGGGCGGGCCAAAGCTCTGGCGACTCCGGATAATCTGCCACAACTACGTTATTGACATTTGAGTTCATTTTGCTAACTTTCATCAAGAGGAGAACATTTTTCTCCTGTGCGGCTAAGGCTATGTGCATGTCCTGTTTGTGATTGTGCCGCCTGGCCTTGAGCTGGAGGGTGTGGCAATGGCACCGTAGGGTTCGGTGTCGGTTGAACCAGTATGAATGATTGTGAATGCATGGGCGTCAGTGTCGTGCATGGCAAACAGACTCTTGGTATCCCCCTCTTGAGACTTTAGTATACTGCGCCTTTGGCATTACTTTATTTGAACGCGTGAATTGTACACCGAATGTTAGGACGAATAATTGGCCAGACGGTCTATGATTGAAGTTGGTCTTTAGTGGGTTGTCTGGACGAATGAGGGAGGTGATCCAGTAGTGAAGAGTAACATGGTCGATTGCATGGCATTGAGCGCGTGGAAACATTTCTGCGCCGCTCGGAACTTCACGGGAATTATTCTGTGAGTTCTGAAATCGTAATCGAAAGAGAATATTAAAACAGGTCATATAAACATAGAGGAGTTTGGAGATGACTAAACGATTTTTAACCTACGCGATATTGATCGCTGTGATGTGTGCCTTCATGGCCGGTACGGGTGTGACGAAATCC
>CAZHDS010000616.1:0-1574 GCA_964531495.1 uncultured Ignavibacteriales bacterium
AGATGCAGGTGCCTATCTTTACCGGTGCCCTTGGATCCACAGAAGTCGCCCGAAGGAACTGGGAGCACTTCGCTGTCGGTGCAGCGATTTCCGGTATTACCTGCGTGTGCGGTGAGAATGTATGTGGAATCGATCCGCAACTCGAACTGGATTCCAACGGTAAAATTTCGCTGGCTCCGGATATGGATCGTCGTATCGAACAATACAAACGCTATCACCAGGGTTATGGTGAGATACTGGTTCAGATGAACGTTGAGGACACACGCTTGGGCGTGGCCGAATATGTTTCCAAGAAGCACGGCTTAGATACCATCGAGTTGAAGTGGGGACAAGGGGCCAAGTGTATCGGTGGTGAAATCAAGGTCGATAGCTTGGAGCGTGCGCTGGAGCTGCAGAAGCGCGGCTATATTGTCACACCTGACCCATCCAACCCGGTCAATCAGGCCGCCTTCAAAGACGGCGCTATCAAAGAATTCGAACGTCATAGCCGGCTCGGCTTCATTGACGAAGAGGGATTCTATGCCGAAGTACAACGCTTACGCGACCTTGGCTTCAAGCGCGTAACCCTCAAGACTGGTGCTTACGGCTTGCGTGAGTTAGCTATGGCCCTGAAATGGTGCTCCAAAGCCAAGATCGACCTTCTGACCATTGACGGTGCTCCCGGCGGAACCGGCATGAGCCCGTGGCGCATGATGGAAGAGTGGGGCATGCCCAGTCTGTACCTTCACGCCGCTGCCTACGAATTTGCCGATAAGCTGACCGCCAAGGGCGAGCGCATACCTGACCTGGCTTTTGCCGGCGGTTTCTCCAGCGAGGACGGAGTATTCAAGGCAATCGCCATGGGTGCCCCATACGTGAGAGCTATCTGTATGGGCCGTGCTCTGATGATCCCGGGAATGGTCGGCAAGAACATCGACCTGTGGCTCAAAGACGGCAAGCTTCCAAACACTGTCAGCCAATACGGTTCGACAATCGAAGAGATTTTCGTCAACTATGAAGACGTCAAAGAACTGGTCGGTTCGGAAGAAATTAAGAACATTCCTTTGGGTGCTATTGGTATGTACAGTTACTCACAGAAAATCAAAGTCGGTTTGCAACAGCTTATGGCTGGCGCCCGCTGCTTCAACGTCCCGGCAATTACCCGCCGCGAACTGATGTCGCTGACCAAGGAATGCGCCGAAGTTACAGGTATTCCTTATCTGATGGATGCCTATCGCGAAGAGGCCATGCAGGTCCTCGACAGCTAAGCCCCTATCGTTTACCAATCATGATCAACGGACGGGCTCCGAAACCATCGGAGCCCGTCTTCTTTTTGCAGGTAAATCCGGCAAACAGCCGAGTTTGCAACACAACTAAAACATGCAGCAGTTATGCTGCACCGGGAGGTTTTTAACTATGCACAGATATCGATGGGCGCTCATTCTTTTAACTGTGCTGATGATGTTGGTTATCACAACAGGGACATGCCTGGCCGACGAAGAATCCTTAGTTCAGGTCCAGAAATACGATCGCGCTATCCACGTGATGGCCATGCTGCTGATCGGCTTCGGATTTTTAATGGTGTTTGTGAGGAA
>CAZHDS010000617.1:0-1574 GCA_964531495.1 uncultured Ignavibacteriales bacterium
AGCCAGCCGCGGACACACCGTACTTTTCATAGACGAGATTCACCGCTTCAATCGTGCACAGCAGGATGTCCTGTTGGATGACGTGGAAAACGGCGTACTGGTCTTTATTGGCGCGACCACGGAAAATCCGTTTTTCGCCGTCAATTCGCCGCTAATCAGCCGCAGCACTGTATTCCGCTTCGAGTCTCTGTCGCCCGAGGATGTGCTGTCGGTGTTGAAGAGAGCATTGGCCGACCCGCAGAAGGGGTTTGGGCGAATGGATGTCCGGGCGGACGATGATGCCCTGCGATACCTGGCTATCATGAGCGACGGCGACGCACGCCGGGCGTTGACTGCCCTGGAAGTGGGGCTGCTCAGCCAGCAAAAACAGCATAAAACCGGGAAAATCCGCTTTGACCTCACTATCGCTAAAGAATCGATACAGCAAAAGTCGATTCAGTACGATGGGACCGGTGACAGTCACTATGACCTTGCCAGTGCGTTTCAGAAGGCGATGCGAGGCTCGGACCCGGACGCGACTGTGTATTGGCTTGCGCGAATGATCGCTGGCGGTGAGGATATGCGGTTTATCGCGAGACGGATTGCCGTCTGTGCCGCTGAGGATGTTGGTAATGCCGATCCGATGGCGACGGTGCTTGCTGCCGCTGCCGTGCAGATTTCGGAGTTTGTCGGTCTGCCGGAGGCCCGGCTGGCACTGGGACAGGCAGCCATCTATATCGCCTGTGCACCAAAGTCGAACGCATGCACCGTGGCACTTGCCGAGGCGATTGGAGACGTGGAATCCGGCACGACGATACCAGTGCCAATGCATCTGAGGGATTCGCATTACAGTGGAGCCAGGAAACTGGGCCACGGCGCCGATTACCGGTACCCGCACGACAGCCCGGACGGATTCGTAGTGCAGGACTATCTGGGTGCGGAAATCGGCAAATATTACTACCGGCCAAAACAGATTGGACGCGAAATCAGGACAGATCAGTATTTACAAACGCTAAGAGATAGGTTAAAACAGTGTGCGAGGAAAAGTTGATGGCAAATCAATGTGCTACTACGACTGTGGATAAAAACAGGCTGCGGGGTGAACTTAAGGAACTGCTTGAACGGTTCAGCCTTGAAGATATAACGGAAAAGAGCCGGGACATCTGCAACCATCTGGTTGCGACGCCCCAGTACAGCCGGGCATCCGTAGTGATGGTCTATCTGTCCATGCCGCACGAGGTCGATACTACCGAGATGGTGCTTCATGCCTGGAAACAGGGCAAGACCGTCGTCGCCCCGAGGATCGAGCAACAGGACATGCACATGCAGCCGGTGGAGATAACCTCGCTGGAGACGGGTTTCGGCGCCGATGCCAGCGGGCTGCGCAATCCGCTGAGGTCCGTGCCGATGCCGCTGGAAGACATCGACCTGATCGTTGCGCCGGGGTTGGGCTTTGACAACGCAGGCGGCAGGCTCGGCAGGGGAGGCGGCTATTACGACAGATTCCTCGGCTCACCGGAGTTGAGGGCCTGTATATTCGGAGCGGGATTCGGCGGGCAGGTGGTAGATGTGGTTCCGATGGAAACGCACGACAA
>CAZHDS010000618.1:0-1568 GCA_964531495.1 uncultured Ignavibacteriales bacterium
CGTGGACCATCGGTACTGGCAACTATGACGGAATCAACTACGGCCTCTTTTACAGCGACCGGATGATGGAACGTATCGTCAAAAACGTAGTCGCCGAGGTTCGCAGTCTCAAGGGAAAGAAGGTGCTCATAGGCGAATGTGGCCACGCCACACGCAGTGCCTGGTTCATTCCGACCTTCTGTGGACCAGATGCCCCGCCTGTGGTGAACTTCATGCAGTACACCCACGAGCAGCTAAAAAAGGGCAATATTCCGCTGAAGAACGAGCTCATCGAAGAGCGAGTGACTTACCACGATCCGTGCAACATTGCCCGCTCCGCCCGAATCCTCGAGGAGCCGCGAGAGATCCTGCAAACCATCTGCAAGGATTTCGTTGAGATGACACCAAACCGGACCGAGAACTACTGTTGCGGGGGCGGCGGGGGGACTGTTTCAATCGACGAGTTACGGGAGTTTCGCACGGGTCTCATGGGTAAACGTAAAGCAGACCAGATACGTGCAACGGGTGCGAAATACCTAGTCGCTCCCTGTGCCAACTGTAAAAAACAACTCAGGGAGGTTTGCGAGGACAACGGTCTCGATGATGTGGAGGTTGTGGGCCTACACGATTTACTCCTCAAGGTCATCGATTTTGGAAACGAAATCAAAATCGATACGAGCGAGACGGATGAGTTGCAAAAGAAGGAGAGCGAATCAGGCGAAGGGGCAGAAGCTTAAGGAGGAACCATGGAAGCCTGGCTTACATTTGCAAGAGGGCCCGTATTCATATTTGCCTTTAGTTTTATGGTGCTCGGTTACGTGCGGCACCTACTGATCATCTTCTGGGAGATGAAGCGAAATATGCGCCGCGCGGGGGATAAAACATTGCCGTATTCCCAATTATTAGCAGCGACACTGAAATGGCTATTTCCAATCAGCAAGATAAAAAACCAGTTCATTTTTAGCGTCACGTCAATTCTGTTTCACGTCGCCATCCTGATCGTTCCCATTTTTCTCGGTGGACACATTGTCCTGTGGGCCCGGGGCTTAGGAATCTCTTGGCCTGCCGTGTCCAACGAGGTGGCCGATGTACTTGCCATCATTGCTATCGTCACAGCGATCGCCCTGGTCATCCAACGCGCGACCGCACGAGCCACCCGGGCCTTGTCCAGGTTTCAAGACTACGCCCTGCCTCTCGTCATTGCGGTACCCTTTGTAACAGGGTTTCTAATGATGCATCCCGGCGTCAATCCGTTCTCGTACGAGTCGGTCCTGTTCATTCACGTTATGAGCGCTAACCTCGTATTCATCCTGATGCCGCTGACCAAGCTGAGCCATGCTGTTCTCCTGCCGAGTGTCCAGTTCGTTTCCGAGATCGGTTGGCACTGGCCCGCTGACGCGGGAAGCCGCGTGGCCGTGGCTTTGCACAAGGAAGGGGAGCCCGTATGACCGTTGCCTATGGCATATTGACCGATACGACCCGTTGCATTGGCTGCGACAAGTGCGTCCAAGCATGCAAGGAAGAAAACAATTTGGGAAAGGACGTTTCCCGTCGTTGGAAGCGCCGTATCGATGACCTATCATCGACTC
>CAZHDS010000619.1:0-1567 GCA_964531495.1 uncultured Ignavibacteriales bacterium
AGGCAAGTGGTCTGACCACCGTAGATATCGCCGTAACCACAAGTGGTCATGCCAGTAATCGTAACGGTTCCGTCGCCAGCACTGTAGCTGGTCAAGAAAGGATCACCACAGCTCGCGCCCGCCGGCAGAGCTGGTGATTCGGTCAGAGCGATGTCAAAGGAGAAGTCCAGACCACCCTTAGCACCGTCATCAGCGTAGACCGGCAGATAGTAAGTAGCCGGACCAGGCAGACGGTCCCAACTCATGTCAGGATTGGACGTGCCATCACCACAATCGTTGAATGCATAGGCATCGGCAACGATGTAGCCGGGGCAATCCACAGGGAGTGGTCCGGCATAGAGAACAAGACCGATCGAATAAATGTCGGTCGCCGTTCCACAGTAATTGACATAGATATCGTTCTCAGCATAAGGAGCCTCGAACGGATACCAGACCGCTTCCTGATCAAGGTCACCAGGACAATCGATCTGAGCGTCGATTGTGGTACCAGTTACGGTTTCCGGAGGAACAACCGTAATGGCATCTTCCGGCTCATCGTTGGCCGGCGGATTGACGATCGGGCAATCATCAGCGCAGGTCTTGGTACCATCCCAAGAGCCTTCCAGTGCTTCGCACTCGGCCCAAAGGATGTCGTCGCAGCTCGGAGCACCCAGGTCGCCATAACAGCAGCGGCCGGTCCCGCCTTCCGGGCAATCGAGGGCGATCCAATAGTCAGTCGCGCCGCCACCGCAAGGATAGCCTGCATAAACCTGAGAGCTGACGAAAGCATAGTACGTACCCGGACCAGCGGTCCGCGATACCGTATGAACTTCACCAGGGTTACCGGTAGCGTAAGGTTCAAGAGCTGCTGCCAGGGCGCAGACAGAAGTATCCACAAAACCGATAATGAACGGGTAGTTCGCGGAACCGGTCAGGGACATCGTACCCGGGCTGCCCAGGGTTACTATATACCAATCGGTGTCACGAGTGGAACCGTCGGCCCAGACCGTACCACAAACCGTGTCGCCACAGTTGATGGGCTCAAAGTCAGGACTCGCCATGTTACAGCCACCGTTGGTATCATCACCACAGGCTTCGGACTCGAGTCCGGCGCCAGCGGGGCAATCAAACGGATCAGGAATGACTGCCTCGGCGATGTTCAGCTCGTAGACACCTTCTTCAGTACCGTAACCATCAACCACGATGTAGTAGGTGTTTCCACCGACCAGAGATAGGCCGAGCAGCTCGGACATGTAATCCGGGCACTGGTCGTCATTACAGGCGAACGGAGCACCAGGGGTGTAGCTGTTTTCGTAAACGTACAGCTTGGTGTCATAAGTCGAGTTGCAGAGGTCCATATCAACATTGATACTGGCACCCGGGGTGTAGGAATAAACTACGTCAGGAGCGGTGCTACCGGTGTAGTCGCAAATTTCGTCGTAGTCATTTACATAACCAGAAGTCGTACCGGTCGTAACGATCGGCAGGGCGCCAGTAAGAACAAACGCGCTGGCAATGTCGTCACCACCCTGCTTCGTAACAGGATTCACGTAATCCGGACCGGTGTAGTCACCGCGGAATACGTCAG
>CAZHDS010000620.1:0-1563 GCA_964531495.1 uncultured Ignavibacteriales bacterium
ACATGTTGACATTTAATATAACTCCGCTATACTTATAATAGCGAAATATACCGTTTGGAAAAGAGGGATAGTTGCGGAGCTAATGCTCTGCCGAAAATAGCATCATGAAACATCACGTGAGAATTCTACCTGCCCTGTTCTTGATTCTGCTGATCATTGGCCGAACCGAAGCCGCTGAGCCTGCCTACACCATCAAACTCGCCACTGGCGATCTTAATCCGGGTATGTTGCGTGCGGTACCTCAGGCGGCAGCCGGGCTGGTGGGCACGCACATTCTTGTACAGTTTGAGAACTCGGTTTCAAATACTCAAAGACAGCAGCTGGCTCAGGAAGGTCTTACTCTTCTGGACTATATTCCCAATTTCTGTTACACCGCCCGCCTGAACGGGCAGATCACTCAGGAATTGATACGCGACTACCAGATACGCTGGTTCGGTGCGCTGCAGTCGGAACACAAGTTATCCCCCCTCATCACCAAAGTTGGTATCGGCGATTGGGCGCGCCGCGGTGGAGATCGGGTCCAGTTCGCGGTTGTGGTTCATCCGGATGAAGACGTTGCATCGTGGGCCACGCGTTTCGAGCAGGACTTTGGGGCTGACATTATCGGAAGTGTCCCCTCATCCGGGATTATCGACTTGATCGTTGACGAAATGATGTATTTCAGACTCTCTGATCTGGACGCCGTGCTGTGGATTGAACCGGCCATGCCGGAACCTGAAGTTGATAATAACAAAGCCCGCGTGCATACCGGCGCCGAGCAATTACAGAATTTGCCGTGGGGCTTAACCGGAGCCGGGGTTGTCGTGGCCGAATGGGACGGCGGCAAAGCCGATGGGTCCCACCCTGACCTCGGGCTTCGCCGTACTCATTCCCTGGATGGTTCAGACTACGAAGATCATGCTACCCACGTAGCCGGCACTATTCTGGGCAACGGCGAAAGTATGAACGGACTCTATCGAGGGATGGCCCCTGAAGCAGAATTGCTGACCCAGCTTTGGTGGAGTAACTCCTCCGAAATCATGAGCGAGTATACGGTAGCTATCAGTTCCTGGGGGGCAACGATAGCCAGCAATTCATGGGGATACGGCGTAGGTGATCCGGCTACCCAAACTGCCTGTGAGAACACCCTTGGCAACTATTTCACAGTCAATCGTACCATAGACGATATAGTCCGCGGCAACGCAGGAGCACAGATCAACATCTGCTGGTCAGCAGGGAACCAGCGCGGCGGTTCTTCGAAATACTGCGGTTCAATCGGCTGGACCTACAATACGGTCGGCGCAATCGCCTCGGCGAAAAACATTATCACGGTGGGAGCGATAGCATCCTCCAATGATGCCATGACCTCCTTTTCTTCATGGGGTCCGACTGACGATGGCCGCATCAAACCGGAGGTGGTTGGTCCCGGCTATCAACTGACAAGCTGCAAAGTAGGTGGTGGATATACCACAATGAGTGGCACATCAATGTCATGTCCGGCAGTGGCCGGAACTATAGCACTCCTTCAGGAGCTTTGGAACAACAAGGCAGACAGCATGACTCTCCTGTCATCCAGCATGAAAG
>CAZHDS010000621.1:0-1560 GCA_964531495.1 uncultured Ignavibacteriales bacterium
CGATATAGTGTGATCGTGAACCAGAACCGCTCAGTGAATGTACCCCCCTTTCCCTAAGTGTGCGTCTTTAGACTTCCAAGACCTCAACATACAATTCAACCCTGCCAGAACGTGGCAGTGGGGGTTCATGAAATCGAGGGTGATGGAGGAAAACCCGTCTATCACGAGATGTTCGCTGGGTTGGCGACGTCCCTTCCAGAAGTCCTCACGATTTCGTGTCTTTGAGAGATCGGGCTGGGGTTGGAGTAACTGAGTACCCTACCCCCAGAGAATCCTCGGAAATGTCGCGGCAGCCCTCCCGCTGCCGCGCCCCACCTCTGTGCAAAGTTGGGCTATGCCAAGTATAGCGACTGCCACTGCCATAACGTGGCAGTGGAACTTCAGAAAAAACCGGTTCGTCTTGTATTTCTTATGGGTTCCTGCTATCTTACACGTGCAGTGAGGCTTCCGGTCTGAGGTCAGCCGGGGTCAAGATAGCATAAAGATAAGGTCAGAATGAAGGCCCCGCAGTCAAGCCGCTACGATCTGGAACGACTCATTGCTCACACAGATTTCTCCGAAGCATGGGAAGCCAGGCATAGGGGTAACACTCGGCCTTGCTTTCTGAAGGTGTTTCCTACCAAAGATAGCGCCCGACCAGATGTCCATGATCTGATTGTTGACTCCTTTCATCATCAACAGGGTATCTACTGCGGATCGATCCTGAAGGCGAGATGCCTTAGCCACGAAAATGGTTTTGGCCTTGTTGAGTATCCGTTCCTCGGACCTAGCTGGTTGCAACTGTCGCCATCGATTCTCATGTCGGCCCCTCGAGCCATACTTGCCTCGATCGCAACGACCGTGGATCTAATCCACCTTCTTGGTTACGTACACTGCGATCTAAAAATCAGCAATTTTCTTACCCGGATCATTGATGGTCAGCGCTTTGTAAAACTGGTGGACACAGACTTGCTGTGCCGGACAGATTCCTATCCCCAGTCAATAGTCCGCGGCTCACTTGAACATATTGCGCCTGAAATCGAGATCAACGATGTGATCACAGTTCAGAGCGATCTCTTTTCACTCGGGAGCTCACTACGGCTGGCTCTGGAGCAGGACTCTGAATCAAACGAAGACGATGCTGGAACCCGGGAGCGTTTGCGGAACCTGAGCGAGCTATTGAGCCTCGAAGACTACCGAAGCCGGCCCCGGTCGTTGACCAGCGCACTTGCCGGCTGTGGCCTGATGGACGGTAAGACGTTGGACTCATGTCGACGGCGCATACTCCGCTATATGCTACTCTCAGAATTTAACCGGCTGAGGCGGTCTTCAACGGACCCATCCAAGGTTGTCCGACAGGTAGCCGAGAATTGCCGAGTATTTGGTATCAGCGAAGAAATGTTCGATACGCTTGACGAACGCCGACAGCGCAATGGCTCGATTCTTCCCACGATTAGAATAATGCTAAGTGAATCGACGGTTAACCTGGTGGGCAAGAGTTGGCTGATTTCGCCGACTGACTCGGCACTGTGGCGGGCTTACTCGGAGTGTTCCACCACACTGACGGTGAGCCGGTCCGAC
>CAZHDS010000622.1:0-1556 GCA_964531495.1 uncultured Ignavibacteriales bacterium
CCTCCAGTGACCATCGCCGTCCCGGTCCGTCGGGAAGCTCCCACCTTTCATAACCGATCTCCCCACGGGCATGGAACAGCTCCAGATTGGTCAACATTTCTCCCTTGCTGGCCGGCGTAAACAACACCGGCTCCGGGTTATAATCGTTCAACTGTTCCACGATAACATCGCCCAGCCCGGTGGCGTCCACTATCAGACGTCCCGGGAATAGCCGTTGTCGCTCCTTTATCTTCTCCAGCACCACCGTCCAGTCCAACATCCTGAACCGTTCCAGAGCCGCCACATAGGCGATACCATCGATTATCTGAACGGTTATGCCGACAGTTGCCGTTCGTTTGCGGGCAAGGTCCCAGCCTGATATGTACACAGGCGAAGCATTTGCAACCACCGGACGCTGTAATATCCGCTCCAACGCTCTGTCGACATACTCACCTTTGAGGATTTCTCCCCCAGAATCCACGAACTGCCCCATGATATTCTGCTGAAGACGAGCTTCCGTAAAGTACTTGACCCGTTCATCGAGATACTCACGAGAGATAAAACTGTTCTCCCGACTATCTCCGGACTGGAAATAACCGACTCTCTGGCCACTGATGATCTCGGAAGCACGTTGGTAGAACCAGTTCTTGCCGTTCGGTGTCGATACGAGATCAAGTCTCCCCTCGCGATCGGCCAGCCGCATGAGAATTACTTCTTCCACTACGTATTCGGGATCAGATTCAAAAGCGACCTCGTCAAAAATGAAGAGATCATAATCATTGCCGAGAAGGTACTCACCCCGGTTTTGCGTTGAGCGCGCCTCAATGGTCGCGCCGTTACCGAAGGTTAAAACCGGATGCGGCGTACGACTGAGGTCGGTCATCAGAGGCTCAATTATCGCCGATTGCCGCACCAGGCGCACAACCTGGTTGAAAACCACGCCGGCCTGATCCTGCGTAATAGAGGCCACGACAGTTCGGTGCCGGCCACATTGGTCATAGATAAGTGGCCGCGGTCGGTAGATGGCGTGGTGGATCAGCTTCACTGCCGATACAAACGATTTGCCCCAGCGATTTCCGGTCACCAGAGTGTTTTCTCGGGCCGATGATCGTCTCAACCACCGACGTTGCCCCATGTGCAACTGCACTCCAAGGAAGCGGCGGGCAAAAAAGGCGGGATCGACCATGCCGCGCCGCCAATCATTGACGGTCGGAGAACTGTTCAGGCCAGGTCTCGGGCTTTGGCGCGGGCGGTGGTTTCATCTATGAGACCGGCCTCATAGAGCTTCACAACATTGTCCAGTGTGCCCCACCGCCCCGCCAATTCGTCTGACGCCTGATAGGCAAAGGTATTGTCAAAAACAAAACGACACTTTCTGTCCAGCCCGGCCAGGGCCAGCTCGATATTCCCCAGCCATTCAAAGAAATGCGCGACCTCGGCCTGAACCGAGCGAACCTGCCGCATCACCACGTCAAATTTGAGACCTGCCCAGGTCGAAGTCGCCCCGAATGAGTAGCCCAATAGATAGGGGGCCAGATGGGTCCCGGAACAAATATCCTCGATCATCGCCCGGTGAT
>CAZHDS010000623.1:0-1551 GCA_964531495.1 uncultured Ignavibacteriales bacterium
CGTTGGGCAGGCGATAAGAAGAGGAAGAGCAAGATGAGTGTATCGCGTGTTTTGAGCAGTTCTGCCGTGGTCGTCATGACAATACTGCTGAGCAGTATTCTGTTGGCTGAACAGTCAGGCAAGAGCGGGTTCGACCATTCTAAAGTGCCCGGCATCGTCATCAACCATTCACCTGCCGGTTCAGGGCGCTATATCGGCTCCCCCAGTATAGCCATTCTTCCGGACGGAACCTACGCGGCATCCCACGATTTCTTTGGCCCGAAGGCAAACCACAGAAAAGGCGCTTCTTCCGCTGTGTTCTTGTCAAAGGATAGAGGGAAGACGTGGCGGAAGACGGCGGACATCGCCTCTCTCTTCTGGGGCAAGCTCTTTGTGCACAAGGACAAGCTCTATGTCCTCGGGACCCGGCATGAATACGGAGACGTCCTCATCCGTCGCTCGGACGATGGGGGACGGACGTGGACTCAACCGGATACGCCAAAGACCGGCTTGCTGCGCAAGGGCCGTTATCATTGTGCGCCATGTAGAATCCTTGTCCATAATGGCCGCATCTGGCGGACCTTTGAATTGGCAGAGGGAGGGCGGCCTGATTGGTCAGCCCTTGTCATATCAGCACCGATTGACTCAGACCTGCTCAATGCCGAGAACTGGAAGTTCAGCAAACCGCTCAAGCACACGTGGTCCCGTTGTCAATGGATAGAGGGCAACCTTGCTGTAACACCACAAGGAGAACTGCTAAACATCCTGCGTACTAACGGAAAAGGCGATGATAGGGCGGCAATAACTCATGTTGCTGATAACGGCATGTCGCTCTCCCACGATCGCGAAAGGGACACCATAGATTTCCCCGGCGGTGGAGTGAAGTTCACGATCCGTTACGACAAGATAACATCCAGGTACTGGTCTATCGTGAGCAAACAGACCAACCCCAAGGCGTATCGCAACAACTTGGTGCTGACGTCTTCCGTTGACCTGAGAACCTGGAAAGTTGAGTCTCCGCTTCTTCACCATCCGGACGCCAAGACACACGCGTGGCAGTACATAGATTGGCAGTTCGAAGGCGATGATATTATCTTTCTCAGCCGCACCGCGTTCGACGACGGGTCTGGGGGTGCGCGCAGGGCCCACGACGCAAACTACTTGACCTTTCACAGAATTACACGTTTTCGAAGCAGAAACCCGGGGCCATTGACAACCGACTGATGCCCAACAACCGAATCGAACGCGACTTCGGGTTAGCCGCACCGCTTCGCTTTGCGGCCAACCCGAAGCGGCTCATTCAAGACGTTGGGCACGGACAAATGAAATGAAACGAGCAATCGCAATCATCGCATTTCTTCTCGCCCTCGTGTTGACACACGGGGCGGCATGGTGCCTCGGGTGGAGATCTGGTTTTATTCGTATGGGGTGGACCGATGCGCGAACAGATATGCGCATGACCATGCACGCGGCGCGTGCACTCCAATCCAACGATCTTGCACGGGCATCGCATCTTGTCCACACCCAGCTACGCTGGGATGTCGAACGACTCCGCAGAACAGAAACGGATCG
>CAZHDS010000624.1:0-1551 GCA_964531495.1 uncultured Ignavibacteriales bacterium
GTTTCCGTGACGTTTGGGGGTTCACTTGGAATCTTTGACGACGGTGGGCAGGATAAGGCCTGCGCCGGCACCAATATCATTTTCCATTGGCGAGTAAGCAACCAGAGCGGCAGCAACATCACAACCATGACCAATGGCTTTCGAGTTTATTCTCCCAACGGTATTGATTGGGGGACTACAGAAGCCCGGTGGACATTACCTGAGTCAGAGCCGCCATGGTTTGACTTGACTCAGGAGGTCAGCTTTCACAGCGTCACTGGCGAAGGTGCCGATACTATAGGATTCTTTGCCACCTCGTCGACGGGTGGTGGTATGCCAAATGGTTTTGACGGATTGGCCTTCACGATTGCGATCGGTCCTTTCACAAGTGCCGATATTGGTGCCAGTATCTGTATTGACAGCTGCTATATTCCTGCGACGGGCAGTTGGACGTGGGAGCCCGTCGGCGTGCCCTCTTGGGACGGACCGTACTGCTACGAGATATTTCTCATTCCCTGCGGCGACTCGGACATGGATGGAGCCGGTGATGGCTGCGACAACTGCGGCATGGTTTACAATCCCAGTCAGGCTGATCACGACTTCGACGGCATCGGTGATGCTTGTTGCTGCCAGAAGCGCGGCGACGCTGATCATAACGGCATCGGTCCTGACATTGCTGATCTCATATTCATGGTGACATACATGTTCCAGGAAGGGCCGTCTGCTCTTTGCATGGCAGACTTGGATATTAATGGCTCTGGCGGCGATCCGGACATTGAGGATCTCATCCACTTGGTGACATTCATGTTCCAGGAGGGACCGGCGCTGGTGCCTTGCACGCCGCCTGAACCGTCGCCGTGCGGGTAGACTTACAGTAGGTCGGGTTCCGAAGCGAACCTGTGAGCGCAGAAACCCGACACCGGGCGAGTATCAGTTGATCGTTGGGTGTCGGGTTTCTCGTCGAGACGACTCGGAACCCGACCTACGTATGATTTCGGCGAATGCAAACGAAGACTCTTCTGTCAAATAAATTCAAGAAAAGATTTGACAGAAGCTCAAGAGATTCTTAACTTCGTCGAAACCTACGGGAAAGTACGCCGTAGAAGGCTTTTATTATGAAACGATTCACGCTGTAGACAGGAGAACTTATTTAATGCTCGGCAATAAGTATATCAAATTCCTGGTGGGGACTTCCCCATTGAGCGGCGTGTGGAGTGAATATCGATTGTGATTTTTTTCACATATAATTTTACACCCGTCGCGACCAATCAGGTTCGGCGGGTTTTTTGTTGGCCCGCGGGCCGGTTTCTTCGCGCCAATGAATAACTCAAGAGAGGACGCGGACCATGAACGCTGAATTCTACGAAAACGAAGAGATTACTTCCGCTGAGAAGGATATCTCATCCAAAACAGCTTTCGGCAGGCTATTGCCGCTGTTGAAAGAACATAGATGGGGCCTGATTGCTTGCCTGGTGCTCCTGGCCGGATCCACCCTGGCGTCGTTGTGGTGGCCGATTCTTCTCAAGAACGCGGTCGATATCGATATCAAGGGGGGCGATTTCAACGGTCTGT
>CAZHDS010000625.1:0-1544 GCA_964531495.1 uncultured Ignavibacteriales bacterium
CACCGCCCCTAATGAATCAGGTGTGTTGATCGTCACTACCGATGTCACGGTATCAACCGCAAACCGGGCAATGTGCCGGGACGAGTCCAGGAACGGGTGATCGGCATCACGTGGATCCGCTTCACCGGTTACCACCCTGATCAGGTATACAAAATCCTCTATGGTAAGTGGAGCACCATCATAATTGACATCGGAAGCAGACACCGAGAATTCAACATGATCGCCAAACGCACTCAATCCCTGAAAGAAATAATTGAGATACATCACAGCATCACCGATTTCATATGGGATGCCGTTCACATTGATGTCGCCTGTCATATCAATACCGCAATCACCATAAATCTCTACGCCTCCGTTATGGAATTCGATCACCGCCGATAAGGGCAGCATGCCTGTATCAAGGCATATCGGTGGAATTCCGGAATATGTTGGAAAGAGCGTATCAAGTTCAACAAGGGTGCTGTCATGATTATAAACCGTTCTGGAGACAAATAGCTCGCTCCCCTCTGGATCAGAGAAGGCATTATCTCTACAGTCTCTCCAAACGAAGCGTATAGGAGTAGAATCGCACATCCAGGTACGATCATTCGTGAGGCGAAAGCGAAGACTGGCCAAGACAGCAGGCAGGCTGTCTGGCGTGTAACAGTTCGGGTGCGGTGGGGTTTGAAGATCTGCAAATCCAAAAAGTCTGACCAAACCGCTCGGACAAGAGCTGTCACAAGGGACATCCTGTCCCGATCGATAGATGAAATATTCCCACTTGCAGCCGTCATCATAGAAATCTGGGCCGGGCAATGCTTCCTCAAAGCGCAGAGCCGTCGTGTCATACGCCAATAGCAGGTCGAATGCACCGAGTTCCAGCAAGCTTTCCTCTACAGTAATATCAACTTCCGCAATCTGCCCCAGTATTTGATTTTCAATCCTCTCAATCCGCACCACTATCGAGTCACTCGGCTGGCCCCATCCTGTTTCAATGTTAAAACCGCACATATACCAGCGGCGTTCATGCGGGACCGCTACCCGGACATGGAACGTCTTCCCGCCATCGCTAACCACAGGCGAGAATGTCAGCAACCCGGTCGAACTGTCTATTGCTATCCAGCCGTCCGGTTGCGGTTCAACCTCCCAGAGATTGTAGTATAGTTCGTCACAGGGGTCGGGATCGACAGCCCTGACCTGAACCGAAAAAGTGTCCGGGGCGGCCATGTAATAGGTTTCGTTGCAGCCCTCAACATATCTCGGCGAGGTGTTTCTTGGGCGGACCAGAAAACGACAATTCTCCTCCCCGGTGGTCATGGTGTCATCCAGCGCAGCGGATATCTCTACTGTCATGCCACTGCTTCTTGAGGAATCGCTCTTGCTGGGATGGTAAATCCAGAGGCCAGTCAGTTCGTTGACCGCTCCGGGACCGGACACCAGATGATACCTGATATCGCCGCAGGCGTTGCCTGTCTCGGGGTCAACTGCAACTACCTGAAAGAAGAGAGAATCACAGTAAGAACCGCTGACTATTTCGGGGCAACCTGTAAAAATCGGTGGCTCAG
>CAZHDS010000626.1:0-1536 GCA_964531495.1 uncultured Ignavibacteriales bacterium
GCTCAAAAGCGTCCACCCCAAGAAGACGAGCATTATGAACAAATCGCACGGGTGACGCTCGGCCACAGCCGATATCCAAGATCGTCCCGCAACCCGAAAGCAGTCTCACCAGTTCTCTGGCATTGGTTCTGGAGGAAGAGAACGGCGCCGTAACGTCTCTGTA
Source organism: uncultured Ignavibacteriales bacterium (assembly GCA_964531495.1). GTDB lineage: Bacteria > Zixibacteria > MSB-5A5 > GN15 > FEB-12 > DAOSXA01. Next base: position 164 of record CAZHDS010000626.1, read on the forward strand.
GTCAAGTAGCTTCCGTGTCACTTTGGATCACCTCGGTCGCGAATGACAAGCCGATGGCCCGATTCGCTGGTCCATTTCATGATCTCGATTTCTTTCGGTGCATCGGGATCTCTTCTTCTTCGTCTCAACCCGGGATTCAGGACGCACATAACCGGTTCCGTGAGCCACAGGGGCAGGGAAGCAATTAGCAGGTTCCCCAGAATCAGAAAGCCGAGCCGCGCAATATGGAACATCTCCGACGGCTTGAAATACCACCGTTTCGGAAGCATGAACCAGACAGCACCCTTGGTGGATCGGGACAGAATCGATTTGATTGTCCGCCAGTTCAGATAAATCCGCAGGTTGTACTTGATCATGTCACGCTTGAGTTCGAACTCCGACATGGTTTCGGGCACATAAGGAATCGGAGTCCTGTCGAATATACTGCTCGTGATTGAAAGCGTACTGTTGAAGTTCCGCCAGCCCGGCTCTACATGCATACGCGACCCGTCCTTCAAAGTCTCGTAGAGGGGCGTCCCCGGATATGGAATCAGGTGGTTGAACTTCGTGTCCTTCGCCTTCATGCTCTTACATAACTTGAAAATATGTTCCCGGTCTTCGTGAGTTTCCGTCGGCAAACCGAAAATCATGAACAGCGCGGTGGTCATTCCGTGCTTGTGAGCCAGTTGAATGGCTTCTATGTGCTGTTGTACAGTCTCGCCCTTGTTGATTATCTTGAAGAGGTGATCCAGCCCTGTTTCCATTCCGAACCCAACATGCCGAAACCCCGCTTCGACGAGCAGTGGTACCAAGTCGGGATAGAAGTTATCCGCCCGGGTCTGGAGACTGAATGAGCACTTGCTGTTGTAGCCGGCTTCAAGCATGGCGGTGGCAACCGCGACCGCTCGGCGTTTCTTGAAACAGAAGTTGTCGTCATAGAACACGATGCGTCTGACGCCATACTTATTGATGAGAATATCCATTTCCTCCAGGATTCTCGATGGGCTGTGAAATCGAAATGTAGTGCCTGTCATCATGCGGATCTGGCAATAGTTGCAGCGATAAGGGCAGCCCCTTGACGAGACCATGAAGCCCTTGTCGTACTTCGGATGTTCAAAGAGCTCAAACGGGAAGCGCGGAACGGAGTCGAGATCCTCGATCAGGGACGCTTCGCCATTGACCACAATCGCCCCATCCCTATCCCGCCAGGTAATGCCCTTGACTCCGGCCAGGTTACGGTCGCCACGGATTTCGCGGTAGAGTTCCCAGAGAACCGTTTCACCTTCGCCACGTACAACGACGTCTGCGCCGGCCTCCAGCGATTCCTCTGGACACGCCGTCGGATGATTACCCCCGGTCACCACAATGCAGTCGGGATAGATTTGCTTGACCAT
>CAZHDS010000627.1:0-1536 GCA_964531495.1 uncultured Ignavibacteriales bacterium
CTCTATCGATACCGGTTCTGACCACAGAGGTTGAGAAGCTTGGGTACAAATCCTCGAATACTTCGCGAGGCATATGCTCAGCAGTAGGGCGTGGAAAGAAGTTCATGAGGGAAGGGGACATTGTCAGTCTGGTTCCTGAGGAAACGAGCCCCAAGGCACTAGGATAGCCAAACGATCCTCGTTCGCATAGTGTCCCAAACCGGAGGACTCGGACTCTATGAACAGCATCTGAGTGTTCGAAATCGACAATATTTGCCGATTTCGGCAAATGATCGGAGTTCAGATTGCCACCGAGGTATCAAGAACACTACTATTCAAGGCCATAGGCGGGGCCCTATGAGAAAATGCTCACCATATCCTCCATTGGGAAGTCAACTCGAGTTGGGAACAATGGAAGTCGCTTCGCGATGGGGCCTAGGAAGAGGAGTGACTTGAAATCCTACAACGTACTCTGCTTCAGCAAGGTCGTCGAGGCCCGAACAAACATCAACCAGTCATTTTGGTCTCACATTTGCGACTCTATTTGATGGTTTCGAACCGCAAGTTCGTTTAGACTTGGCATCAAAGAATTTATGTATTCTAGCGCATATTGAAAAGGAGCCGAAAAGAGCACAAGCTCCACGAACATGTGCACATCTTTCGCAACACTGCACTCAATCGTGTTCACTTCTATGAGGTAGCTATGAGTTTACTCGGTAAGGACAACCTTGAGCTGATTTCAATAATCCGTGATCTGGAATCGAAGGTAGACAAGCTTGAAGAAGACCTCGACAAATCTGAACAGCGGTTCAACGATGTCGCTGATAACTCTCTGGTCTGGATCTGGGAAGTGGATTCAGAGGGACGGTTTACTTTCGCGAGCCCCCGGGTGGAAAACTTCCTTGGCTTCACGCCACAGGAATTGATCTCAATGCACCTTTGTGATGTCGTGTTTCCAGAAGACCGGGAAGAACTCCGACTGAGAATCGAGGAATTCATGTCCAAGGGAATTTCTAGCAAGGGTGTGATTGGTCGATACATGCACAAAAACAGCGAAGCTGTCTGGTTTCTTTCCAGCGGAATCCCGATCCTCGATTCTGACGGCAAGGTCGATGGATATCGAGGTGTGGGCGTTCACATCACCGAGCACAAAAATGCCAAAGAGAAGCTTCGCAAGACAGAGGCGCAACTTCGCCAAAGTCAGAGATTGGAGGCCCTCGGCAGGCTTGCGGGTGGAGTGGCCCATGATTTCAATAATCTCATGACCGTCGTTACGGGATATTCCGAACTCCTCCTGGGGAAAATCTCAAGCCATGATGATCACTATCAAGAACTCCGGGAAATCAAAAATGCAGGCCAAAGAGCATCTCAGCTGACCCGGCAACTCCTTGCTTTCAGTCGTAGGCAGGTTCTCCAGCCCAAGATCATGTGCCTGAATAAGGTCGTCAAGGAGCTGGAGAAGATGCTGTGTCGATTGATCGGGGAGGACATCGAACTCGTATCCACGCTGCAGCCTGATCTCGCACGGGTCAAAGTGGACCCAACGCAGATCGAGCA
>CAZHDS010000628.1:0-1535 GCA_964531495.1 uncultured Ignavibacteriales bacterium
CGCTTTAAGCAGAATTCCCACAACCGAATTCGTAAGCACCACAAGGTGGTGGCGATATTCACTTCTCGAGGGTGTCCCTACAATTGCATTTTTTGCCACAATGTTTTCGGCAAGAAGCTCCGCGTGATGAGCTCGTCGGCGGTTATCGATGAGATTGCCATGCTCAAGGACCGCTACGGCATTCGGGAACTCGAGTTCGTCGACGATTGCTTCAATCAGCGTTCCGAGCGGGCGAAGCAGATCTTTAACGAGATTATCGATCGGCGTTTTAATTTGCACATTACTTTTCCCAACGGCCTGCGTGGGGATCGTATCGACGATGAGCTTCTCGATCTATTCAAAAAGGCTGGGGTCTTTCGTATCTCCTATGCCATTGAGACAGCAAGCCCCAGGGTGCAGAAACTCATCAAGAAAAAACTCGATCTCGACAAGGTGAACAGCGCAATAACGGCCACGGCAGAACGAGGTATCTTCACCGTCGGTTTCTTTATCATGGGGTTTCCTACCGAGACCGCCGAGGAGATGAGGATGACCGTGGATTTTGCTCTGAAGTCCAATGTGCACATTGCCGATTTTTTCTATCTGGCCCCATATCCCGGCACGGAGGTGTCCAAGATGGCCGGGCTCGATTCGCGCAACGTTGCGTATTCGGATTTCTCGGACATTTCGGTCAATCTCTCCGCTGCGACCGATATCGAGCTGCACCAGATGGCCAAGTATGCCTACAGGAAATTCTATCTCGATCCCGGTCGAGTTGCTCGCATCCTGAAGGTGGCGCCCAAGAACCTTCACCTCGTACTCAACGCCCTGATCACCGCCCGCCTCCTCTTTCAGGACGCCGTGGCCAGATAGAGTCTATCTCACCAGGCGGAAGCAGCACTGAATCTTGAGGGTGAACAATATCATTGTTGATCCGAACTCAGATAACAAAAATTTCGGCGACACAGGCTCTGGTTCTATCGCTATTCTGGGATACTAGTCTCGGAGGGACAGCCGTAATCCCAGTTGGTCTAGTTGACCGTTACCGAGCCTGCCACTCTGAAGACCAAGAACTCGTCGTGGTTGTAGCCGCATAGAGGTGATGGGAGACCGCAGGACTTTTGGTCGCCGTTTTCAAACCATATCCAACGAGCCGCGGATGGGATGTTTGGATAGACACCTGTCCAGGGGCTCACGAAAGGACTAATGGGCGACGTACCCGGATCGTTGTCATAGCCTTCGTGCCCCACAGGGGTAACCCACAAGGAGTTTGCCTGAGCGAAGGCGATAGCGGCGTCGACCTCGGCATGCGTAGGCATTTGACTCCTGGGCCAAGGATCCGGCCAATATGGATTGGTAGCTTCGTGGGCCCCGGCCGCGAACACCTCCCAAACGTTGTCGCCGGTGACCGTGACCGCGTTGAGCGTGAGGTTGGTAAAGGTGCCAATGAACCCCTGCGCCACACTCTGGTCCGATGCGGTGGCCACGTAAAGATAGTCACTGGGTAGGCGTCCAGTGGCCTTGAACTGATACTCAGTGGGCCAGCTTGTGCCGCC
>CAZHDS010000629.1:0-1528 GCA_964531495.1 uncultured Ignavibacteriales bacterium
TGGGCACCACTTAGCAGTGGTTAATTTATATTGCCCGGCGGACTGGCATCTGATCACGCTTTGCACAATGCAACGCGTGACGGGTGTGGTCTGTCAAAAAACGGTAAATCGGCTCATTTATCGACACAAACACACAATATCAGTTACCACTTCTGCCAGCCGCAAGTCAGAATATCACAATTCAAAACCTCAAATCACTCACAAACCGGTGTCCTGATTCCTAAGCAATCCCCATAGATAAATCCACCGCGGCATTCTTGAACCAGGGACTAGAAGCGACCGCTCCCTAACGGTCGAGTCGCATCTAATCCTTTATTTGTTATGCATCCTGTTCTGACAGAAGTCCTTGTTCTTTCAGAACGCTCTCAACAATGGTCCGGGCTTCCCTGCTCATGACATTCTCGCCCTGCGCAGTGCAAGCGAAGGCGTAGGTGTTGCCTTTGCTCTCGACGTAGCCGACGAACCAACCCAGTACAAACGTGCCGTTTGCATCGGTGCCTGATCCTGTCTTGCCATAAAGACGTCCGACCTCGGTGTTCTTGATGAACATGAGATCCTTGAGCACAGCAAGTGTCTGGCTGGAGAACGGCACATCTCCAGCGATGATTCTCTGGATCATTCGAGCCTGTTCCACGGGCGAGATGAGGATGGTCTGCCTTCCTCCTGACGGAAGCCAAAAGACATCGATGCCAGCAGAGATGTCGCGGTTACCGTAACCGATCTTGTCGATCCAGCCCTGCATCCGTTCCGATCCAATCTGGCGCGCCAGATTCTGGAATGCGGGAACGCAGGAAGCCTGAAAGGCTTCTCGGAAGGAGAGATCCCGATTCCATGTTGGAATCGACCTCTCAATACCGTCCCACTGGTAGAACGATTGCTGTGGTGCTGTGACGAAGCCTTCTTCAATACCGATGAGTGAGTTCACGATCTTGAATGTCGAGCATGGGGGAAGGCAAGTGTTGGCAGCATCGGGGCGGTAGATCCTTACTCGGTCGGATGAGCAATCAACGAGGACGAGGGCACCATCGAGCTCGCCAAAGGCATCATTGGCTGCCGACAAAGAGTGCTGTGATGTGTGACAAGAGGTCGCAACCATTGTCATCGCGCAGAGCAGTATTGGGATTGTCTGTGTCTTCATCTTCTTGCTGCCGAATCGGGATAGGGAGGAGCCTCGCGACTCCCCTCCTCCCACATCACCGGGCATACGGGTCACGTACCACGGCGATTCCGTTACACGTTTACATGAAGCGATGGTAAACCGAGGTTGGCGAAATAGCTAGAAGGAAGTGCGATGTTCATTGCCGGACTGCGACTGAGCCGCCATGGGCAATGCGCCGAGGGTCCAAGCTAGCGATTTCCTTTCAGTGGTCTACTCGCAGGGGACTTTCACCCCATAAGTTAGTGCCCATGCCGGGCGTACACGTTTCCACTAACGGGCGGCGGTACACCGTACCGTTCAGTGGCTGGTTCGGCTTAGTCCTATTCAGATAGTTGATTCCCGGTTCATGATCTCCCAAGCCGTCTTGAG
>CAZHDS010000630.1:0-1528 GCA_964531495.1 uncultured Ignavibacteriales bacterium
GGTCAGGATTGGTTTTCCGGCGTTCATAGGCGAATTGTCTTTCTCCGGGTCGCGCCTGCTGATCACGCCGCTGGTAGCGAAGTTTGGTACCGACGTCGTTGCCGCCTACGGTGTTGGCACTCAGTTGTTCGCGGTCGGGATTATGATTCTGGTCGGTCTGGGTCTGGGTTTGTCGTCGTTGATTGGTCACAACCTGGGAGCCGGCAAGAAAGAGCGCGCTCGCAAGACCGCAGATAAATCAATTCTGCTGGGCATAGGCATCATGTCGGCCCTGGGAGTGCTTGCATTCTTTTCGGCCGAATTCTACATGGGCTTGTTCTTTCAATCAGAGACCACGATTCGTCATGGAACCGAGCTGCTCCGCATCTGGTCGCTCGGGTTTCCGTTCTTCGGCGCCATGGTAATGATAGAGATGGTCCATTCCGGAGTCGGCATGAATACCCCCAACATGGTTGTCATCGCTATTCACGGTTGGGGGCTGCAAGTCCTGCCGGCCATTATCGTCACGCATTTCTTTGGTCTGGACCAGATTGCGGTTTGGTGGGTGTTCGGCATTTCGGGCGTGATTAGCTCAATCGGCTTCTACCTCTACTATCGGCGGGGAAAGTGGCTGACGGCTACGGTCTGAGTTGGTTGACGGAAGGGGAGACGGACAAGTTGCAGAGGTGCGGATCAGAATTGATTATCGGACTACTTTTTGAGGGATCGCCGGTCAGTTGGACGAATCCAGATCGGACGGACCCAGCATGTGCGTGAAGGCGTGGAGAAGTTCTCGGTCGAAGGCGCCATGGTCGTCGTACATTTCCTTCAGCGCCGGGAAAGCGCCCACCGCGTTTCGATAAACCCGTCGAGTAGTCATAGCGTCAAAAACATCGGCAATGGCCGTAATCTTGCCATAGAGGTGAATGTGCCTGCCGCCGGCCGCGTACGGATAGCCCGATTCATTCTCGCGCTCATGATGCTGCAATATGGGCAGGTAGGATTCCTGATCGAGCAGATCAGTCTCCTTGGCCAGGTCACAACCCCATTGCGGATGCCGTCGAACAATATCCATTTCGGCGTCGGTCAGAGGTCCGGGCTTATTGAGAATAGAGTCAGGTATCTTGGTTTTGCCGATGTCGTGGAGCAAGGCACCGGTACCGAGCGCCTGCAAGTCACGAGGGTTCTTTACATCGACAAACTGGGCCAGAGTCAATGACAGGGTACAGACGTTGACCGAATGAGTGTAGGTGCTGTAGTCAAACGACATCACGTTCAGGAGGTTGGCCAGAGCGCTCTCGACCGTTAAAATGAAACCGACTGTCGATGAAACCAATTCCTTGCCCCGACTGATATTCTCACGCAGCGTGGGACGGTCAAAGATATCTTCCACCAGGAACTTGGCGCTCTCATATACGATACCGGCGCGAATGTGTTCCCCCAGATTGTTATCTTTCACGATGGTCTCGAGGTGGCCTTCGAGGTATCGCTGGTAAGTTCGCCGGTCCGACTGCAAGACGTGCAGCATATTAACACGGTTTTCCAGCAA
>CAZHDS010000631.1:0-1515 GCA_964531495.1 uncultured Ignavibacteriales bacterium
ACGATTCCACTCAGTTGTGGGTGTATATACCCCTTCAGGGATCAAGTACCGCTAGTGCGGATCAAGGCGATCTGTCGGTTCATGTGAATAACTCATACGCGAATATGGAATATTGCAACTTGGTGGAGACCGATCCGTTGGTCGGTGCCCGGGCTGGTTTATACCAGAGCGGGGTGCTGCGGTACGGCCTGGCGACCACCGGGGGGAGCGGGTCAGCATCAATTGCCGGCATCGATATCGGGACCTACCAGCTCAGGGTGTTCTCCACGTTCAGCCGCTCGGGAGTGCCGTATCTCGATACCGTTGGTGTGACGCAGTCGATCACTATCGAAACCGGCTTCAATAATGCTGAATTTGTCCTTCCTGATTCTCTGGTCAAGCAGGCTCATGCCTGGGCTAATGCCCTTGACACGCTGCTCGGGAGGACCAATATTTTTGATCCAGACGCGATCGTGTACAGTTATCCGTCGGCGAGTGACGTTCGTGACCTGGTGCTGGCAAATCAGGGTAACGTCAGCGATGGCTTTCGGCAGAGCCTGGCCCGGCTGGTACTCGCGGAAAAACTTGTTGAATCAGTGTTCGCCAGTGGCGAATACATGGCTGGCAAGGTGATTTTTGGTATTTCGGAACTGATAAATTTCTGGTTCTATTCCGATACCTGGTTTGACTCTCTTCTGGAAATCCTGGAGTTTCTCTGGCATCTGTTCGTGGATAAGACGGCAGCCCTCATGGATATCGTCATGATGTTTGCCAAGACGCTTCTGGTGTACATGCTCGACGTGGCTGTGGAGCAAATAGCCTCCACGTTGCCGTGCACCGATAACGGAGTGATCTGTGGAAAGGACATTGTAATGGTGGCCTGGCGGGCCGTGAAGGAACACTACTCGGGCTGGGGTTCGATGCTGTCGGGCTTTTCGACGTCCTCCTGGGATACGATGAGATACATGATCAAGGACATCGTTGAGTTCGCCCTGATCCAGGGTGTCTATATAGATATGCAGACGAATGATGATTTGGAGCAGGCTGTCGAGTACGCGGATGATGGGGGATTCAATGGCAGCTACTCAAACGCCTGCAGCGATGTCGTAGGGGCTGTCGCAGGCGAGCGTGCCTACGTCGAAGGTATGGGCGAACATTGCGACAACTTGATATCCGCCGCACAGATGTTCCAAGTGTCGGGTTCTCTGCTGGGGTATGCCAGTGCTATACCGGGCTACGCCATACTGGGTGACATTGGTCAGGCGCTGGAAATAGCCTCATACGCGGAAGTGGCGGCGGCCATCGGCATCTCTGGAACTACTTTGTTTCAGATTCCAGGCATGATGGAGGACGGCGTGAACGATGCGTTCTATCCCGACGGTGTGCCGGGAATCGGCAGACCCGGCCGCGGCAATTATGCTCGGGCGCTGTCCAGTCCCCTTTTGACTTCCGAGATTCTGGCCCAATTGCAGGTGAGCACCGGTGTCTATGATTCGACCTTAGGACTAATCCAGGATTCCATCAGTGCCGGAAGTA
>CAZHDS010000632.1:0-1512 GCA_964531495.1 uncultured Ignavibacteriales bacterium
CGCCATCGCTTTGACAGTCGATCCATCACCTGATGCATCAGGTAGACGCCGCTCTTGGTTTTCTTGAACCGTTTGGCGGCATTGGTTCTCAAACGGACCGTGGCAAACGGCGACTCCACCACGTTCGACGTCCGGAGGTGCGACCAGTGGGGCTCCGGAAACTTGTAGAACGTCAGACAACGATCCAGGTCATCCTCAAGACAACGGGCGGCACGATCATAACCGGCTTTGCGGAGATCATGAACGACACCCGCCGCTAACTTCCGAGCGGCCTTCTCGCTGTCGGCCTGCCAAATGGCACGAAGACGCTGCGTGTACTCCGGCTGTTCCTCCTTCGGCAATTTGTCTAGCACATTCATCGTCTTGTGATTCGTGCATCGTTGTTGCGCCGACCCCGAACTATGTTCATTGACCGCCGCCCACAGCCCCAACGCGCCGTCCGCGATCCAACAGGCCGGCTCGTTCATCCCGCGTTTGCGACAGTCCCGGATCAGATCGCTCCAGCTGGCCGTGCTTTCACGATACCCTTCACGAAGAGCGATCAGATGCTTATCGCCTTCTGTATCCGCACCAATCAGTACCATCAGGCACGCCTTCTCCGTCCCCAGCCCCGCCTTCAGGTAAATCCCGTCGCACCAGATGTACACGAATGTCCGGTCGCTCAGGTCCTGCCGATCAAATGCGTCGTACTGTGCTTTGAACTGCTTGGTCAGCCGACTGATTGTGCTCGGCGACAACGGGGCGTTCTGGCCCATCAGCAGCCGCAATGCCGGTTCAAAGTCGCGGGTCGCCAAGCCTTCGACGAACAGGTTCAGGAACGTTGCATCAATCGTATCGCTACGTCGTTGATGCTTGCGGACGATCTTCGACTCAAACGACGGCTGATCCCCGGGAATGTCTCGCACCCGAGGAACCGCCAGGTCGATCGTGCCAGCCCCGAGCGTCACCTTCCGAACCGTCGAGCCGTTGCGGTAGCCGCGGTACTCACCCGTCCGCTCATATCGGCCTCGACCGAGATAGCTGTCGACTTCCTCGCTCAAAGCACTCTTCAGCATCTCACGAGCACCCGCCCGGGCCAAGTCTTCGAGACGATCCCGAACAACCTCAGACGCCTCACCATCATCTGAACACTTGACGTGTGACTGCCGTTGCGTTGTAGTAGCCATCAGGGCTCCTCCTTTTAAATAAGTGGTTTCACCAAAAACACTTATCGAGGATGCCCCTACCTTTTTCAATTTCCACAGAATTCGATACTATCTCCGCTGAAATGACGGAGTATTCCTATCAACTCGCGATACGCGACTGGAGCAAGCTCTATTTGTATGTAGAGGCTTTTCATGCGTCTGTTCGCAGAAACACCCAGGTTCTAACTCTACATACAAAGCTGAACTGCTACAGACAAAGGCAGCAAGTGCCGCTACTTGCGAGACTAAGCGAGATGCCGCTACAATGTGCGACGACGATGCGGGCGTAGCTCAATTGGTAGAGCATCAGCTAGCCGAAATAGCAAGC
>CAZHDS010000633.1:0-1511 GCA_964531495.1 uncultured Ignavibacteriales bacterium
GACAAAACTGCCCAGGTAGATCATGCTGGTGCGCTCCCCGGCCAGAGTCAGCATGCCATAGGCCATTCTCTTGGTGAGTCCGGTCCTCGAAAAGACCATGCCAATCGTAATGGAACCAATAATAAACCACACCGATGGGTCCATGAAATCGCTGAAAGCAATTCTTGCCGGCCGTATCAAAAACAGCGCCTGAACCACGCCAATTGTAACACCGGTCACTCCAATCGGTATCACTTCAAAGACCCACCATGTGGCGGCCAAAAGAAACAAGGCGAGGGCGGCCTTGCCCTCATGCGTCAGGGCAAAACTCTGCCCCTCAGGGTCCACAGCATCCGGGAGTGACGGACTGAAGTATAACAGGCAGAACAACCCTATGCCGGCCAACAGCCATACAATCTTACTCCATTCAAGTTGCTTTACTTTTTCAACAAACCGAACATAAGATGGACGGGTAGCAGGGGTGCCAGAACCATCGTGATCACTCAAGTCGTCACTTGTGCCCACAACTTCCACCTGCCAGTTTTCGTCAACCCAAAGACCAACGACTGTCACTCCCGGATTCCAGGAAGTCACCACGTCGATGGACTTCTTCGTCATATCGATATGCTCTGATTTGGAAACCGGATTACCGGCACAGTCATGATGTCCGACGATCGCAATTATGCTTGATTCGTGAGCGTTCACCGAAACCAACACGCGCGCCTTGACGGAAGCCACCTGCCATTCGGGACCCTCGGAAATTGCTTTGTCTGCTCCCGGTTCCGTGACTGTGTCCAGGTGGGTCACGCCATATGTATCTTTCATCCATTCGGCGACCGGCACCTGGGTGCGGCCGTCCACGCAATTCACCACTGTTCCGAATTTTTCGTGCACTATATACCAACTTCTATGAATTAACGATTAGATGAAGTTCCTGGAGTACATCCACCGATCGTATCACGCCGACCACGGCACCATCCTCAATCACGGGGAGAAGGCTCACATTCTGGGCAACCATTTCGTATACGGCTGTCATCATGTGATCCCTGCCGTCGATAGTCATCTTAATCGGTATCATGAGATCCTTAACGGGACGGTTGGCTCGCTCCTTGATGCTGGCGATTCTCGTGTCATGAGTAAGCTCTGGCAGATTGGGGTCCATGTCCACGTCAAATAGCTTCCGACTGTACTCCAGGGTGCCGCCTAAGAGAAATCTTGGTTCAAGGCCGCGCATGATATCCCGGCGTCTGAGTATTCCCAGAAGGTTCTTGAACTTGCTGTCAAAAACCAACGCCACTCGAGGAAGAGATGTCCGCCCCTTTCTTGATATGGATGCTTTCCCCATCTGATCCATAGCCTGGGCCAGAGTGTACGTATCAGATATACAGGGATACTCATCAAGAGACACCATTATATCCCGAACGAGCTTCTCGCTCATGTCAGCCCCACCTTTCTGAGGAAGAGATCACCAAGATTTGCCTCCCAAAATGTCCTTTATCTTTTCTTCCATTTTCTTCTCAACAATGACCATT
>CAZHDS010000634.1:0-1511 GCA_964531495.1 uncultured Ignavibacteriales bacterium
CCAAAACGAAACGGGAGCACCGAGGCCATTCCTGAGAACGTAGGGTTACCCAAATTGCTTGGTTCCGATAAAATTCATGCGAGCGGTGTAGTGTTTATCGAAGACATCAAGAAAGCGGCACACCACCACCTTTATCTTGAGACCCAAAACGAGAAGGACTTCCCGGACGATTACAATTGTGTTATCGCGGTACCGCTTAATGGATGGAACGGACAGACAAAGACTCTCATAGGAATCCTCACGATAGCCGGAAGGAACAAGAACAAGCTACTGTGTGTGCATCACATTGATCTATTGAAGGCGATAGGAGACAGATTGGCGGAGTATTATTCTTTTGTGGTTGCAAGGCTTGCGGCGTCTAACCGAATGCCGGATATTATCAACATAAACAACGATACGGAGACAACATGAATACCATCAGCAGGTTCGTCTGTGGCGAAACGATTAGACGTTCGCTGGAAGGCGCAACAGTTCAAGAGATTTTAGAAATTTCTGAGGCTCCAGAACCCGAACCAACAACATCGCCATTTGCAAAAGTCCTGGGGTTTCATATCTATGCAGAACCGACAGAAGCTGGTGCAATAAAAGCAAAACGGAAGGCTGGCAAAAGGAAAAAGAGGGGCTAACAAAGCCCTGCACGCCTACAAAATGGGCCGCGCGGACGCGTCCTGAGGGAGAGGGCAGGCGTTAGCCGGAAGAAGATCATGAAAGACAGCAACAGAGTACACCTCATTGACAAGTGGTGCGATACAGACGTGCAAGATGCCGAGTACCCACAGCACCTATTCCTTCGTCTCGGAGCCCAGGGTAAGCGATTCACCAAGGTCAGCTTTCGCTATTCGATCTTCGACACCTGTTATCTTCGGGACTGCATCTTTGACTCCTGCGACTTCACTGGTTGCCGGTTTGTCGGCACGAACCTACACGGTGCGGCGTTTACTGGTTGCAAGTTTGACTATGCGACTTTTGAACAGACAATGGTGGACAGTGCAATCCTGGACACCGAGTGTCCGGCCTACGAAAACCTGAAGATGGGGTTCGCCCGAACACTGCGAATGAATTACCAGCAACTCGGGGACGCTACAGGGGTTAACAAGGCCATAAACGTGGAGCTCCAAGCAACCGAAATCCATCTCCACAAGTCGTGGCAATCTAACGAATCCTACTACAGGAAGAAGTACGTCAAGTTGCAGAGACTTCGCGCTTTCTTCGAATGGAGCAGTTTCAAGGCCCTTGATTTTATTTGGGGTAACGGCGAGAGCACATTGAAACTCATCCGGGCAGGCGCTCTACTGTTGGTCGTCATCGCCTGTGTTGACGTCGTAATCTGCCGAGATCTTCTAGCGGTAAAGGATTATGCTAGGGCTATGTTGGCCGCGCCTCAAATACTCCTAGGCACCCTAACGCCGCCCCAATATCCGAACTCCTATCTCACAGGAATAGTCTGCGCGAGAATCGTAGCACTGGGGTTCTTTATGTCAATTCTCATCAAGAGGCTTAGTCGACGATGA
>CAZHDS010000635.1:0-1508 GCA_964531495.1 uncultured Ignavibacteriales bacterium
CGGAACGGAGTAAAGACGTATCCCCGACTGACCGCCGACTTGCTTGAAACCATCGAAATACTCTGAATCGCCGCTGTAGAAAAGTGTTTGCTCCGACATCCGGATGACGTAACCCAGGGCTCTGCCATCCGAGCGCGCCTTCAAGGAATACCGGTAGCCCGGATGATGGGCAGCCACCGCTACGATTTGTCCGCCCTGGAAGTCGTAAACATCCCCGGGACGCATGGTGATAATCTGCTGCTTCATTTCATCCAGATACTTGGCCGCTGGAATCGGGCAGAGGATCTTGGCTTCAGATGGGAAACGAGACAGTGTTTTTGGACTCAGGTGGTCGTGATGCGCGTGAGAGATGAGAACAATCTGTGTTTGGTCGTAAGATGCCGGTGGCGGGGCCGGAATAAATCGTTTGTGAAACGTCGCGTACGTGGGTTCAAATGCTGGATCAGTGACGATACCGAATCCGGCGATGTCGATATAGGAACAGGCGTGTCCCCAAAAGGTGATGGCGTTGCGGTGAGGTTCTGGGTAGAGCTGTGGATCCGTTCTATGATTGAATCCTAAGGCGCCGATGCAACCGGACAGGACCACAGATAAGACAAGTGCAGAAACGGACAGTAGCACCTTCAGAGGTTTGTGACACATGGCTACCTTCCTCAAAGAATATGGATCGTCAAATCTCCGACGGAAATGGTTGCTAATCTTCTACACACAACTCGCCAATGCAGTGGGAATTATAGTAACGACAAAATCGGTGGGATATTGGCTATCAAATGCCGGGAGAATGCAGGGAGCCGTTTACGATGGTCAATTCAACCTAGAGAGCGAGCTTCAAATACCTTCCGAGCCACTTCCAAAATCCGCTGTACCTTGGCAAGAGCTCCTCCAGCTCTTCCACGCTTTCCACCCAGGTCGTCTGTCCAACGAGCGAAACAAAGTCAAGATAAGCAACCATTGCCCAGGCACGACCCACGACGTACAAGACCTCTCCATCCATAATCATGCTTCGATAGTCCTGATTATGCGATCCAATGGTTAGGTACAATATGGCCTTCTCCTGCTCCGCCGGCGCAAGCCCTGATGACCACGACATGAGTAGCTCGGCGGCGTCCTGCTCCAATTCCTGCCGCAGGTCCTTGGCATCAACTTCTGACTGCCGGTGCGTGACTTGCTTCCCCCGGGCAATTATGTACTTACGTATAATGGACTCCCAGCCTTCCAGCGGGACAACCGTGTTGATCGTCGTCGCCGAGGCAAAGAACTGGGACTTCAAATGCAACTTCGGCCTTCGACGTAACCGATCATCGGAATAGTCGCTTGGTGGAAAACCCTCGGAGACCAGAACCTCCGGCATACGTTCAACCAGCTCCACGACCGATGGCGCGAAAGGAAAGACTCTCCGAAACACATCGCTCTGCCCTATCTTCTTGCTCAGCCGTTGGACTTTGCCCACAATGTGTCATCGGTCGGTCAAAACCGTCCATTAGGGGTCATGTTAAAACCGGCCATTT
>CAZHDS010000636.1:0-1507 GCA_964531495.1 uncultured Ignavibacteriales bacterium
GTCTTAGATACCTACCTCACCCACAATTTGACACCCCCCCGGTATCCCTCCACGTCTTCTGATTGTGGCATCGGTGGCACATGGCCTGCCAGTTGCGCTCGTCCCAGAATAGCTTCTCGTTGCCGTTGTGTGGGCGTATATGGTCCACTAGCTGGCTTGGTCGCTCGCATTGTACGCATAGTGGGAATTGATCCCGGAATAGCCTACTGCACTTAATCCACCGCGTCCTCTTGTAGAGGTGAGGATACCTTGCCGCACCGGTTACAGATCCACCGCACGAACATTTGCCGCCTCTTGGGTATCGGTTGCCGCACTTGCACAGAATCAGGGCTGCCATTGAATCAGTCCCTCACCTGCAACGTGCCATCAACCTCACGCGTGTTACTGTCGCTCGTGCCGCAGATGCACTCCAGCTTGTAGTTCTCCAGATCAGCACCGGCCGATAGCTGGACTTGAACCGCCTCATTCGCTGCCAGCGTCAATGTGGTCCCGTCCGGCTGTGTCACCGATACGATACTACTGATTATCGTCGGGCTTCCGATCGTCAGGTCTGGCGTCGTGGTCACTAACTTGGCCACTGTCGGCGTACCTGTTATCGTTTCGCCCGTCTCTAGGATTCCGCTGAAATCAAAGTAAAACGTGATTACTTCCGCTGGTTGTTTCCGAACCGCATCGCTTGCCATGATCTCACCTCGAATCGATTGGAATACAACATGTTGCCTGTCGCCTTGCCACACAACTGACGACTCGCGACTCGCCATCCATACCACTGCACCACGTTCAGACTGCCAACCCATTATTGGATCTGGCATCACCACCGGAGCTAATCCCCTGAGTAGCAACAGCGGAATCGTCGTCACCAACCCACCTGCGACTCCTAGCCCACCTGTGACTACCTGACCTATAGCCATTAGGTAGCCCTCGTCTTAGACGTTGGCGCCGTTGCCGAATCGAGTGTCAATGTAGCCGCTGCGGTTGATCCGTCGAGCTTACGAATCGTTTCGGTGGTCGATACGATGCCGACATCTGTGAGTGCCTGTTGGATCAGGAATAGACTCTGTGCCGGTGTCGGTGCCGCTCCATCCGCCGCGTAACTCTCCGTCATCGCCGTTGTGAATATGCTCGTCAATGCCAGCCCCGTTGAACCTACTCCTACATGTCCCGATGTCGCTTCGTCCCAAACGCCATCTGCGATTTGTGATACTGAGTGAATATGCGTCGAATAGATCGTAAATTCGTCGTTATCCGCTGGAGCTGACGTTAGTGCCTCGTCAAGTACGATTGCTCCGCTGGCCTGCGTGTACGTCAGAATTGGCTTTGCTTGTCCCGCTAATGCACCGCTCGTAAAGACGATTAGGCTGTCGTTCCAAAAATTGTCGACCTCTGTTAAATCGGTATCAAACGCCGTCGTTGTTGCCGCTGCTCCGGGGTCATCTACTGCTGATTCCGCTTGGAGTAAGCCTGTAGACTGACGCAGTCGCTTACCGGCTGAATTAGCTACGTTGTG
>CAZHDS010000637.1:0-1507 GCA_964531495.1 uncultured Ignavibacteriales bacterium
ATGCCATCCTTGATCACACGGCGTTCTATCCGACTTCAGGCGGACAGAGTCACGATTTGGGTGTTCTTGGCTCGATCCCGATCGAGGATGTTGAGATAGACCCGGCCGGGGATATCCGTCACTACACTTCGCAGCCTGTTGGCAAAGCCGGTGACCAGATCAAGGGTGAGATCGATCGCCCACGCCGCAGACGCCACTCCCAGCAACATACGGCACAACACATCCTGAGCCAGGCCCTCGCCCGGTTGCACGGCTATAAGACCGTATCAGTTCATCTTGGCGAAAAGTATGGCGCGGTTGAAATTGACACCGCCACGATTACTGACGATGAGTGCCGGGCTGTAGAAGACCTCGCGAACGAGATAGTGGCTGACAATCGTCCGGTACAGATAGCCTTCTACGATCAACAAGCCGCTCAAGACCTGCCCCTACGCAAGCCCCCGCCCAAAACGGGTCCGGTACGCGTCATTAGTATTCCGGATTTTGAATGCTCTGCTTGTGGCGGGACTCACACAACTACCACCGGCGGTGTCGGCCTGATCAAGCTCATCGGGCAGGAGACTCTGCGCGGACATGCTCTGCTGAAATTTCTCTGTGGTGATCTGGCCCGGACAGACTATGCGTCTCGATTTGAGGTGTCCGACGACATGGCTCAGGAATTGACCTGCCACTTCACTGACCTTCCTAAAGTAGTCGGACAATTGGCCGCCACCAGCGCCACCCTGCGACGGCAGGTAAGTGCTCTCTATGAAGAGCTCTTGCCGGTACGAGTTGAGGCTCTGGTTTCCCCGGGTGCGAATACGCTTGTCAGCGCGTCCGCCGTAGCTAGCTCGGCCAGCCTTCCTGATCAACGTTTGGCAGCCCGCTTGGCGTCGATGCTGGCCGAACGCACCTCCCGGGTGGCAATGATATTGACTGACGGTCGCTTGCATATTGCGGTGCCCAGACAAGTCCCAACGGATGCCAGCGCTCTGGCCCAACAACTGGCCTCGCAAACAGTCATGAAGGGGGGCGGCAACAGCAGCCTGGCCCAACTCGGCGGGGCAGAGGCTGATCGCCTGGCGGAGTATCATGGCATGGTCACGGAGATTCTTCATGACCAATAAAATCTTTGCGATCGCTCTCAGCGCAATCCTGGCCGTGTTCGTACTGGCTCCGGCGACGATGGCGGGCAATGATAGCCTGTTTGTGGAGCACTCTGACCGCACCGAAGTTCAACTAATCGGTGACGAGTATATCGTGTACATCGTAGGCAACGTCGTCCTCCGCACGGAGTCGGGGCGGATCTACTGCGATTCGGCCGTCTATCGGGAGAGCCAGAGCGCCATGCTGCGTGGCCATGTTTTTGTCGATGACACCTCGTACAGCCTGCGATCCGATTCCGCCTTCTACAACGAAAAAGCACGCTACACCGAAGCCTGGGGGAAACAGGTCGAGCTGTTCTCGTATAGCGATTCCATCTATGCGACCGGGCCATACGCCTATTTTGACCGAGAGACCGATTTCT